>CAZQTH010000044.1:0-11702 GCA_964596175.1 uncultured Clostridium sp. | reverse complement strand
TTGGCAATTATGCGTTCGCTTATTGTACATCGCTTAAAAGCATAACCATACCGAATAGCGTAACTTTCATTGGCATATCTGCATTCGATGACGGCGTTTCGCTTAAAAGGAAGTAGATTTTATGATATGCTGAACCATGTCAAAATCCGGCAGGAACTCGTGCGGGCAAGTAAATAATATGTATTGATAAGCATGATAACGGTGTATTGACATCTGTGGTTGTATAGGGTATAATATTCACATATAGAAAAAGGAGGATTTTGATATGGTTAGTATGATAATTGCTTATTGTATTAACTGGCTCGAAAATAATTGGAAAAATTATTCTAAGTCAAAACTTGTAATCCGAAAAGCGAAGAAGTCTTTGAGTTGCTATACTCAAGATATGCTTGACCATTTGAACGCTATCAGTGGCAATTCATATGGTACTAAATTTCCTACATCTATACGGTGCTATATAGGAACCGATGGGAGCGAGCCTGCTAATATTAATGGTGAAATTCATATTGTAAGAAAAAAAGGTATTAATTGGGATTGTGCTCAGGATAAGTATTTTCAAAAATATCCTAATGATGTTAAAGGTAGCCCTTGGGTTAATAACCCTATAACGCAAGAGGAGTGGAGGAGAATATTTGAAAAGGTGCCATTTTGGAAGTCTGCCGACGCAACTCTACCGCTCATTAATATAACAGCCAATCTTGATAATGCGTTGGACGAGTTTTGCAAGAACTTAAATGAATTTGAAAAACAGATATTGAGTTTGTAAAACCACATTTGCAACATAATCACAAATTATGATTTATACTATCAAAATACCTTTAAAAGTTGTTGCAAAATAAAATTTTATAACATTAAGTCAAAAAAGGTCGCTCCAGCGACCTTTTTTTTGCGTTTTTGGTATAATGCTTTCAATCTGAAATTGCCGTATTGTTAAGCGGGATGTTGGCGACGGATAAACTCATATAAAATTTATATAGTTGTCGCGATATTGCGACAACTTACTATTGCATTGTGCGCTATCTGATGTTATAATTGCATTGAAAACGAGGTGACTTAATGAGTGAAAACACATTCGATAAGATGATTGCGCTGTTCAACGTAATTTCTGAAGGCGGTGATAATGGCGTTACCGCGAAAGATATAACGGGCATAATTGGTTGCGACCGCAGAACGCTCGGTAAAAAGGTGAACTCACTCAATCGCTTTTTCTATTGCTGCGCCAACGGGACGGAGAACGGATACTGTGCGAATGGGCCTGATAACGTAATAAATGTTACGCATAAAAAGGCGAACAAAGCCGTTTACTCTTTAAATAAAGAATCTCCGTATTGTCCAGGCAATGGAGCGCTTCCGTCATTGACTTTTGCTGAGCTGAGGTTTTTGGTTGACGCAACGCTTGCAGCAAACTTTATGACGGAAAATATGGTTATAGAACTTTGCGGTAAGTTGGTTAATCTGACGGAGCGTAGTCAAAGAGCTTTTTTAAAAAGTTATACAGAAAAAGATGACGGCCGTTACCATAAAAATTGCGAGGTTATGAAATCGGTTGAGATTATCTGCCGCGCTATAGCAGATAATAAAAAGGTTTCGTTTGGGTATTTTTATTTAAATGAAAAGTGTGAGCGCGATTACTTCAGCGCTCCACGCACAATAGCCCCTTATGGTCTTATATTCAATAACGGTTATTACTATCTTGTCGGCTACTCATTTTCGGATAACGGTAAGAAAACTTACCGCATTGACAGAATGACTGGCGTCGTTGTGCTGGAGGAGGATATTCTGCAGTCGGCGCCCCGAAATGGCAAAAGGGAGTTTGAAACGCGCGATATAAAACGTCTTTTAACCGGCAACAGCATGTGGACGGACGAAAATAAAACGGTAACCCTAAGTGTAAAAAGGCGTCTGCTCGGCGATATATACGATAAATTTGGAGAGAACGTGCGGCCAACTCCCGATAGTTCTTGCAATGATTTTTATATTGTCAAAGTATACACTACGGTTTCTAAAGTATTTTTAAACTGGTGCGCGCTCTTCGGTGGTGAAATAAAGATAGTTGAGCCGCCCGCTGCTGTTGAAAAGATGAAGGCGTTTCTTCAAAAGAACATTGCGGTATATACAGATCCGCCGCTAACCTGAAATAAAAAAATACATTTTAACATAAAGGAGGAAATTATGCAAAACAACACAAACAATGTAGATTTAAACGAGAATTTGGATAAGCTTAAAACTGCATTGGAAGAGCTTCAAAATCTCAAAAATCAAAAAAATATAAACATTGTCGACGCTACGGGAATCGGACGGCAGGAAGTAAAACATTCACATTTCCTTGCCTGGCTTCTTTCCCCGGACGAACCACATAAGCTGGGTAACAATGTTTTGATCGGGCTGTGTGGAAAATTGTATGATTATAAAACAAATGGCGATCAATATACGCCAACACCGTTGCAAAACAAAGATATTATTGGGAATTGTCCTTTAATTAATTCTCGAGTTGATTTTACTCAGTTAATTGGAAAACAATATACTGTGGAAATCGAACGAGATGATATAGATATCCTTATAGATATTGCAGATACAAAAACGGTAATAGTTATAGAAAACAAAATAGATACAACTACGCATGATGATCAGTTGGAAAAATATTATAACTACTGTAAAAATGGGAGGTTTGGACATTACAGCAATAAGATTTTTATCTATCTTACCCCTAAAGGTGAATTGCCTCGCAATGATTCCAATGGTGCGTACAAACCAGAATGGTGCGTATTCGATTACTATCAGATAATATCGTTATATAGAGAAATTATTAACAATCATTTTAAGCAAGTAAAATTACATTATAAATTAAGATTAAAATTTTTATTGGAGGATTTTATAAATATGTATGAAGATATTCTTGGTATGAACCCGACATTGCATCAAAAATGTGAAGAGATATTGAGCGATAAGAATTTGGCTGCAGCGTTGAAAGCTGTTAATAATTATAATAAATTTTCTGCGAGACTTGAAAACGTGATAGCTTATTGCAGAGAACAGCTTCCAATCATTTGGCAGAAAAAATTTCCTCTTTCTGAATTAATTATCGCTTCTGATAGTTTACAATCATTCTGTTGCTATACTAAGAAGATGGAAGAAAAAATAAATGATATTGGTAAAAAAGATGGTGTGGTGTTCTCTACGGATAAATGGAGATGCCGTATTGGTACTAGTGGAAAGAATAATGGTAATGTTAGAATACTTGGTGAGATTCATATTGTAAGAAAAAAAGATATTAATTGGGATTGTGTTCAGGATAAATATTTTCAAGAAAATCCTAATAATGTTAAAGGTAATACTTGGGTAAATGATCCGCTGGATAAGGAGGAGTGGAGGAGAATATTTGAAAATGTGCCATTTTGGAAGTCGGCCGACGCTAATCAACCGCTCAGTAATATAACAGCTAAGCTTGATAGCGCGTTGGAAATGTTTTGCGATAACTTAAAGGAATTTGAGGATAAGATACTGAGGTTATAAAATCAAATTTGCTGCATTTATTGTGGTAATTCAAGGAGGATAAAATGCTCGCGCAGGAAAGATTTATATGCAGAAACATAGGCGTGGGGTACACCATGCTCACCATAAACGAGTTCGACAGAATGTGCTACATAACCAAAAAGAGCGTTATACCTGATGGCACAACGCTCGTCAGCAAGGAGATATTCAATATAATCAGGGCAGGGCTCGTCCGCCACGATTTTACCGTATTGGAGGGAACCTATGTCGAAGCGATTGATGATAAATATATCTGGTCGCTGTGGCTGTGCATCACCAGCAACAACGTATCGTTGGAGCATATAATGCGTTTTGCAAAGACCGATCGAAACAACGCCATGCGCATAATCCATTGGATGGAACACATGGGGTATATTTCCGACGAAGAGGACGGCCACAACTTAATGATAAACATGGACGAGTTTATCGAGCAGTACGGCAATCTTGAATTCTGAATTTTTAAGGGTGAACGATGAACGGATAGTTTAACCGCAGGAACTTTTAAGTCGTTCGGCTGACAGGAAAAAATATGACGGATATCCTTACTTTTATAAACTCGCGCGATGTGGCCGACTACCTCAAAGAGCAGGGGCATAAATTTACGCCAAAGCAGATTGCTTGCATAATATGGCGCAACCAAAGCGCCACGCTCGAACAAAAACACGCCGCGTGGAAGGAATGTTTGCCCGAATTTTCGGGAACAGTTATAAACAGATGTATTGCCGATACGCCGTGCGGCAGTATCCCGCTCGACGGGGCTGTGTGCGGCTTGCTCGGCGAAGAGAATGACCTGCTCGGGCAATTTTACAGCGATATTGGCGGCGGAGTATACTCCTTTGGCGTGCGCTACCTTTCCGACGAAAGAGTGTGCGAAGACGACAGAATATTTTCCTGCCTGGACGAGTGTCTGGCGGTTATAGAGGAGGAATACTCCGACATTTTGCAGGAGGTCGGGCAGTTTGTAGTGCGCAAGCGCTTTACGGGCAAAGGCGGCCGCACTATCCGCGTCGCTATGAACGGGCAGAGGCAGGTTGTGTCGGTCAGCGGCAGCGACAGTACTTACGCCGATTGGTTTGACGGCATATGGGTAAACCTGCCCACGCCATTCAAAAGGGGCGATATACTCTGTATCGGAGCGCACGGCGAACCGTTCGTTCTCATCGGTCTCAGCGTGTGGAACGGTGAGGAAGTTAAGGCAAACGGCGGCACATATTCCGCAACGAACGACTCCTGTGCGGATAAACTTATCGAATACTATCAAAGGGCGGGCGACGGCAGCGATATGTTCGGCAACGGCTGGTTCTTCGGCGAAGACGGCAGTCTCTGTTGGGACCATATCCCGTACTGCTACGATTTTCAATACTACCGCGGCGGGTTTCAGGGTATACAACGCTGTCTGCCCGTGTTGTCTGCGGTGATAAAGGGACAGGCGGGCGCAGACTTTTTACTCTACGCCCGAGATATGATAATAGCGGAGGAACGTTTAAAATATGGCCGCGAAAGGCTTGCCTCTGCCTGCGACAAAGATTTTCTTAAAAAGTTCGGTTTATAATGAGTGGTGCTGGTGACGGGCTTGTGAGCCTCAGTAAATTCATAGCGTATGTTTTGCGGCACAATCCGTCTGTCGCAAACGTCGTCCTCGACGAGGGTGGTTGGGCAGACGTGTCTGCACTGATAGACGGAATAAACGCTTCGGGGCGGTATATCAGCGGGGCAATTTTGGAACGCATTGTTTTAACTGACGCCAAACGGCGTTATTCGTTCAACGATGATAAGACAAAGATACGCGCCAATCAGGGACATTCGGTCGCCGTGAATGTGTGTATGAGGGAGTGTACTCCGCCCGATGTGTTGTACCACGGCACCGCCGAAAAGTTCCTCGCGGGCATAAAGGAGTACGGCATTTGCAGGCGCTCGCGCATGTTCGTCCACCTTACGGATAATATAGACGCGGCGTTTGCTGCCGGCACAAGGCACGGCAAGCCGATTGTTTTGGTGATTGATTCAAAGCGCATGACGGCGGAGGGGTATAAATTTTACCTCTCGGCAAACGGGGTGTGGCAATCTGCCGATATCCCACGGGAATATGTAAAGCAAGTAATAACGCGGATAAGCGGCTAGCAGGAGTGATTATGACTGGCAGTAACAGTGTTAAAAATTATATCATAAAAAACTACAATCTTCATTTTGGTGTAAAAATATCCGAAGAGTCTGCGTTGCAGGACATCGTTGCTCTTTGCGTCGACGATGCGTTTTGCGACAATAAGTTGGTTTCGCATATCTTTTCAGAATTGCATTGGAGCGAGATTACCTCGTTAGAGTTCTGTCTTAAGTTTGTGTGTATGGCAGAACTATTACTTAAGAGTGCCATTCGGTTTGAAGAAGGCGCTGACGGAAAATTGAAGTAGCAGGGGGGGAGTTATGAAGATATATCATGCTCACGGCTTTGTCGTGCGGAATAATTTTCCCTTCAAAGGCGACGAAAAGTGGAATTGGAACAGCGATTTCGGCAAGGTGTTCGGCGACTTCGAAAGCGCAAAAAATTACCTTCTGAACTGCTTCGAAGAGCGGCTTGGAAACATTTACGCAAACGACGAGGTCTTCTCTCCCGGCGTGGAGGACCGCCTGGAAATCAAGGATAAAAACAGCTCCTGGCGGAGGGAATATGTCGATGAATATATATGGTATAATCTGCTGATTTCAGAAATTGATACCGATATATGGCGTTGTGAACGCGATAAAACTGCGCCCGATGAAATTGTCTGGTATTTGCGGTACACGGGCGAAGTCCGCACGCGCTACTATGTATTCGGCGAAGAAGAAT
This sequence comes from uncultured Clostridium sp., assembly GCA_964596175.1. Taxonomy (GTDB): domain Bacteria; phylum Bacillota; class Clostridia; order TANB77; family CAG-508; genus CAG-269. Next base: position 5,347 of record CAZQTH010000044.1, on the reverse strand, counting down.
ATGAATACCGCCTCTCTGACGGGCAGGAAGGCGCGGGCACGAAGTTCAGACCAGGGGATATAGTCGCTTGCACGGACTGGGAAGCTGAAAACCGGCACAAAGTATTTGTGGTATATAAGGCGCCCGAATGTGCAAAAGAGGGCGCAATATGGCAAAACCATTACAGCGTTCTGGGCATAGCGGTGTACGACAGAGAGCCGTGCGTGGAAAAATTACAATTTCATGAGGCTGATTTAGCGCCCTTTTCGACTGAACGCGAATATTGTCCGTATAAACAACAACTTCTCGCTCTCAAAAATGTAATTGTCGGCAATGTTACTTTGCCGCAAGATATATGGAACGATATTTTACAGGGCAAAATCTTATTCAACGAACGCCTTTCGTGGCGGGATATCCCCGAACTATTCCGCAAAAACGAGGGCAACACATAGAATTTGCTTGAATATATTGAAAAGCTGATAGAATTAGGTATGTAAAAATGCGGGAGCAAGCCCGCGGATAAGGAGTATTTATGAAACAGACAATTCCTTCAAATTGGAAAAATTGCGCAACCTGTGCAAGGTGGGACGGAGACCGCCATCCCTACGACCCGTTTTTAAAATATGTTGAATTTGAAAATACTTGCAAGGGCAAGTGTTACGGAGGCGTATTCAATCTGGCTAATATGCCGCCCCTGGCAACCTGCAACAAATGGGAACAGCAATACAAAAAGTAATTGCAACTCACTCAATCTTTTAGTTTATCGTTCTTGACAAATTAAATCAAATCATCTATAATCTAATCATAATCAAATCATATCTAATCATGATTAGATAAGTGAGGGCAACCATGACCGAGAGCGATATCATAGAATTCAAAAGTGAATACACAAAGGAGCTTTACAAGGAAGTCATTGCCTTTGTCAATACTTCGGGCGGGACGATATACGTCGGAGTCAACGACGACGGCAGCGTGTGCGGCATTGAAAATATCAATGATACCGAAATTAAGTGTACCGATAATATCAAGGACAATATCAAGCCAGACGTGATGGCGTTTGTTGATATAAAGCCCGTTGTGCTTGAAGGTAAAGATGTTCTGCAAATTACCGTCAATAAGGGCAGTATGGCGCCGTACTATGCCCAAAGCAAGGGTATCCGCCCCGAGGGTGTGTTTGTGCGCAGGGGTACGGCGTCCACGCCCGCCACGCAGACGGAAATACTTAATATGATAAAGGACGTCAGCACCGCCTACGAGGACGCCCGCTCCCTCGAACAGAATCTTACTTTTATCGAGGCGCAGAGGCAGTTCGACAGCGCGGGTATGCCGTTCGGCGAAACGCAAAAGCGCTCGCTCGGTATAATCGGCAGGGACGGCTGTTATACAAATCTTGCCTATCTTCTGTCCGACCAGTGCAGCTACAAAATCAAGTTTGCCGTATTCGATGGCGAAAGCAAGGAAGTTTTTCGCGACAGACATGAATTCAGCGGCTCTCTGTTCAGGCAGATTGATGACGTGATGAGAATAATCGACGGCAACAACCGTCTGAGCAGTCCCAAGATAAGCGGTGTGAAGCGTGAGGATTACAGGGATTACCCTGTGGAGGCCATTCGCGAGGCGCTTCTGAATGCCGTCGTCCACAGGGATTATGCTATGAACGGTGATACGTTCGTGAGTATGTTCGGCGACAGGATAGAGTTTATCTCCCTCGGCGGGCTTATGCGCGGCGTGGAAATGGCTGACGTAATGATGGGAGTTTCCTATCTTCGCAACCGTAAGCTGGCGGATGTATTCTATCGTCTGCACCTTATCGAGGCTTACGGTACGGGCATTGCCAAGATTAAAAAGTCTTACCAAGGTCGTAGCAAACAACCTTTGTTTGAGTGTGCGCCTAATTCGTTCAAGGTTGTGCTTTATAAACTTGAACGCGGTTCGGCTATTGTGGCTATGGGCAGCAGCGACAGGGAGGCAGAGGTAGAAAAATATGTGGACGAACACGGCGAGGTCGTCCGCAGGGATGTTGAAAAATTGCTCAATGTTTCTCCTGCCACGGCAACGCGGTTGCTTACAAAAATGGTGGAGGCCGGCAAATTAAAGCGCGTCGGCGACGCGAGGAATGTAAAGTATATCAGGTAGCGGATAAAAGAATTGTATACAATTAAAATTTGAGCCGCGGAGGATATTTGTTCTCCGCGGCTCAATATTATTCTCTTATTAAAGGTCGGAATCGCGTGTAGTGTGTTCGGGCAATATATATTGTTTCCATATATGTCGCAATTACCATATGCATTGACATATTATCAGAAGAATGACGAAATTTGTAATTGAATTCCGGACTTGTTTGAATGTCTACAAGGGAGATATATGCTTTTGATATACGCTATTTATTTTTTTAGAATCGCGGTTGTACATAAGTTCAAATTCACTAAATGCCCGAATGGCTATAGCTGTAGATATTATATTGCCGGAGGCCATGATGAATCAGATTTAGATGTTGTCCAACCGTCTGTTTTACATTGGTTATGTATTAGAGATTGTATGCCCCCATTTATACAATCAGAAACAGCTTTGGCAAGTTTACTGTGAATTATGACATTTCTTGCAAATAAAAGTCCAAGCAACACCTCCCCCGTATTAAGTGTACTGCTTGTCGGGATACCCGCCTCTCTTGCCCAGCTAATGATTTCCTCGTTACCATTGCCTCCATGGTAAGTTTTTTTATTGCATTCGGTTGTAAGTTTTTCAGCTAGATCTTCAAACAATTTGGCTTTTTCGAGTTTTAAAATATCCATTTTGATTCACTTAATTATTCTCAACACCCGAATTTACATCGACACCGAATGGCTTGACCATTTCAATGGCTGAACATATATTTTGCGGAGAAAGGCCGCCTGTAAGAAAAACAGGTTTTTTGACATTAGATACAATTTCTGCGCTTATACTCCAATCATGTACTTTTCCGGTTCCTCCAAGACAATCATCTGTACGTGTATCCAAGAGTAAGGCGTCTACATAATCTTGAAGGTATATCGCCTGTTCTATACTTTTTTTTCGATTTTGAACATGGATGGTTTTTATAATATAACCGCTTGGGAAAGAGTCTCGTATTCTTTTAATGCCTTCAATGCTTATTGCATCGTGCAGTTGAACGGAGATTACACCTATTTCGCGCATCGTTTTTATTACTTCTTCAGCGTTGAGAAGATGTGTGACTGCTATCGGGATGCTTTTTTTAAAGTCTACTGCAACAATTATTTTTTTGCTTCTTCATTGGTAAGTTTATCTTCGGCAACGCGGGTTATGCCTACCAAAAATCCTAAGAAATCAGCTTTTAATGAAATAGCCATTTCAGTATATTCAACTTTATTAATTCCACAAAATTTCACTTTCATAATATTTACCTTATTTATGCTTTGTTTGGAAACAAAAGCAATTCATGTAATTCATTCTTTTATTGTTGTGTGCTGACAATCTGAACTATATCATATAATTATCTTTTATGTAACTGTTTAAAAATTTTTAATGATGGTTAGCAAAGATTTAATATCCTATTGCAATCGAAAGAGAATTACATTATAATTATAATATCTGACAGTCAATTCTTGTTTTTATAAAAATCGGCAAATTCAAAGGAGGAAGTATATGAAGAAGATAACTATTTTTCTCGGTTCGTCAATCACGGAGTTTAAAAGCGAAAGGCAGGAACTTGAAAATTTCATATACCACATTAGTGAAGATTTCGTGGACAGGTATGATACAAGAATCACGCCTATTTTGTGTGAGGATATAGATACCGCCATGTCAAAGACCCGCAAACAGGACGAATATAACGAGATTATCCGTGGCAGCGATATGTGTTTCTTCCTGTTCTTTACGCGCGCGGGCGAATACACCGTAGAGGAGTTTAAAGAGGCCTTCGAAGCGTTTAAAAAGAACGATAAACCCAAGATATATGTCTACTTCAAAGAGGTACCCAAGGAAGAGAGCTTAGAGCAGTCCCTTACAGACTTTATGCAGGAGATAGATAAAACATATCAGCACTACTATGGTACTTTCAGTCATATAGATACTATCAAACTGCGCATATTGCTCAACATAAAGTTTGCCGAGATGAATTTTTTAAAGGTGGATATAGATGGCAACAGTTGCAAGGTAGGCGGCGTTGCGGTGGACGGCATTGACCTTAAAAATGTACAGGAATTTGTAAACAGTAAAGAGCTAAAGGAACTGCAAGAGCAAGCAGCTATGCTTGAAGAGCGGTATGTTCAGATGAGGTCTATATATCTTGCCGGCGGAGCAGAGCCTACTTTCTACAGAGAATTTGCCGCCGTGCAGGCGAAGCGGCAAAAATTAAAGGACGACATAGAGGAGTTGCGCAAAAATATCTTCGAACTCTCGCTCGGCATGTGCCGCAACTATACCGAAGGCGGCATGACTCTCCGCATGAAGGAGGCTTACAGACTGCTCGAACTCGGCGATAAAGAGGGCTGCGTTCGCTTGCTCACGGAACGGGAGAACACCGACGACTACCGTGCCCGCCAGCGTCGGCTGCAAGAGATGTCTGAGCGGATAAAGGAGGAACAGAAATCACTTGCAGTCGCCTATATCCGCGAACAAAGGCTGGCTATAGACGTACTCAAAACTATGTACGGCTATGCCGACCGTCATAACGACATAAACAAGATATATGCCGAAATTGCACCTGAGGCGGAAGAATACGGCGTGGAGCTTGATGTTCTCTACGATTATGCTGGTTTCCTTTGGCGGCAGAAAGATTTTACAAAGGCGATAGCATATGCCGAAAAATTGCAGGGGTACTATGCCGAAGGTGGTGCAACTGCTTCGCAATATGATATAGCTGCACTCAACAATCTGCTCGGTGTTTTGTATAGCAATACACAACGCATAGCAGAGGCGGAGGAATGTTATAAAGAGGCGGTTGGCATATACGAGCGTTTGACCAAAGAAAATCCCGCGACATATGAACCTGATTTGGCGATGAGTTATAACAACCTCGGTAATTTGTATAGCGATACGCAACGCTTAGTCGAGGCAGAGGAAAGCTACAAAAAGGCGTTGGGAATATATGAACGCTTGTCTAAAGAAAATCCCGCGGCATACGAACCTGATTTGGCGATGAGTTATAACAACCTCGGTGCTTTGTATAGCGATACGCAACGCATAGCAGAAGCGGAGGAAAGCTACAAAAAGGCGCTGGGGATAATGACGAGGTTGTCAACGGAAAATCCCGCGGCATACGAACCTGATTTGGCAACAAGCTATAGCAACCTCGGTAATTTGTATAGAAATACTCAACGCATAGCAGAGGCGGAGGAAAGCTACAAAAAGGCGTTGGGAATATATGAAC
>CAZQTH010000043.1:0-11751 GCA_964596175.1 uncultured Clostridium sp. | reverse complement strand
AAAAGATAGAAGACATGGAAGGCTTAGGATATAGTAGAGAAGACGTAATAAAGATGACAAAGAAGTTACCACAAATATATGGCTTAAACATAGAAAATATAGAACAAAAGATAGAAAAAATGAAAGCTTTAGGATATAGTAGAGAAGACGTAATAAAGATGACAAAAACAGTGCCAGCAATATATGGATATAGAATGGAAAATATAGAACAAAAGATAGAAGATATGAAAGCTTTAGGATATAGTAGAGAAGACGTAATAAATATGACAAAAGCATTGCCAGCAATATATGGCTATAAAATAGAAAATATAAGGCAAAAAATAGAATTCTATGATTCAATTGGTTTACATTCATTAGCAGTAATAGATCCAAAAAAGTTAATGCAAAGTACAAAATTAAGTTATGCAAGATATATGTTTTATAAAGAAAAAGGAATACAGATAGATGAAAATAATTATAGAAAGCTATTTATTAGTCAGAAGCAATTCGAAAGACAATATGGGGTAACAAAGCCAGATTTACTTGCAAGGTATGATTATAAAGAATATTTGAGAAACCAAAGAGAAGAGCAAGCAGGAACAGTAAGTACACAAGAATTAGGCATACAAACACTAAAAGAGCAAGCAGATACAGCACTTATAGATGATATAACTAATGCACAAAATGAACATCAAGATGAACTAGAAAGAGGGAACCAAGAAGACCAGTTATTTCTTTAAAAAGACCATTTATTTTTTATGATAGAGTATTTTGAATTTTATTGATATAATGTATGTAGTAAATTTGAGATTTAAATAAAAGAAGGGAAAGAAAAATGGTAGAGGTAAAAAAATATTTAAGAGAATTAGGGTATGAGGAAGGCGATATTGAAGTAATATTAAATAATTATAGTTTGGCTAGGTATACACCTGAAACATTATTAAATAATATAAAAAGAAATTATGAATTTTTAATTTCGTTGGGTTATAGTAGAGAAGACGTAATAAAGATTACAAAGAATTTCCTACCAATATATAGCTCAAGCATAGAAAATATAAAACAAAAGATAGAAGACATGGAAGCTTTAGGATATAGTAGAGAAGACATAATAAAGATGACAAAGAATTTACCATCAATATATGGCTATAGCATAGAAAATATGAAGAAAAAAATAGAAGACATGAAAGCTTTAGGATATAGTAGAGAAGACGTAATAAAGATGACAAAGAATTTTCCACAAATATATGGCTATAGCATAGAAAACATAAAACAAAAGATAGAAGACATGGAAGATTTAGGATATAGTAGAGAAGACATAATAAAGATGACAAAGAATTTACCATCAATATATGGCTATAGCATAGAAAATATGAAGAAAAAAATAGAAGACATGAAAGCTTTAGGATATAGTAGAGAAGACGTAATAAAGATGACAAAGAATTTTCCACAAATATATGGCTATAGCATAGAAAACATAAAACAAAAGATAGAAGACATGGAAGCTTTAGGATATAGTAGAGAAGACGTAATAAATATGACAAAGAGGTTACCAGCAATATATTGCTATAGCATAGAAAATATAAAACAAAAGATAGAAGATATGGAAGCTTTAGGTTATAAAAGAAAAGAAGTAATAAATATGACAAAGAGGTTACCAGCAATATATGGCTTAAGCATAGAAAATATAAAACAAAAGATAGAAGACATGGAAGCTTTAGGATATAGTAGAGAAGATGTAATAAATATGACAAAGAAGTTACCATCAATATATAGCTGTAGAATAGAAAATATAAAACAAAAGATAAAAGACATGGAAGCTTTAGGATATAGTAGAAAAGAAGTAATAAATGTGACAAAAGCATGGCCATCAATATATAGCCATAGCATAGAAAATATAAAACAAAAGATAGAAGACATGGAAGCTTTAGAATATAGTAGAGAAGATGTAATAAATATGACAAAGAAGTCACCACAAATATATAGCTATAGCATAGAAAATATAAGGCAAAAAATAGAATTCTATGATTCAATTGGTTTACATTCATTAGCAGTAATAGATCCAAAAAAGTTAATGCAAAGTACAAAATTAAGTTATGCAAGATATATGTTTTATAAAGAAAAAGGAATACAGATAGATGAAAATAATTATAGAAAGCTATTTATTAGTCAGAAGCAATTCGAAAGACAATATGGGGTAACAAAGCCAGATTTACTTGCAAGGTATGATTATAAAGAATATTTGAGAAACCAAAGAGAAGAGCAAGCAGGAACAGTAAGTACACAAGAATTAGGCATACAAACACTAAAAGAGCAAGCAGATACAGCACTTATAGATGATATAACTAATGCACAAAATGAACATCAAGATGAACTAGAAAGAGGGAACCAAGAAGACCAGTTATTTCTTTAAAAAGACCATTTATTTTTTATGATAGAGTATTTTGAATTTTATTGATATAATGTATGTAGTAAATTTGAGGTAAAAAAAAAAGAAGGGAAAGAAATGGAAGAATTAAAAAAATATTTAAGAGAATTAGGGTATGAAGAAGGCGATATTGAAACAATATTAAATGATTATAGTTTGGCTAGGTGTACACCTGAAACATTATTAAATAATATAAAAAGAAATTATGAATTTTTAATTTCGTTGGGTTATAGTAGAGAAGACGTAATAAGGATGACAAAAAGAGTGCCATCAATATATAGCTATAGCATAGAAAATATAAAACAAAAGATAGAAGACATGGAAGCCTTAGGTTATAGTAGAGAAGAAGTAATAAATATGACAAAGAAGGCACCATCAATATATAGCTATAGCATAGAAAATATAAAACAAAAGATAGAAGACATGAAAGCTTTAGGATATAAAAAAGAAGACATAATAAATATGACAAAAGCATTACCATCAATATATGGCTATAGTATAGAAAATATAAAACAAAAGATAAAAGACATGGAAGCTTTAGGTTATAGTAGAGAAGACGTAATAAATATGACAAAGAAGGCACCAGAAATATATGGCTTAAGCATAGAAAATATAAAACAAAAGATAGAAGACATGGAAGCTTTAGGATATAGTAGAGAAGACGTAATAAATATGACAAAGAGGTTACCAGCAATATATGACTATAGCATAGAAAATATAAAACAAAAGATAGAAGACATGGAAGCTTTAGGTTATAAAAGAGAAGACGTAATAAAGATGACAAAGAAGTTACCAGAAATATATGGCTATAACATAGAAAATATAAAACAAAAGATAGAAGACATGGAAGCTTTAGGATATAGTAGAGAAGAAGTAATAAATATGACAAAGAATTTACCACAAATATATAGCTATAGCATAGAAAATATAAAACAAAAGATAGAAGACATGGAAGCTTTAGGATATAGTAGAGAAGACGTAATAAATATGACAAAGAGGTTACCAGCAATATATAGCTATAGCATAGAAAATATAAAACAAAAGATAGAAGACATGGAAGCTTTAGGATATAGTAGAGAAGAAGTAATAAATATGACAAAAGCATTGCCATCAATATGTGGCTATAAAATAGAAAATATAAGGCAAAAAATAGAATTCTATGATTCAATTGGTTTACATTCATTAGCAGTAATAGATCCAAAAAAGTTAATGCAAAGTACAAAATTAAGTTATGCAAGATATATGTTTTATAAAGAAAAAGGAATACAGATAGATGAAAATAATTATAGAAAGCTATTTATTAGTCAGAAGCAATTCGAAAGACAATATGGGGTAACAAAGCCAGATTTACTTGCAAGGTATGATTATAAAGAATATTTGAGAAACCAAAGAGAAGAGCAAGCAGGAACAGTAAGTACACAAGAACTAGGCTTACAAACACTAAATGAGCAAGCAGATACAGCACTTATAGATGACATAACTAATGCACAAAATGAACATCAAAATGAACTAGAAAGAGGGAACCAAGAAAAAATAATTGAATAAATTAGGAATTGGAGAAAGTCCAAATCCTCTTTAAATAAAGAAAGGAAGGTTGAAAAAATGGAAGAAATTTTAAAAAACATGGGAATTAGTGAAAGAACAATAAGAGAAATGGAGGAGATATGTCCAAATATAACTGAATTAACAGAAAAAGACATACTAGACAAAATAGAAATATTAAAGGAAATAAATTGTGATAACATACAAATAAGAAACATTATAAGCAGTAATGCTTTATATTTAGATAGAACTAATGATGATGTAAGAAAACTAATACAAACAATGCAAGAATTTGGTTTTGATACACTAGATATTTTATTTGATGGAAATCCATACATATTAAATCTTGACTCATATGAAATAAAGGATTATATTAAAGGAAGACAAGAAAGTGGAGAAAGCTTAGAAGATATAGTGGATGATATGGATTCAAATCCTGAAATTTTCCAAGAAATATAGAGGTAAAGAATATGGTAGATGTAAAATATGCAGTAGCATATAATGAAGTTTTGGAAATTTTAAAATATATTCCAGAGGAAGATTATAATAAAATCCCAAAGAAGAAAATAGAATTATTTGAAACATGTGCTAGCAAAGAAACAGAGTTTAGCTATAATCCAGAAAAGACATTGGATGAACAAAATGTTTCTAAAATAGCAAAAGGAATTATTGCAATTTTATTTAGAGATTATTGGGCAACACCAGAACAAAGAAAAAGAATAATAAAAAAGCAAAACAAAGAAAGAATGGAAATGGAAAAAGAAAAAGCAGAGAAGTATTCTGCTAATGTTTTCGAAAAAAGTAGCACAAATACAAGCCAAGTTATTTCAGAAACTAATGAGGGTACTACAACTACCGCCTTAGTAAACCAAGAAAAATGGTACACACAATTTGCTAATTTTATAAAGAGGTTATTTGGAAATAAGTAAGCCAAAAATGCCTAAAATTCAAACTTATCTCTTTGAAATAAAGCAACTACAATTCCGTTGGCTTTAGATAATGGGTAATTCACCTTTATGTAAATATAAATTCTTTTTATTAGTTGAATAAAATGGAAAAATATGTTATAATTTATTATATGGCTAATGCCATTTAGGAATGTCTGCAGTCTAATCTTTAAGGAGGATTTAATGAGCACGCAGACAAATGTAACTATCAAAGGGGTAATGAATGGAGGATTGGTAGATAAGTTTGGTGTATGGATTGGACAAAAAGAGTGGGATGAGGTACTTGAATGGAGTGAAGAAACAATTGAACTTTTTTCCTATTATCAAGATAGAAAGACCAAGATTTGTGAAGAGGACGAAAGTGAATTGAAGCTTCGATATGATTATGCAATAGCTATTCGGCTTCTCAGCCAGTACTATGCTAATCGCAAAATTAAGTTTCCAGAGTTCTGGATGGTCAATCCTGAGCCAGCTAAATATTGTAGTGCTAATCAAGACAAGGAGATTAGAAAAGGGTGTGCTTCGTATTCGGAGTTACTTGTTTTCCTAGTTCTTGGAATAGCAAGAAATCTTTGGCCAGCTACCGACGCACTGAATAATGTCGTTAGCGAGTGCAGATGTTCTAAGTTCTATTCTGATAAGTAGTTACAAAAGGGGTCGCTTATATTTAAGTGACCTTTTATTTATGCTTATAATTCAAAAATTCACTTTTTACGTAAATAAAACATAATATATAACAAAATAAAGTGAAAGGTGGTAGAAAAATGTCAGAATACATAATAAAAGGGGGAAAGAGATTAGAAGGAGTTGTTAACATAGCTGGTTCTAAAAATGCTTCACTACCAATAATAGCAGCTTGCATATTAAATGGAGGCAAAAGCACATTATATAATGTACCTAAAATCCATGACACTGAAATGATGTTTGAAATATTGCGAGCATTAGGAGGAACTGTAGAAAAAAAGAAGAATAAAGTAATAATAGATACAAGCAAGATAAATAAATTTGAGATACCAGAAGAATTAATGAGGCAAATGCGTTCATCTGTCATTTTAGTTGGTGGATTACTCGGAAAACATAAGGAAGCAACATTTTCATATCCAGGTGGATGTGATATTGGAACAAGACCAATCGAATTACATTTAAAAGCATTTGAAAAATTAGGAATAAATATTAACAAAAACTATGGAAATATAGAGTGCGTTTGTGATAAAATAGTAGGGGAAAAAATTGACCTAGATTTCCCAAGTGTAGGAGCAACTGAAAATGCAATACTTACAAGTTGCTTGGCAGAAGGAACAACAATCATTAACAATGCAGCAAGAGAACCAGAAATAATTGATTTACAAAATTTTTTAAATAAAATGGGGGCAAAAATAGAAGGTGCAGGATCTAGCCATATAAAAATAGAAGGAGTAAAACATTTAAAAGATGTGAGTTATAATATTATGTCAGACAGGATAGAAACTGGTACATTTTTATGTTTAGCAGCAATTAATCGTTCTAATTTGGTAATAGAAAATGCAGATGCAAACCATATAACTCCCATAATTGACAAATTGGAAGAAATGGGATGTAATATAAAAGTAGAAAAAAACAAAATAGAAATTAATACTCCAAAAAAGTTAAAAGCAGTAGATATAAAAACAATGCCATATCCAGGATTTCCAACAGACATGCAATCAATTTTTGTAAGTTTGCTTACAAATGTAAAAGGGACATCTGTAGTTGTAGAAAATATATTTGAAAATCGTTACAAATTTGCACAAGAATTAGTTAGGATGGGAGCAAAAATAACAATAGAAGGAAAAACAGCGATTATAAAAGGTGTAAAAAAACTTTATGGAGCAAATGTAAAAGCAACAGATTTAAGAGGAGGAGCAGCATTGGTTGTTGCAGGAAGTATAGCTAAGGGAATAACTAAAATAGATAATATAGAATATATATTAAGAGGTTATGAGAATTTTATGACAAAACTTCAAAAAATAGGATTAGACATAGAAACAGTTAAGGGTTAAAAACCCTTAATTTTACTAATACTTGTCCAAAAAGGAGGGATTAAAGTGCCAAGAAAAACAAAAGAAACGTTAAATCCGTATAATATGCAACTACAAGAAGATAAAGAAACAATTGAAGATATGGTAAAAAGGAAAAAAAATAAAGAAAGAGAAAAAAGAATTAATCAAAAAAAACAGGAAGAAAAAAATGATGAAGCTTTTGATTTAGATACAGAAACTGTTATTAATATGACTAATAAAAATAAAATAAAAAAAGATAAAGAAAAAATAAAAAAAATAACGAAAGAGGAAAAAAGACGTAAAAAAAGAATAAAAAGAATAAAGTTTTTCTTAAAATTATTTTTATTAATTGGTATAATAGTAGGAGGAATTGTTTTTGCTTTTACGTCACCAATCTTTAACATAACAGACATAAATGTAATAAATAATAGTACGATATCTAGTGATACAATTATTAGTTTATCTGGTTTGAAATCAGGAGAAAATATATTTAAATTTTATAAAGGGGATATTATAGATAAAATAAAAGAAAATCCATATGTGGAAAGTGTTGAAATACATAGAAAATTACCAAGTACTATAGAAATAGAGATTACAGAAAGAGTAGCTACATATAGTGTCGATTATATGGGGCAATATGCATATATAAACAATCAAGGTTATATTTTAGAAATTTCTCAAGATAGTAATGGGTTACCAATTATTCAAGGAGCTACAACAAGTGAAGAAGATATAGTTCCAGGTAATAGATTAAATAGTGATGATTTAACAAGACTAGAACAAGTAATAAAAATAATGAATGCTGCAACAGATGCTGGATTAGACGGACAGGTCACAAGTATTGACATAAGCGATGAAAGCGAATATAGTATATATTTAAGTGAAGAACAAAAAAGAGTGTATTTAGGTGACGGAAGTAATTTAAGTAGTAAGATGTTATATGTACAAGCAATTATAGAGCAAGAAGAAGGAATAGAAGGGGAAATATTCCTAAATGGAGATTTAAATGATGGTTTTAATCCGTATTTTAGAGAAAAAGTCTAAAATTAGAAAGAGGTGAAATTATGCAAAACAAAAAAGTAGTTGCAATAGTGTTGGGGATTATGTGTATGGCACTAACTGCAGGAATTTGTTTACAAATAAGATCTGTACAAGGGACAAATTCAACAGGTAGTAACAATTATGAAGAAAATAGTTTAAGGGCTGAAGTATTAAAGTATAAAGAAAAATATGACAATATGGTAGAAGATTTAGAAGAAGCAGAAGCTGAATTAGAAAGCGAAAGACAGAGTGCAACTGAAAATGATAGTGAATTACAACAAAAAGAAAGTGAAATAACAGAAGGTAATAAAATAATAGGTTTAACAGAAGTAACAGGGCCAGGAGTAATAGTAACATTAAGTGATAGTACAAAGGATGCAAGCAGTTCTTTAGATCCAAGTTCTTTATTAGTGCATGATACTGATGTTCTAAGTGTAATAAATGAACTAAAAAATGCAGGAGCAGAGGCAATATCTATTAATGATCAGCGAATAGTATCAACTACTGGAATCATTTGTGGAGGAAATATAATTGAGATAAATGGTGAAAAAGTTGGAGCACCATTTGTAATAAAAGCAATCGGACTTCCAGAACAGTTAGCAGCATTAGATAGACAAGGAGGATATCTAGACATATTAAGAGGATATAGTATAGGAGTTAATTTAGAAAGATCAGATAGTATAACAATACCAGGATATACAGGAACGATTACTTATGAATATGCACAAACAGTAGAATAATAAGATAGGAGGAAAACATGAAGAAAACTAGGAAAAAAGGTAAAATAACAATGATAATAACTATCGGAATTGCTTGTTTTGTATTAGCATTGGTAATGACAATGCAATTTAAAATAGTTAATGAAGTAGATGTTACCTCAATTGAAAATATGAGACAGTCAGAGTTACAAACAGAGCTTGCAAACTGGAGAACAAAATATGAAGAAGTGAGTGAACAATATGAAGAAATTCAAAATATGATTGAGGAATATAGAAATAATAGAGAGTCAAGTGAAGAAACAAGTAATTTGTTAGATTCAGAGTTAGAACAAATAAATATGACATTAGGTAAAACAGATGTAGAAGGACAAGGAATTATAATTACTATGAATGAAACAGATGAAAATACATCAGATGATATATCATCTGATGACTTATTATTAATTGTAAATGCTTTAAAATTAGCAGGAGCAGAAGCAATATCTATAAATGATGAAAGAATAATCAATATGAGTGATATAGTATATATAAGTGCAGCTGATATTATAAGAGTAAATGGAGAAAGAATACTTGCTCCATATACAATAAAAGCAATAGGTGATTCAGAATATCTAGAAAGCTCTCTAATAGGAAATGGTGGAGTTGTTGACGAAATGAGAAAAAGAGGATTAGATATTACAATAGATAGAGAAGATAGTGTAACTATTTATAGCTACGATGGAGAGATAACTACAAAATATATTGAATAAGAGGAGGAAGAAAAATGATTTTTATTGTTATTTTAATAGGATGTATATTGGGAGCTTTGATAGGTATGAATATACCAATGATTTCATATACATATTCAAGTTATTTAGCAATTGCAGTAATAGCAGCTTTAGATTCTGTATTTGGTGGAATTACGTCAGTGATAAATAAAAATTTTGATTTAAAAATTTTTGTTACTGGATTTTTTGGGAATGCTATTTTAGCTATTTTATTAACAATTTTAGGACAACAGTTAAATGTTGATATATACTTAGCAGCAATTGTTGTTTTTGTTGGAAGAATGTTTATAAATTTAGCTATAATAAGGAGATATTTTGTTGATAAATGGTCAACAAAATTTGAACAATTGAAAAATAAAAAGAGAGAAAAAGAAGAAAATACAGATTAAAACTGATTATATAGCTATTGTTACAAAAATATTACAAATTTATTACAAAAATATAACAATTTCTATTGACATTTTTTAAAAAATGTAATATATATACATTTAAGAAATTCATGAAATATGGAATAAAAAACATCAAAAAGATTGGAATAACTTGCTAAAAAGCTAACAAGATTGTTTTAGAGAATCCAATCAATAGATGAAAAAAGATTTAAACTAAAAAATGGAGGAATTAACTTGGCAATAGGAGATATTATAGTGGGCGTTGATATAGGGACAAGTAAGGTTTGCACCGTTGTTGGAGAAGTAAACAATTTTGGCCAAATAGAAATTATATGCAACACCTCATATAAATGTAATGGACTAAAGAAGGGAAAAATAATAAATGAAGATGAAATAATTTTAAGCCTTGCAAAGACTATTAATGATGCTGAGGATGAGACAAAGTTAAAAATTAACTCTGCCTATGTTACAATTCCAGGTAAATATGTAACAATTGTACAAAACAGCATAACAAAAGAGGCTAGAGATAAATATGCAGGAATTTCTGTAAGAGATGTTCAAAATGCTATAATGCAAGTAAAAGACATAGAAATTCCAGATGGTAAAACATTAGTAGATGTTGTACCTGATAAAATAACTTTAGAAAATGGAACGGTAGTAACTGACCCAGTAGGAAATTTGAGTGCTAGTTTTACAATAAGTGCACAAGTAATATTAGCAGACAAAGACTATGTAAGGCAATTGCATAATATATTTAAAAAGGCAGGACTTGAAATAGATGGAATAGTTCCAATAACACTGGCTGAGAGAAATCTAATTTTAGATACTAATGAGTTACATGACAATATTATGCTATTAGATATTGGAGCGGGGAATACTGATATAGGAGTCTTTGAGGGATCTACATTCTTATATACCAATTCTATTCCATTAGGTGGAGATAATATTACGAGTGATATAGCTCTTGTGTTAAATATATCAGAAGAAGAAGCTGATAAATTAAAAAGACAATATGGACTAGCCTTAAAGTCTTTTATAGATAATGATAATGATATTATTTTAAACACTCGTAGAGATAATACAAAAAATAAAATAATAAAGAGTTCGGAATTAATTGAAATAATAGAAGCTAGAATTGAAGAAATGTTTTCTATTATAAATAAAGATATAACTAATCATGGTTTAAAACAAAAAATAAACAATGTAATTTTAACAGGACAAGGAATAGTAAATATAAATAAAAGTGATGTAGCCGGAAAGATAAATTTAAATATACCTGTTAAAATGTCAACTGGAAGAGCAATAAGTACAGTAAAACCAGCATATAGAACAAGTTATGCATTAGTTAGATATATTGCAGCAAGACCATTTACAAAAACAGTTTCAAGTAATATAGATACACAAAATAAAGAAAGTTTCGTAAAAAATATATTAGAAAAAATAAAAGAATTTTTCTATTCATGATTTAGATATTAATTTTTTAGGATATATAATTCATTTAGCAATAAAAAGGGGAATAACTTAAAAATAAGTTGAAATAAGAAAGGGAGGAAAAACTAAATGATGGATTACAATAATGATGATAATAACAACGTTACAATGATGGATGGAACAGCTACTATCAAAGTTATAGGAGTAGGTGGTGCTGGAAATAACGCAGTAAATAGAATGATAGAGGCAGAAATAAAAGGAGTTGATTTTATTTCTGTAAATACAGACAGACAAGCTTTACAAATTTCTAAAGCTAAAACAAAAATTCAAATAGGAGAAAAAATTACTCGTGGTTTAGGAGCAGGAGCAAATCCTGATATCGGTGCTCAAGCAGCAGAGGAAAGTAAGGCAGAAGTTGCAGAAGTACTAAGAGGAGCAGATATGGTATTTGTTACAGCTGGAATGGGTGGAGGAACAGGAACAGGAGCTGCAC
>CAZQTH010000042.1:0-11939 GCA_964596175.1 uncultured Clostridium sp. | reverse complement strand
AATCACTTATTCAATTTTTATTGTTTTTGTTTCACATCAATTGTAACACTACATTATTAATTTTTTTGTCGAAAGTTGTCGAATAAAAAATTTGTTCTTTTTTGAATTTTTATGTCAAATAAAGTATTGACTGAGAGGTTAAATTTTGATATAGTAGAAGAAATCATTTATCGGAACATAAATCCTTTTGACAGCAAGGCATAAACTAGCAGTTGAAAAACTGCTAGGAGACAACAGTTTTCAACTGTTAGTACAATACTTTGAGGAAAGGAGGATTTACATATGACAGAATTAATTTTACTCATAATGTCTCTCGCTATAGTTTTAGCTTTAGTGTTAGCTATAGCTGTTGTTCTTAAAAATGGAAAATTTCATTTTTTCGCTAAAAAGGACAAAGAAAAAGATGCTCTGCTAGTCGAAGCAGAACATCAAGACAAACTTGATAGATAAATGATTTTGTAGGAGCTTCGGCTCCTATTTATTTTTATTCTCATTAATTATTTTTTATCACATGTGTTTTTATATTTCAATAGTATTCCTAAAAGTGTAATAAATTTGTAAAAAAATTGTAACATTTCTTTTACTATCTGTCAATATTATAGCATAATTTTTTTAAAATTTCAAGTAGTTAAAAATCTTATTTTTTATTGAAATATCAACAAAAATCGACTTACGAAAACGTAAAATAAGCCGTTTTATTTTTTTAGTAATAATTTACATACCTTGATTTTAGTGCGTTTTCAAAGATTTTCAAAAATTTTTAACTTTTTTCAAAAAAATACTTGGCATACTCGTACAAGTAGTGTATAATATATTTAGTTCAAAAGAAAGGAGGTAGATAGTATGATACTAAAAACACTAATAAAAAAAGTGCTAATCTATACAGCACATAGAAAAGCACTTAAACAAGACTTAATAAGAAAACAGAATAATCGCATTCAACATAGTTTAATTATTAAAGACTTGTAAATCTTGAGAGGATAATTCTTCTCTTGATATAAATAATTATATATGATATATTAAAAAAAATCAAGAGAGGTGAATTAAATGGCTAGAAATTATGAAAAAGAAAGAGAATGGGCTAAAACGAAATATGTAAGAATTTTAGGAGATATTGACAAAGAACTTGGAATTGCTTTAAAAGAAAAATTAAAAAAGGAAAACAAATCTATTGCAAGCTGGATTACAGAGAATGCAAAAAAATATTTAGAAAAAAATTAAATAAATCTAAAAAAGTACTTGATATACTCGTACAAGTAATGTGTAATATATTTAAATTAAGAGAAAAGAGGTTTTTAAAATGAAGGAAGATTTAAACAATTTTGAAGAACTAGTAGAAAAACAACAAATATTTAAAGAAACAGAAAAAGCAATTGAAATAGTTCAACATAGTTACGACTGCGAAAGTGGAGATGATTGTGTTGTTATGGTAAATGGCAATGATGGAACTTTTAAAAGAGTATTTAAAAATGAAAATGGCATTATATTACAACCATTAAATCCTTCATATTCTCCAATAATATATAATAATGAACAGATAGAGACTTTACCAGTTAAAATTATTGGAATTGTAGAAGAAATAAGAAGGAAAAAAAGGAAAAGATAATATAAAGGGGAGGTGTTAAATATGTCAGAAAAGAAAAAGTTTTTTAGTAAAGCTGATTATGCTGTAATTGCAATTTGTTTAGGAGTATCTGCATTAATGTTTTTCTTCGCTATCTCTTTAATGATAGTATTAATCGATGATGCAGTAACTGTAGACTCTTTTAATATAGACTCTTTTAATATGGAAACAGAAACTAGTAGATACACAGACTCTACAAGTTATACTGGAACAGGAACTATTACTTGCACAGATACAAAACATAATTATTATGTATTATTACAAAAAACAGACACAACAAATCAAGAAACAGAACAAATTGTAGCATTAGTAACAAATGGAACTGGAGAATTTACAACATATGATTATTCTGAGACAACGGAAAAACCAGAATATGAATTTGAGATTTTAGGATTTATTCCTTTTTATACATAAAAAATAAATAGATAATGTATCCCTCGCCAAAGTTTTACACTATCTATTCTAGCAAACTACTTGTATAAGCAGTTTTATTATATTATTATAATACAAAAAGCTTCCTTATACAAGTACCGAAAATTTGTTTAAGGAGGTATTTTTTATGGGAAGAACAAAGCAAAATGGAAATGGAGAAGGAACAATTTATTCTGTCTATTATAAAGATAAAGATGGAAAAATAACAAATAAATTAAAACATTGGGTAGGTCAATATTATATCGGAAATAAAAGAAAATCTATATATGGAAAAACACGAAAAGAAGTGCATGACAAACTAATCGTAAAGTTAGGTGAAATCCAAAAGAATATAATTGTAGATAAGTGCGATATTACAATTTATGAACTTGGAAGTAGTATATTAGAGACAAAATTGTCAACAAATACTATAAAAGAAACATCTTACGTAACACTTAAAAATACTTTAAACAAAATAAAAGAAAGTGATATAGCAAATGTAAAAATACAGAAAATAACTTATTCTCTAATACAGGATTTTTTAAATACATTGACTAACCTTTCTAACTCTTATATACAAAAAATTGTAATAATGTTAAATCAAATCTTTCGAGAAGCTATTAAAAGAAATTATATATATAATAATCCTATGCAAAATATTGTAAAACCCATCTCTAAAAATAAAAACAAACCTGTTGAAGCCTTGTCTGTTGAAGAGCAAAAAGAATTGTTAAAGATAATAAAAGGACATAAATTTGAAGATATTTATATAATTGAAATGTTTTCTGGTATGCGTTGTGGGGAAATTTTAGCTTTAACTCCTGATGATATAGATTTAAAAAATAGTATTATACATATTACCAAAACTATATCTCATAACAAAAACAACGAGTTAATTATACATTCAACAAAAACCGAAACTTCTATGAGAGATATACCTATCACAGAGCTTTTTAGAAAAAACCTCAAACGTTCTTTATTAAATATGAAAATAAATCCTTTAAATTTGATTTTTACTACAAATAAATGTACTATAAATAGTGTTACGAATATAAATTGTGAATTAAAAAGACTAGCAAAAAAATATAATTTTTCAAATAAAAGTATATCAACTCATATTTTAAGACATACTTATGCAACAAGATGTATAGAAAGTGGTATGCCTGCAGAAGTACTACAAAAATTACTAGGTCATAAAAATATTCAAACAACAATTAATACATATACTACTATCTTTAATAAATATAAAAACGACGAAGTATTAAAAAGTGTTTCAAATATGAAACTAGCATTAAAGTAACCCAACTGCATTACTACTGCATTACTTTATATTTTTTATATAACAAAAACCGTTGATTTTTCAACGGTTTTAGCTATTTTTATATTTCTGTTAATTTTGTGTGTATGGTAATAAAGCAATATGTCTTGCTCTTTTTATAGCTTTTGTTATATCCCTTTGATGTTTACTACAAGCTCCTGTTGTTCTTCTTGGTAATATTTTTCCTTTATCATTAATGAATTTTCTTAATTGTTCAGGATTTTTATAATCTAATACAAAGTTTTTGTCACTACATAATACGCATACTTTCTTTCTTTGTTTTCTAAATCTTGGATTGTAGTCATCATCATAATTTTTATTATTCTTTTTGTTTTGTTTTTTGTCTGACATTTTATTATTCCCTCCTAATTCTACTAGAATGGTAGGTCATCACTTGAAGAAATTTCAAAATCTGATCCCATGCTTCCAGGTTCTGTATTCCCGAAAGTGTTTTCAAAAGTAGAGCTTCCTGAATCTTGTTCTCTTTTACTATCTGCAAAATATGCTTCTTCAGCAACTACTTCTGTTACATAATGTTTTACACCTTGGTCATCATCCCAAGTTCTTGTTTGAATTCTTCCTATTATACCTACTTGTTGACCTTTTTTAAAGTATTTACTACAAAACTCTCCTAGTTTACTCCAAGCAACAATATTTATAAAATCTGCTTGTCTTTCTTCTCCTTGTCTTACAAACCTTCTATTTACTGCTAAACTAAAAGATGCAACTAGTGTATTATTTGTTTGTGTATATCTTACTTCTGGATCTCTTGTTAATCTTCCCATTAAAATAACTTTGTTCATATTCTATCACCTTTCCTACTTTAATTCGGCCCCTCTTTTAATTTTTATTATTCATCTTTTTTTACTACAATGTGTTTTAAAATTTCATCTGTAATTCTGTATATTCTTTCAAGTTCTGCTATTGCTGATGGTTTTGATTCAAAATTGAATAATAGGTATGTACCTTCTGAAAACTTTTTAATTTCATAAGCTAATTTTTTCTTACCCATATTTTCAACTGATTCTACTTTACCATTTTCATTAATTAATCCTGTAAATTTTTCTTCTAAAGATTTTAAACCTTCCTCATCTACATTTGGATTAACAATGATAATACTTTCGTATTTACTCATTATTTTCACCTCCCTTTGGACTAATAACCTACATTTTCTGTAAGTAGAGACTAAAGAAACTAATCATATCTATTAATTTCTAAAGCACACCTATTTTACCATATTCTTCTAGCTTTTGCAAGTAATTTATTTATTTTTTTAGTTTGTACATTTTTTAAAGTTAGTTCCAGACAAAAATGTCGTTCTAATTCAAATTTAACTATAATATAATAATTTAAAATCTTAATTGGAGGTAAAAGATGATTAAGCAATACAGAAAAAGACATAGTTTATCACAAGAAGAACTTGCAGAAGAAATCGGTATAAGTTCAAGACATTTGCAGCGTTTAGAACGTAATGAAGATCACACAAGAATCTCAACCTTCAAAAAGATTGTAAAAGCATTAGATATACCAGATGATGAAATTATTAAATTTATAAAAAAATAAGCAGATATTTAAATATTTGATTTAAATATCTGTATTTTTTTCTTAAAATCCACAATAATTTTTTCTATATATTATCTATAATATATACTATATTTAATTTACATTTATTAATTCTTTTTTTAATTTTATTTTATTAAATATTATTTTTTAATTCCGTCCTCTAAAACAGTATTTTTGTAAATTACTTTTCCGAATTTTATTTCATTTACTTTCTTTTGTATTTCCATAATTGGTATTGGAAGTATTGATATAATTGCTACTATCAGCCATTGTGTACTAGTTAATGGTTCTAAACTAAAGATGTTTGCAAATGTAGGTATTATAACTACAATAGTTTGAATTAGTATTCCTAACATAAAGCTTACCACTAAAAATTTATTTTCAAGAATTCCTACTTTAAATAAAGATTCTTCACTTTTTATATTAAAGCTGTGAACAAGTTCTAATGCTCCTAATGCCACAAATGCCATTGTTCTTCCAACTTCTAAGCCATAATATTTGTTCCCTATACTAAATGTTATTAGTGTTAACATTCCAAGCATTATTCCTTCTATAATAATTTTATTCCATAACCCATCTGCAAAAATTCCTTTTTTACTATCAACAGGTGCTCTTGTCATAATATTCTTTTCTGGTGGTTCTAATCCTATTGCAATTGCTGGAAATGAGTCTGTTACTAAATTTATCCATAATAATTGTATTGCAAGAAGTGGTGATTTTAATCCTAGAACTAAACCCATAAATATTGTTACTATTTCCCCTATATTTGTTGCTATTAAAAAATGAATTGCCTTTTTTATATTATCATATATATTTCTTCCCTGTTTTACAGCTTTTACTATTGTTACAAAATTATCATCTGTTAAAATCATATCAGATTCACTTTTTGCAACATCTGTTCCGTTCTTTCCCATAGCTATACCAATATCTGCATTTTTAAGTGCTGGACTATCATTTACTCCATCACCTGTCATTGCAACTACTGCACCTGTACTTTGCCAAGCTTTTACTATTCTTACTTTATGCTCTGGTGTAACTCTTGCAAATACTGAATACTCTTTTATTTCTTTTTCTAACTTCTTTTGTGGTATTTTATCCAGCTCTTTACCAGTTATCGCTTTGTCATATTTTCCTAAAATATTTAATTCTTTTGCAATAGCTTTTGCAGTAACTATATGGTCTCCTGTTATCATAACTGTTTTTATTCCAGCTCGTTTGCAAGTAACTACCGCTTCTTTTACTCCTTCTCTTGGTGGATCTATCATTCCAATTAAACCTACAAACTTTAGTCCTGTTTCTACAAAACTAGATTCTATTTTTTCTGGTAAAACAGATATATCTTTATAGCTAACAGCAATTACTCTTAGTGCTTTTCCAGCCATTATTTCATTTTGACGTTCTATATTATTCTTTTCTCCAATTGATAAGTTGCATCTATTTAAAAGCACATCAGGTGCTCCTTTTGCAATTATTCTATATCCTTTATCAAGTTTATGTATTGTTGTCATCATTTTTCGTTCAGAATCAAATGGTATTTCATTTACTCTTGGCATCAACTTATATAATTCAGTTTTATTTTTATTATACTTTAAAGCTCCTTCTACTAACGCAACTTCTGTAGGTTCTCCTTTTATATCTAGCTTATTTTTATTATATATAATATCACAATCTGTGCACATACTTGCAAGTTCTAGGGCAAAATTATCATCATTTGATTTTATTTCTACAACTGTCATTTTATTTTGTGTTAAAGTTCCTGTTTTATCAGAACAAATTACTTTACTACTACCAAGTGTTTCAACAGCTGGAAGCTTTCTTATTATAGCATGGTTTTTAGCCATTTTGGTTACACCAATAGATAGTACAATAGTAACAATTGCAGGTAACCCTTCTGGTATTGCTGCAACTGCTAATCCTACTGACGTCATAAACATTTCTATTGGATCTATTTTCTTTATCATTCCAATTAAGAATATTAATACACATATTGCTAAACATACAATACCTAAGACTTTTCCCACTTGTCCTAGTTTCTTTTGAATAGGTGTCTCTGGTGTTTCATCTTCTATTATCATACCTGCAATTTTACCAACATTAGTATTCATTCCTATATCTGTAACTACTGCTTTTCCAGTTCCGTTTACCACTATGCTTGCCATAAATGCCATATTCTTCATATCACCTAATGCTACATCTTTTTTAGCTATCATATCTGCATTTTTTAGTATGCTTTCAGTTTCTCCTGTTAAACTTGATTCCTCTATTTTTAAATTATGACTTTCCAACAATCTACAATCGGCTGGCACATAGTTTCCTGCTTCTAAAATTATAATATCTCCTGGTACTAATTCTTCAGCATTTATTTCTTTAACAGTTCCTCCTCTTATAACTTTTGCTCTAAGAGGTGTCATCTCTTTTAATGCTTCTATTGATTTCTCTGCTTTTGCCTCTTGCACAACTCCCATAATTGCATTTATTATTACAATTGCAATTATAATTATTGAGTCTATATAATCCTTTTCCCCTTGAAAGTATGAAACAGCTGCTGATACGATTGATGCAATTATTAAAATAATAATCATAAAATCATTAAATTGCTTTAAAAATTTTACTAGTAAACTTTCTTTAGGCTTGTCATTTAATTTATTTTTCCCATATTTACTTTGACTAAAAACTACTTCTTCCTCACTTAATCCAGATCTCATATTTGTCTTAAGTTTCCTTATAACCTCTTCTTTTCTTAATGTTTCCCACATAATATCCTCCTTGTCCAATTGGGGACGTTTCCTTTTGTTGTTTTTTCAACATTTGGGGACACTTCCCTAATTTTCATTTGTTTCTTTTAATATCTATGTAGGACATACTGTTTTTATTACTAATTTTTAAGAGAAATAAAAGATAAGTTTTTATTTATCTTTCTTTTAGTTTATTCTTTAACTTTTTTGCTTAATTCATATCGTTTAGTAATACTTTTCCATAACATATTGAAGATTTCGTCATAATATGTTATAGGGGGTATTATTATGTTATTTACTACAATACTTTTAGCAGTCTCTAGTAGTATAGACTCTCTTGGCATTGGAGTTACTTATGGAATAAAAAATACATCTATTTCAAATAAAGGAAAATTAGTTATTTTCTTTATATCTTTTTTAGTTACAATTATATCTTTGTACTTAGGAAATATTTTAAAATTTATATTTCCAGATTTTATAGTAGATTACTTAGGTGGTTTTCTTTTTATTGTTATAGGAATTTTTATTTGTTTTCAATCATTAAAAAAAGATGAAAAAATAAAAAGCACAAATACAAAAATTATTAATTCTCAAAAAACATATTCTTTTTTTATCAAATTTTTAGGAATTACAATAAAAATAATAAAAAATCCTATATCATCAGATTTAGACAATTCTAGTAAAATAGATAGTAAAGAAGCTCTTTTTCTTGGTTTGGCACTTTCTATAGACTCAATATGTATTGGTATTTGTGGGAGTGTTATAGGTATTAATACCTATATTTTTCCTTTTCTTATTGGATTTTTTCAATTATTCTTCTTAGAAATAGGAAATCTTTTAGGAAAAAAGCTTTATAATTTTTCAAAACTCCCATCAAATATATGGTCAATAGTTTCTGGTATTTTACTTATATCTCTTGGAATTTTAAAATTTATAATATAAAAAGTGAAACAAGTAAGAGATATCCTCTTACTGTTTCACCTCTGCTAATTTCATTGATAACAATTTTGATATTCCGTTTTCCTCCATTGTAACACCATATACTGTATCTGCTGCTTCCATTGTTCCTTTTCTATGTGTTATAACTAGAAATTGTGTTTCTTCTGAGAATTTCTTTAAATAATCTGCAAATCTATATACATTTACATCGTCTAAGGCTGCTTCAATTTCGTCTAAAACACAGAATGGTGCCGGATTTATTTTTAGTATTGCAAATAATAATGCTATTGCTGTAAATGCTCTTTCTCCTCCTGATAACAACATCATATTTTGTAATTTTTTTCCTGGTGGTTGAACATTTATTTCTATACCACATTCTAGGATATTATCTTCGTCTTCTAATTTAAGAGAAGCATTTCCTCCTCCAAATAATTCTCTAAATACTTCTTGGAAGTTTTTATTTATTAACTCAAATTGTGTTTTAAATTGTTCTTTCATGTTTTGGGTTAAATCTGTAATTATTTTCCTTAATTTAGACATTGTATCTTCTAAATCTACTCTTTGTTCACACATGAAATCATATCTTTCTTTCATGTTCTTATATTCTTCTATTGCATCTACATTAACACTTCCTAATTCTTTCAATTCTTTTCTTAAGCTATTTACTTTTTTCTGTGTAGCTCCTACATTTTCTGGTTTTCTGCAATTTTCTACATTATTAGGTGTTAATTCATATTCTTCCCACATTTTATTTATAATACTATTAATATCATCTTCAATTTTTGTTTTTCTAACATCAATTTTTACTATTTGTGCTTTTAAGTCTTCTATGATTTTAAATTTATCGTTTATTTCTTCTTCTGTTTTATTTAATTTTTCATTTTTATTAATTCTGTTTTGTTTTAATTCTTCTACTTTAGTTCCACTTGTTTTCACTTCTTCTTTTATTTTTTCTATTTTTTCTTCTATATCTTTTATAGATTCATTTAGATTTATATTATCTTGGTTTATTTCTTCAATTTGTCTAGTTTTATTTTCAATACTTTGTTTTGTGTTTTCTACTTCATTTTTAATTCTCTCTTGTAGTTCTTCAATAGATGCTTCACTTTCATCAAAAGATGATACTGATATTTTTAAATTCGTTATATCAAAATTCAAATCATCTATATATTTCTGATCATCTTTGTTAAGTTTGGAAAATTCATTAATAATATTAGTTAATTTCTCTGTTTCTTCAGTTATTTCACTAATTTCTTTTTGGATATTTTCTTTATTTTTAACTGAATTTTCTTTTTCTTCTTTTAATCTTTCTTTTTCTTCTTTTAGTTTATTTACTCTTTCTTCAACTTTCTCAATATTTTCTTTAACTGAAATTAGTTTTTGTTTTTCTGTTGCGTATGTTATATCAATTTCTTGAAGTTCTTTTTCTAAACTGTTTGCTTCTTTAAAAATATTTTCAATTGAATCTTCATACTCTTGTTTTTCTTTCTCTTGTTTTTTTATTTTTTCTTCTAAAGATTTTATATCTTTTTGAAGTTTTTCTATCTCTCTTCCTCTACCCAAAATATTTACTGTCTTTTTAGTAACTGAACCACCTGTGATTGCTCCTGATGGATTTATTACATCTCCTTCCACAGTAATTATTCTAAATGAATAACTATTTTGTTTAGCAAGCTTTATTGCTGTATTCATATTATCTACAATTACTGTTCTCCCAAGTAAATTTGTTATAATTTGCTCATATTTTTTACTATATTTTATTAAATCTGATGCAATTCCAATTACCCCTGCTTCTTTTCCTTTTATTTTTTCTAATTTCTTTCCTCTTACTGATGTTATAGGTAAGAATGAAGCTCTTCCTAAATTATTTCTTCTTAAGTGTTCTACTAATTTTTGGGCATCTTCTTCTGTTTCTGTTACTATATTTTGCAGACTTGCTCCTAAACACATCTCTATTGCTGTTTGGTATTCTTCTGGAACCTCTATTATATTGGCCAATACTCCATGCATACCTTTTCCTAATTCTTTAATGTTTTCACAATCTTTTAAAAGTGATTTTACACTTTTTATATATCCTTCTTTTTCTCTTTCAGTTTCTTCTAAAAATTTTAATCTTGATTCTTTTATTCTCTTCTCACTTTGATATGCATTTATATTATTTTCATATAATTTGATTTTTTTATCTGCTTCTTCCTTCTTAGAATTTACTTCTTCTAAGTTTTTTACTATTTTATTACGCTTATTATCAATTTCATAAAATTCCTTTGATATATCTTCTTTTTGCATTCTTGTTCTATCTAATTCAGATATACTTGAAGCTATTTCCCCTTGAATTTGTTTTTCTCTTTTTTCATAGTTCTCAAAGTTTACTTCTTCTGTATGTACTTCTCCTTGTAATTCATATTTTTTATCAGTATTTTCAGATACTTTTGTTTTATATCCTTCTATCTCAAGTTCTTTAGTAGATAATTTTTCACTTATTTTTCTTAATTCTTTTTCTTTTTCGTTTAATTCTTTTTGAAATTTTTCTTTGTTTTCTTTTAAACTATCTTTCTTTTGTTTCTTTTGCTCCATTTCTTCATTCAAAGTTTTTAATTTTTCATTTGATTCTTCTATCTCTTTTTCGTATCTTTCAAGATTTTGATTATTATTTTCTATTCTAGTTTTTGCAACACTAATATCGGAATTTAACATTTCAATTTCTTTCTGACTTTCAAAACCTATATTAGACATTTCTTCTATTCTTGTTGTTATTTCATCTATTTGAGATTTTAATTCTTCTTTAAGAGCCCTTACTCTTTCCATCTTCATTTCTTCTTCATCACATTGTACTTTATAAACTTCTTCATCTTTTACAATTTCTTCTAAACTTTCTTTGTATTTTTCTATATTATATATAAATAAACCAATTTCGATATTTTTCAATTCTTCTCTTAAATTCAAATATTTTTTTGCCTTTTCTGCACTTATTTTTAAAGGCTCAATATTTCCTTCTATTTCTGATAAAATATCATTTATTCTAAGTAAATTAAGTTTTGTACGTTCTAATTTCTTTTCAGACTCTTGCTTTCTTGTTCTATACTTTACAATTCCTGCTGCTTCTTCAAAAATATTTCTTCTATCTTCTGATTTATTACTTAAAATCTCATCTATCTTCCCTTGTCCTATTATAGAATATCCATCTTTTCCAATACCTGTATCCATAAATAATTCCAATACATCTTTTAGTCTACATGGTACTTTATTTATATAATATCCAGTTTCTCCACTTCTATATAATTTTCTTGTAATAGTAACTTCTGTATATTCAATAGGCAAACTCCCATCAGTATTATCAAACACTAATGAA
>CAZQTH010000041.1:0-12529 GCA_964596175.1 uncultured Clostridium sp. | reverse complement strand
AACCATATCAACTAAATGAAGAATCACATCGCTAAGATTCAAGACACTAGCCCCCCTTTCCGCCTTTAAGAAAAAGACTGGCCTTTTCAAGCGAAAGGTTGTTACTATATTACAATAATTTACAATAAAAAAACAAGCAAACATTAAAGGATTTTTAATTTATTCTCATTAAATACCCATAAACATATTTCTTAATTTCTTTAATTTTTTCATTAAAGTTCATTTTATACAACTCCCTTCTTATGAAAAATTATAATATAATTTAATTACATACTTTTCTATAAACTTTTCTGTTACTTTTCCTAACAATTAAAAAAATATTATAGTTTTTTCTACTTACAACTTACTATCTATCAAATTATTATTTTTTATAAATTTACAAGACATAAAACCAAAATCATGTTATTATTAGAATATCAATAGTAAATATTATATAAAATAACAAATAAATAGGGGGGATTAATTTGTTTAAAATTCTCATTATAGAAGATGATATTACTATTCATGACTGTATTAAAGAGCTATTAGAAAAAGAAAATTATCTGGTTTATAGTGCTTATTCTGGTACAGAAGCAATGTTACTACTAGAAAAAGAAAAAATTGACTTATTATTATTAGACCTAATGTTACCAGCAATTAATGGAGAAGAAATAATAAAAGCTATAACTAATATACCTATTATTGTTATCAGTGCAAAAATATCTGAAGAAGATAAAGTAAAATGCTTAAAATTAGGAGCTAATGATTATATAACAAAACCTTTTAGTAACAAAGAATTAATTGCAAGAATTGAAGTACAGCTAAGGCAAAAATACAAAACATATACAACTAACAATTTAAAATATGACGACCTAGAATTACTAGATGATGGACATACATTGATTATTTCAAATAAAAAAATAAATTTAACTAAAACAGAATATGCCATTATAAAGCAATTACTATTAAGATCTGCACAAGTAATTAGTAAGAGTAAATTGTTAGATTTAATAAATGATGTTACTGAAGATTGTGATGAAAACTCATTAAAAGTACATATTAGTAATATACGCAAAAAGATGAAAAAAGTAAGTAATAAAAACTATATAGAATCTGTTTGGGGAATAGGATTTAAATTATTTGATAAAAAATTAACGATTTCTTAACTAATTTCTTAACCGGTTTCTTAACTATTTGATGTTAAAATTCTATTTGTAAGGAGAAAAGTATGGAATATATTATAGAGACCAAAGATTTAGGAAAAAAGTTTGGAAAGTCAGAAATAATAAGTAATCTTAACATGCATATTCCTAAGGGTGCTATTTATGGCCTTATTGGAAAAAATGGAGCAGGAAAAACAACTCTAATTAGAATACTTTGTGGTTTACAAAAACCTTCATCAGGTGCATATAGTATCTATGGTATAGCAAACAATGATAATAAAAACATAAGTAAATCAAGGCAAAGAATTGGAGCAATTATTGAATCTCCATCACTTTGTCTTGATATGAGTGCAGAAGAAAATCTAAAAGAACAATATAAAATAATAGGACTTCCTGACTTTAACAATTTATATGAAATATTAAAATTAGTAAGGTTAGAAAACACAAATAAGAAAAAAGTAAAACATTTTTCATTAGGTATGAAACAAAGGTTAGGTTTGGCAATTGCACTAGCAGGAAATCCAGATATAATTTTGTTAGATGAACCTATAAACGGATTAGATCCAGAAGGTATTATTGAAATAAGAGAATTAATTTTAAGATTAAATAAAGAAAAAGGTATTACATTTCTGATTTCAAGTCATTATCTAGACGAATTATCAAAAATTGCTACATGCTATGGATTCATGGATAAACATAAAATTATAAAAGAAATTACAAAAAAAGAGTTGGATACAAGTCTTAAACGAAGAATAGAGTTAAATGTAGATAATTTAGGGGAATGTGTAAAATATTTAGAAAAAGAAAATATGAAATACAAAGTTATCTCTGATAATGAAATTGAAATATATGAAGAAATAAATGTTTCTGAACTTGTAATAGCACTTTCGAAAAATAATTGTAAAATTAATCACTTTCAAGAAAAAGGTGAATCATTAGAAAATTATTTTTTGAATTTAATAGGGGGATAGATGATGTCAAAATTATTAAATGCAGATTTCTTTAGATTAAGAAAGAATATTATCTTTTGGTTATTTATATTTCTTACAATTGGAGCATCAGGAATTATTCTATTAAAATATTATTTTTCCGAAAATGTAGTTGTATTAGATAAAGTAATAAATGAATTTATAGTTTATATAGGCCTTTTAATTGCTATATTTATAAGTCTATTTGTAGGACAAGAATATTCAGAAGGAAATATAAAAAATAAAATAGTAGTTGGACATAAAAGAAAATCAATATACTTATCTAATTTAATAGTATGTGTAACTGCATCAATATTATGTGAAATTGCTTACATAATTACAACTTCATTAATAGGCACAGTATTATTTGGAAATTTTCAAATGCCATTAACTGATCTGGTTATGAGCATTTTGGACACTTTCTTGATTATTATTGTATATTGTTCTATATTTAATTTTATAACAATGATATGTTCAGAAATAACAATCTCCATCACTGTTAATATTCTTTTGTTTATAACAATTTTTATTGTTGTAGCTGCTTTAGGTTATGTTGCAAATTCTCCAGAGTATTTAACAAATTCTTATTGGGAAGATGGTGTTGAAACAATAATTAGCCAAGAGCCCAATCCAAATTATCCCGGTGATTTAAAAGTTAATTTTGCCAAAGCAATTTATCTTTTAATTCCTCAAGGGCAGGCAAATGATATAGCAAATCTGAATATGGAATATATATATCAAATGCCATTTTATTCAATTATATTAAGTTTTACCATTAACATAATTGGAGTATACATTTTTTCAAAGAAAGAGTTAAAGTAGGAAAAAGTTGTGAATATTATTTTAATAATTATAGATGTTATTTTATTTATATTATGCATTTTGTTTATATTAAAAATATATTTTATAAAAAAGTCATTTAGAGAAATAGAAGAATCTTTAAAATATATATTAAATAATGATACTAATAATATAATAACAATATCTTGTTTTGATAAAGATATTAAAAAAATAGCTATTAATCTAAATAAAAATCTCATAGATTTAAAAAATGAGAGATTAAAATATACAAATGGAAATAGAGAATTAAAAAATACAATAGTCAATATTTCGCATGATTTAAGGACACCATTAACTGCTATAAATAGTTATATTGATTTATTGAATGAAGAAGAATTAAATGAAAAACAAAAAAAATATTTAGAAACAGTACAAAGAAAAACTGATGAATTAATAGAACTTACTAAACAATTATTTAATTATTCTACTACAACTGATAAAGTTATTAATTTAGAAAAAGAAAAATGTTGTATAAATGAAATTCTTGAAAACACCCTAATAAGTTATTATCAGATTTTCAAAGAAAAGCAGATAATCCCAGAAATATCTATTTGCAAAGAAAAAATATATAAATTTGTAAATAAAGCAACTATTATAAGGGTATTTGAAAACATTATATCTAACATTTTTAAATATACCACAGACAGTTTTAAAGTAGAAATGAAAAGAAATGGGACTATTATTTTTTCAAATGATGCACCATCATTAAATGTAACAACTGTGCAAAAAATTTTTAACCGTTACTTTTCAGTAGAAAATGCAAGAGAATCAACCGGAATAGGATTATCTATTGCAAAACAATTAATAGAATTAAATAATGGAAGTATAAGTGCAGAATATGTGAAAAATACATTATATATCAGAATAGACTTTAACCAAGAGAATCAAAAATTCACATAATTATTAGGTAACTTCCTTTTTTTAAAATATATTAATTTTATTAGAAAAAGATAAATTTGAAAGCCAATAAAAAAAGGGTAATTATAAATTAAAGAATGATTACTCTTTTTTTATTGGCTAAAAATAATATGAAATTTTTTTAGTTTCACAATGCAATAAAGATAAAATATTTCATTTTTATAAGAGACTAATAATGTAAAACAAATGTAATAAAAAAATAATATTTTAAAGGAATATACGAAATCTAAAGTTCCCTAGGATAAGACAAAAACAGAAAAAATCCTAACGAAATTAGCAGTTATATAATAAATAAAATGCATTTAAAAATATAAATAAATACAAGAAATACAAAATAAAACACGATATTACAACAAGAAACAAAATTATTATAAGGGGTGTTAACTATGTTTAAAAGAAAAAAAGTTCAACCACAATTGAAGCCAATATTCTTAATATTAGCTATTCTCTGCGTGGTTATATATTTTATTAGTCAAAGCATAAAACAGACAAGTATATCTGTAAATAATTCGGAACTTGCAAGAGCGATGACATATAATCAAGTAGAAGAAGGAGAAGCATATGTTGACGGAACAAATGAAAACGTCAAATTTGATGCTTTCTTTTTGCGTGATATAAATAATGATGGATATGCAGAAAGTATCAGAGGAACATGCAAAGAAATAGGAGCAAGTGATACTTTATATATGGAATTAAGTGTAAACACAGAAGGATATTTAAAAGATGGAAAAATTACAATTAATGGAGAAAATTTTTATTTCCAAACATCACTACCAAAAGACAGTGAACTAAAAGATAACTATATAGGAATCAACACAACAGAAATAGAATTTAATGACATATATAGTGGAACTCAAAAAACATTAACAGGAATAGTGAAAAGTGGAGATTATACACAAACAAGCACAAAAGCAGCAGCTATAGGAAGTGATACAAGTAATTACAGTAAAGTAAATAGTGTGACATTAACAGGAAAATATGTAACAGAAAATGGAGAAATAGAAATAGAAAAGAAAGTAGATTTTACAATAGACTGGTATGGAACAGCGACAGCATCAATCTCAACAACTAGTAAAACATATTATGATATAGATAGTAGATTAGATGAAGAAAATAGTATTTTAACTTTAGATTTATCAATAACTACAGAAGAAACGGACAAAGTTTTAATATTAAAGAAAAACCATGTGAAAGCAGAAATTCCATTATTAAATGGATATGAACCACTATCAGTAGAATATACAGGAACGAATGGAACATATAGTTATGACCCTGAAACAAGGATAATTACAATAGATAGAGAATCAGTAGTAGATGAAGATGGAAAAGTAACAAGTAGTCTATCAAGGTCAAATAGTTATAGTATAAAAATAGTTTATCCATTAGAAGCATACGAAAGTTTAGGAGCAGAAACAGTAACTATAAAAATACCAGTTGAAACATATTATGAAGGATATAATAATCCAAATGACGAATTTGATAATCCATATGTATCAAATACAGCTAAATCAACCATAGTAAGAAATTATGAAAAAGAAAGAGAAACAGGTAGTGTACATAGTTCATATTTTAATATAACAGTAGGAAAATATGTTTCTAAACCCACTACTAATAAAAGATATGTAGTATCAAAAGAAAAACCATTAAGAATATATAATGGATTATCAGAAACAGAAAGTGATGATACATATCTAGTAACATGGAAAGCATATATTGGAACAAATCAAGAATTAGCAGGCTTAATAATGAAAGAAACAGCAGATGGCCAAGACCAAGTGACCGATTTATTTATAAAAACAGATGCAACACAAGATAGTACAGATGATGTAGTATCAAATATTGGAGTGTATTTTAGTGGAGCAGATAATATTTTAGGTGAAGATGGATGGATAAAAATATATGATGATGAAACAGACGAATTATTAGTAACATTTACAGCAAGTGATTGGAGTAAATATTCATCAAGTAATCCATATTACTATGAAAGAGAAGTAAAACATATAAGAGTAGAAACAAGTGAAGTACAAAAAAATGAAGCATCACTATATGTATATAATATAAAAGAAATAGATGATGATGCTTTAGTAGAAAAATATGAAAGAGAACAATTTGATGAATTACAATATATTCAATCAACATTGTCTGGATATATTGGAGAAAGTTTTATAAAAACAGATACAGCACAAGCACATTATGAAGCACCATATTCAATAGCAACAATAAGTATAGATAATGGTACTATATCAACACAGGCAACAGAAGAAGGTGCAATAATAACAATAAAAGCTGAAGAGGAAAATTCAACATATAATCAAGTTGGATGGGAAAATGGCATATTTTTAGTAAAATTACCAAGTCAAATAATAGATGCAAACATAAATAGTGTAACTATAAATAATAGTGATGTAAAAATTGATACATATGAATTAATAGAAGAAGATGAAGGATTATTTATAAAAATAATCACAAAAAATGATAAAGAGACATCTTATGATATAACTATAAATATAGATTTATCTCCAGACCCAAGAATTGCAACAACAACAGGGACAATAGAATTATATGCATCAAATGAGAATGCAGGAAATTATTTCTATAATGCAGCAGATAAATATGATGTAAATAATAATTTAAATACAGAAGAATTAGTAAATTATACAACTACATCTCTAAGCATGGTATCACCAAATAGTTTACTTACAAATCAAACAGCAAGCGAATTTGATAATGATGGAACAGAAGTAGTGTCACCACAAATAGCAGATGTAAGTCCATCATATGCAGTAGTAGACCAAGAAACCGAAGAAAAAACAGTGAAAATAGGGGTACAAATAAATAATAATTATGGAAGTACAATAACTGATGTTTTAATATTAGGGAAAATACCATTTGAAAATAATACATATGTAATAAATGGAAGAGATTTAGGTTCAACATTTACAACGAAAATGTTAAAAGGTGGAATTGAAATTCCGACTGAATTAGAAGGAAAAGTAACAGTATATTATTCAGAAAATGAAAATGCAACAAAAGAATTACAAGTTGAAGAAAATAATTGGGTTACAGCAGATGAAGTAGAAAATTGGGATAATATAAAAACATTTTTAATAGATTTTGGAGATTATGAAATATCAACAGGAGATGAATATGTATTTTACTACACAGTAAGCATACCAGATAATGTAGGTTATAATGAGGTATCATACAGTCATCATGGAGTATATTTTTCATTAAATACAGAAAGTGGAAAATATGAAACATCAACAGAACCAAGTAAATTAGGAATAAGAATAGCAGAAAAATATAATTTAGAATTAGTAAAAACTCAAACAGGAAAAGAAAAATTAGTACCAGGAGCAACATATAGTATAACAGAAATAATAGTAAATGATGATGGAGAAGAAGAAACAGGAGAAATAAAAACAGGAGTAACAAATTCAGAAGGAACATTAACTATAAAGAATTTATATGTTGAAAAAATATATGAAATAAAAGAAATAATTTCGCCAGATGACTATGAATTAAATGATGAAGTCATAAGGTTTATTGGTTATGCAGATAAAGATGGAAATTTAGAAATAAAACTATTAAATGAAGATTTAGAAGAAATTGATAAAAAAGTAACAGTTGACAAACAAGATAATGAAAACTATAAAGCTATAATAAATGTTGAAGATGAAGCATTAGTAAGTATAAAAATAAAGAAAACAGATGAGGAAACAAATGAAGAACTAAGAAGTGTAAGATTTAAAATAACAGGAGGAGACTTTTCAGAATCAGGAAAAACAGTAACAACAAATTCATCAGGTGAAGCAACAATATCAGGATTAAGTGTTGGAGAAAAATACACTTTAGAAGAAGTAAAAACATTAGAAGGATATTATTTATTAGAAGAAGCTATAACATTTGAAATTGAGAATAAAGAAGGAAATTATAGTGTAAAAATAATTGATGAAGAAAATGAAGGATTAGAGGATATTATAACTCAATCAACAGAAGAAGTAGACTCAATACCAACAATAACATTAAATATAGAAAATGAAGCAATACCAACATATGATTTAGAAATATTAAAAATAGAAAGAAATACTGAATTAGAAGTTACAGAAGATGAAGAAGAAGCAACAGAAGGAACAGAAATAACTTCAGAAGAAAATTATTTACCAGGTGCAAAATTTAAATTATATAAAGATGGAAAAGAAGTAGGAGAATATACAACAGGTATTGATGGAAGAGTTACAATAACAGGATTATATATAGATGAAGAAAGAGATGGATATGAACAAGTATATACATTAAAAGAAGTTGTAGCACCAGAAGGATATGCAAAAGTAAAAGATATAACATTTAAAGTAACTGTGGATGAAGAAAATGATAGTTTAGTTTTAATAGAAATAGATGATGCTGAAGAAGAAAGTACAAGATATACATTAGATGAGAACAAAATAATTCTAACAGTAGAAGATAGTCCATCATTTAAACTTGTAAAAATAGATGGAGAAACACAGCAACCTTTAGTAGGAGTAAAATTTGCGATTTACAATGTGGAAAATGGAGAAGTACCTGCAACAAATAGTAAGGGTGAGATAATAGGTGAACAAGTAACAATAGATGGAAATACATATTATGTAGTGGAAACAGATGAAAATGGAGAAATAACAGAGGATTTACCAGAAGGATTGTATAAGGCAGTAGAAGTAGAAGCAGATGAAATATATGATTTAACAGGAAAAGTGTATTATTTTGGAATAGGAACTAGTAGAGAGGCACCAGAAGGAATAGGAGTAACACTTGCGGAGTCAATAGGAGGAAGTTATACTGATAATATCTATTCAGTAACAGAAACTAGCGACGGAGGACATATAGCAGTAGGATGTTATGATGTTTACAACGGTGGATATGGAATAATAACAAAATATGATGAAAAAGGGAAAGTGCAATGGGAGGACTTAATAAAGGGAAGCCGAGGTAGTTGTTTTTATTCGGTATCTGCAACACAAGATGGGGGATGTATAGTAGGAGGATATTTCAAACGGAACGATTACAGTAGGAGGTATAGAGTTAAAACAGACTGGATCTGGTTATGATGGAATGATAATAAAATATAGTGAAGAAGGAGAAGTAAAATGGGCAAAATCGATAGGAGGAAGTAGCAGTGATTATATCAATTCAATAGCAGAAACAAGTGATGGAGGTATTGTAGTAGGAGGATATTTTTATAGCAGAAGTATAGAGTTAGATGATAACCATACATTAAAAAATAATAGTAGTTCAACAAACTATGCTGATGGAATGATAATAAAATATAGTGAAGAAGGAGAAGTAAAATGGGCAAAATCGATAGGAGGAAGTAGCAATGATTATATCAATTCAATAGCAGAAACAAGTGATGGAGGTTATATAGTAGGAGGATCTTTTTATGGCAGTATAGAGTTAGATGAAAACCATACATTAGAAAGTAATGGTTCTACTGATGGAATGATAATAAAATATAATGAAGAAGGAGAGGTAGAAGTAGAAGTAGAATGGGCAAAATCGATAGGAGGAGAGTATAAGGAAGAAATCACTTCAGTAGCAGAAACCAATGATGGAGGTTATATAGTAGGAGGATATTTTTATAGCAGTAGTATAGAGTTAGATGAAAACCATATATTAGAGAATAAAAGTAATTCAACATCTTATTCTGATGGAATTATAATAATGTATAGTGAAAAAGGTGAAGGAGAAGTAGAAGTAGAATGGGCAAAATCGATAGGAGGAGAGTATAAGGAAGAAATCACTTCAGTAGCAGAAACCAATGATGGAGGTTATATAGTAGGAGGATATTTTTATAGCAGTAGTATAGAGTTAGATGAAAACCATATATTAGAGAATAAAAGTCGTTCAACAAGCTATGCTGATGGAATTATAATAATGTATAGTGAAAAAGGAGAAGTAGAATGGGCAAAAGCAATAGGAGAAAGTAGAAATGAATATATTTATTCAGTATCAGCAACAAGTGATGGAGGTATTGTAGTAGGAGGAAGTTTTAGTAGCAGTGGTCTTAAAGCAGGAGAGTATACATTAGAGAATAAAAGTAATTCAACATCTTATTCTGATGGAATGATAATAAGATACGAAATTATAGATTTAGGTAATCCAGTAGTAACAGATGCAAAATCGATAGGAGGAGAGGATAATGAAGAAATCACTTCAGTAGCAGAAACCAATGATGGAGGTTATATAGTAGGAGGATATTTTAGTAATAGTGAGATTATATTAGATAATAACCATACATTAGAAAATAAGGGCAATGCTGATGGAATGATAATAAAATATAATGAAAAAGGCGAAGTAGAATGGGCAAAATCGATAGGAGGAAGTGGTTATGACTATATTGAATCAGTAGCAGAAACAAGTGATGGAGGTTATATAGTAGGAGGATATTTTAGTAATAGAGAGATTATATTAGATAATAACCATACATTAGAAAATAAGGGCAATGCTGATGGAATGATAATAAAATATAATGAAAAAGGCGAAGTAGAATGGGCAAAATCGATAGGAGGAAGTAGCAATGATTATATCAATTCAATAGCAGAAACAAGTGATGGAGGTTATATAGTAGGAGGATATTTTAGTAGTAGTAAAATTATATTAGATAATAACCATACACTAGAAAATAATGATTCTGCTGATGGAATGATAATAAAGTATAATGAAAAAGGCGAAGTAGAATGGGCAAAAGCAATAGGAGGAAGTAAAAATGATTATATTTATTCAGTATCAGCAACAAGTGATGGAAGTATTGTAGTAGGAGGATATTTTAATAGTAGTGAAATTATATTAGATAATAACCATACACTAGAAAATAATGGTTCTGTTGATGGAATGATAATAAAATATAGTGAAAAAGGAGAAGTAAAATGGGCAAAAATAATAGGAGGAGGCAATAGCCAATATATTAGATCAGTTATAGAAACATCAGATGGAGGATATATAGCAGGAGGATATTTTAATGGTAGTGAAATTATATTAGAAGGACAAAATGGAGAAAACATAACATTAAGAAATAGTGATATATCAGAAGCTTCTAATGATGGAATGATAATAAAGTATAGTGAGGAAGGAGAAGTAGAATGGGCAAAAGCAATAGGAGAAAGTAGCAATGAATATATTTATTCAGTATCAGCAACAAGTGATGGAGGTATTGTAGTAGGAGGAAGTTTTAGGAGCAGTAGTCTTAGAGCAGGAAATTATACATTAGAGAATAAAAGTCGTTCAACAAGCTATGCTGATGGAATGATAATAAAGTATAATGAAAAAGGTGAAGTAGAATGGGCAAAATCGATAGGAGGAAGCGCTTCTGACGCTATTTATTCAGTAGCAGAATTATCTAATGGTAAAGTAATAGCAGGAGGACATTATAATAGTTCTACAATAGAAGTGGATGACATTACTTTAACAAATAATATTAGTTCAATATTATATTCAGATGCCATGATACTAGAAATCCAAAACCTAGTAGGAGTCCCAGAACAAGAAGAACTAACAGTAGAAAACACAAGAAAAGAATTTAAAATAACAACAGATGTAGAAGAAATAGATGGAGTAAAAGGTGGCTCTATTTCAGGAGAAGATTTAAATCCTTATGAAACAGTAAAATATGGAGATACTTCAACTCAAGAAATCACAATGACTCCAGATACAGATTATGAAATAATAAAAATAACAATAAATGGAGAAGAAATTTATGATTATGAAGTAAACCCAGATGGAAGCTATACATTACCACAATTTGAAAATGTAACAGAAGATATACATGTAGTAGTAACATATGCATTAGCAAGTAATAAAATAACAATAAATAAAGTAGATAGTGAAGATGGAACACCACTTTCAGGAGTTACATTTGAAATAGATCAAATAGAAGAAAGAACAGATCCAGATAATGAAGAAATAATAGGAGATATAGAAGCAAATGGAGAAACATATATAGAAGCAGACACATCAAATGAAGTAACAGAGAATGTTTTAGGAGAGTTAACAAATAATGGAACATACTACTTCATAGAAAATACAGATGGAACATTAACACCAACAAATAGTAAAACATATCAAGAAGCAAATGGTGGAAGTGGAGGAATAGGAAGTACAACAGCAAATTCATATTTAGAAATTGATTTAAGTGAGTTAACAGGAGAATATGTAGTTGTAGTAAATGCAAGTGTGTCAAGTCAAAGTAGTTATGATTATGGGTATGCAACAATTACACAGACTACAAGTGCTCCATCATATAGTAGTAGTACAGGAAGAATATTTAGAATATCAGGAACAGTAAGTAGTACTGATTATACATCAGAAACTTTAACAGGAGGAAATGTATATTATTTACATTTAGGATATAGAAAGAGTGCTAGTACAGATACAAATGATGACCAAGTTGTAATAAATAGTATAAAAGTATATGGTACAACTACTGTAACTTATAATTTCATTGAAAATGGAGAAGGTGGATATGAATCAAATAATCAAGGAGTAGATAGCACAACAGCAAATTCATATATACCAATAGATTTAACAGAATATACAGGAAAATACTATCTAACAGTAAATGCAGAAATTTTTAGTGAAAGTTCTGATTATGGATATTTAACAGTAACAAGTTCAACAGATAGAGTA
>CAZQTH010000040.1:0-12962 GCA_964596175.1 uncultured Clostridium sp. | reverse complement strand
TCAAAAAGTTTTTAAGCAAATCTTTGATTTCGATTGAGAAATAAAGATTTGCTTGTTTTTGCATTATACCATTTATCATATCTATTTTAAGCTTTTAAAAAATCATACACAGGATTACTTAAGAATCAATTGTAGATACTTTAAATGTCATTTCTTCTATAACATCTAGTAATGTGCTAACTGTATCTAATGAACTAAACATTGTTATATTATTTTCTGATGCACACCTTCTTATTAGTCTTCTGTCTATTTCTTCATCTGTATCATCCATGTTTCTTGTAGTTATCACATATTTTATATATCCTTTTCTAATTGAATCTAGAATTTCATTACTACCTTCACTAATTTTTTTCTTTATTCTTGTTCTTATTCCATTTCCTTTTAAAAATTCTGCTGTTCCTCTTGTTGCTTCTATGTTGAAGCCTAAGTTGTAAAACCTTCTGATTAACGGAAGAACATCTTTTTTGTCATTGTCTGCTACTGTCACAAAAACTGTTCCATAGTTTGAAAGTTTTATTCCTGAAGATTGAAGTGCCTTATATAATGCTCTAGTTCTTTCTTTATCATATCCTATTGCTTCTCCTGTTGATTTCATTTCTGGAGATAGACATGAATCCAAACCTAATAATTTTGAAAATGAGAATGCAGGTGCTTTTACATACCATTTTTCTTTTTCTTTTGGATATACCTCTGTAAGTCCTTGTTCTTTTAAATTCTTACCTAACATTACTAATGTCCCTATATCAGCAAGAGAATATCCTGTTGATTTTGATATAAATGGAACTGTTCTTGATGATCTTGGATTTACTTCTATTACATATAATTTTTCTTCTTTATCTACTATAAATTGAATATTGTATAATCCTATCATTCCAAGTCCTAATCCTAACTTTACAGTATAGTCTATTATTTCTTTTTTTACTTTATCACTTACACTAAATGTAGGATAAATACTTATACTGTCTCCTGAATGTATACCTGTTTTTTCTACAAGTTCCATTATTCCTGGAATAAACACATCTTTTCCATCACACACTGCATCTACTTCTAACTCTTTTCCTATTATATATTTATCTACTAATACCGGATGTTTTTTATTAATTTCAACTGCTGTTTTTAAATATTTTTCAAGTGCTTTTCGAGTAGAAACAATTTGCATTGCTCGTCCGCCTAAAACATAGCTTGGTCTAACTAAAACTGGGTATCCTATTTCTTCAGCTACCTTTATTCCATCCTTTATATTTGTAACTGCTTTTCCTTTTGGCTTAATTAGTTGTAGTTCATCCATTACTTTCTCAAATAGATCCCTATTTTCTGCTTTTTCTATTGCTTCTATACTTGACCCTATTAGTTTTACTCCATATTCTGTTAATCCTTCTGCTAAATTAATTGCTGTTTGACCTCCAAGTGATGCAATTACTCCTATTGGTTTTTCTAAATTAATTACATTCATTACATCTTCTACTGTTAATGGTTCAAAATATAGTTTATCACTTGTTGTATAATCTGTTGATACTGTTTCTGGGTTATTGTTAATTATTATTGCTTCATATCCTGATTCTTTTAATGTTTTTACACAATGAACTGTTGAATAATCAAACTCTACTCCTTGACCTATTCTAATTGGTCCTGCTCCTAGTACTACTATCTTTTTTCTATCACTTACAATTGATTCATTTTCTTCCTCATATGTTGAATAAAAATATGGAACATAGCTTTCAAATTCGCTACTACATGTATCTATCATTTTATATATTGGATTTATATTATTTTTTTGCCTTATATTATATATTTCTTTTTCATCTGTATCCCAAATTTTTGCTATATATTTATCACTAAATCCGCTTCTTTTTACATATTTTAATATTTCTATATCTCCAATATTTTCTGCTAATTCTCTTTCTTTTTTTACAATACTTCTTATTCCTTCTAAGAAAAACAAATCTATTTTAGTTAAATTATATATTAACCCTAAATCTGTATTTCTTCTAATTAATTCTGCAATTCCAAAAATTCTATCATCTTTACCTTCTTCTATATATTCCATTAATTTTTCTGTTTCTATTTCTTTAAATTTATCAATTTCTATATGATATGCTTCTATTTCTAATGATCTAATTGCTTTTAACAAACTTTCTTCAAAAGTTCTTCCAACACTCATTACTTCTCCTGTTGCTTTCATTTGCGTGCTTAGTTTATTTGAAGCATTTGTAAATTTATCAAATGGAAATCTTGGAATTTTACATACAACATAGTCAAGAGCAGGTTCAAAACTTGCTGGAGTATTTGCTAGCTTAATTTCATCAAGTCTCATACCTACAGCAATTTTAGCTGATACTCTTGCTATCGGATAACCACTTGCTTTTGAAGCTAAAGCAGAAGAACGAGACACTCTTGGATTTACTTCTATTACATAATATTTAAATGATAGTGGGTCTAATGCAAACTGTACATTGCAACCACCTTGTATTTTTAATGCTCTTATAATTTTTAAACTACTATCTCTTAAAAGTTGATATTCTTTATTTGTTAGTGTTTGACTTGGTGCTACAACAATTGAATCTCCCGTATGTATTCCTACTGGATCTAAATTTTCCATATTACATACTGTTATTGCTGTATCATTTGCATCTCTCATTACTTCATATTCAATTTCTTTATATCCTTTGATGCTTTTTTCCACTAAAACTTGATTTACTGGTGATAACTCAAGTGCATGTTTTATTAAGACTGATAATTCTTTTTCATTATTTGCAAATCCT
The DNA here is from genome assembly GCA_964596175.1 of uncultured Clostridium sp. Taxonomy (GTDB): domain Bacteria; phylum Bacillota; class Clostridia; order TANB77; family CAG-508; genus CAG-269. The sequence continues at coordinate 10,200 of CAZQTH010000040.1, read as the reverse complement.
CCACCTGTTCCACCTAAAGTAAATGCTGGTCTTAATACAACTGGATATCCAATTGATTGTGCTGCTTTTTTTCCTTCTTCTTCTGTATTAACAATAACTGAATCTAATACAGGTTCTCCAAGTTCTTCACATAGCTTTTTGAATTTTTCTCTATCTTCAGCTCTTTCTATTGCTTCTATATCTGTTCCTAAAAGTTTTACATTACATTCTTCTAGTACACCTTTTTTATATAACTGCATTGCTAAGTTTAATCCTGTCTGACCACCTATTCCTGGTAGAATTGCATCTGGTCTTTCATATCTAATAATTTTTGCAACATATTCAAGTGTTAATGGCTCCATATATACTTTATCTGCTATAACTGTATCTGTCATTATTGTTGCTGGATTTGAATTTACTAAAATTACTTTATATCCTTCTTCTTTTAATGCTAAACAAGCTTGAGTTCCTGCATAATCAAATTCTGCAGCTTGTCCAATTACTATAGGTCCTGAACCTATTACTAGGACTGTTCTTATATCTTCTCTTCTTGGCATTTCTTCACTTCTCCTTTATATAAAAATTAATTATTTTTCATTAAACTAATAAACTTTTCAAACAAATAACTACTATCTTGTGGTCCAGGTGCACTTTCTGGATGATATTGTATGCTAAATATTTTATCTTTTTTACATTCCACACCTTCTATTGTCCCATCTAGCAAATTTTTATGTGTTGGCACTAATCTTGTTTTCTTTAAGGATTCTTCATCTACTGCATAGCTATGGTTTTGGCTTGTTATTTCTATTTTATCTGTTTCTAAATTTAATACTGGATGGTTTCCTCCTCTATGGCCGAATTTTAACTTATATGTTTTTGCTCCATATGCTAAACTTATTATTTGATGACCTAAGCAAATTCCAAAAATGGGGTACTTTCCTTTTAATTTTTTTACTAATTCTATTACTTCTGTTACATCTTCTGGATTTCCTGGTCCATTTGATATAAATATTCCATCTGGTTGTAAATTTATAATTTCTTCTGCCGATATATTGTATGGTACTATTGTTATATTACATCCTCTTTTGTTTAGACTCCTTACTATATTTAGTTTTATTCCACAATCTATTGCTACAACATTGTATTTAAAATTAGATGTTCTTGAATACCATATTTTTTTGCAACTTACCTTTAATACCGCATCTTTTGGAATCTCATTATTTTTTAGTTTTTCTAATGCTTCTTCTTTGCTAGTATTTATACTAGTTATTATTGCTTTTCTACTTCCTTTTTCTCTTATGCTTCTAGCTAATTTTCTCGTATCTATACCATATATTCCTGGTATATCATTTTCTTCCAAGTATTCTGAAAGAGTTTTTGTATATCTAAAATTACTTGGTTTGTTGTTATATTCTCTTACAACTAGAGCTCCTATTGTGGGCTGTTTTGTTTCATAATCTTCATCAGTTATTCCATAATTGCCAATTAAAGGATATGTCATTACCACCATTTGATACGTATATGATGGATCTGATATTATTTCTTGATATCCAACCATTGAAGTATTGAATACTATTTCACAAATAGCTTCTTTATCTTTTCCAAAACCATATCCATAGTATTCTTCGCCATCCTGTAGTACTATTTTTTTGTTTAATTTTTTCATAAAAACCCTCCTTTTAAAAAAATTTGCAAAAAAAAATAAGGAACTGAAAGTCCTTACTTTTTAAATAAAATAGAAAATAAAATAACTATAAAAAAAGCTATTTTTTTATATATATGATTAGTGCTTTTTTTATACTTACTCATTTTTCTTCATTCCTATCTCTACAAATGAACGATTATCTTTCGATATTCTCATTTTTTATTGTATTTTTGTTATTATATAAAATCTTTTTATATAATGCAACTATTTTTTATGTTTTATTTTATAAATTTTTAAATAAAATGAAACAATATCAATAATAAAAATATGATAAGCTTAATTAAAACATCTATTCTTGCACGATTATGTAAATTATGGTAAAATGTAAAATATAGCATTTAAGCTATAATGTTAGATCCGATTTACTTTGAAAGAAGTATAAATGACTAATCGGAGAAAAAGTGTAGTAGCAGAAGGAAACGATTCGTATTATTCGGAAAGGTATAAAAGACCAGTAATTCCAGATGGATACCGTTATGCGTATGGACAATGGCAGAATGGGTTTGTGATTGAAAGAATTTCGGATGGCAGCTGCTTTACATTTGTTCCTGTGGGAGCTTTGAAAGACAATGGGACTTTTGATGGAGAAAAATTTAATCAGAAGTTTGGAAGAAGAAAGTGGTATAACGAACCTGATGAATTGGGAAAAGAGCCAATTAAAATACCAATTTGGAATCAACTTCAAAGTATTAGAGAATATGGAGGTTTTTATATCTCAACTTATCCAATTTCTAAGAGTATCTCTTCTAAACCGCAATCCCTAGAAGGAAAGAAACCGTGGACATGTATTGATTTTGATTGTGCCATGGAAATTGCTGGAAGCTTTAGAAACAGTTCGAGAGTTGAAAGCCATCTTGTTTTTGGTGCAGAATATGATTCGGTGCTAGAATGGTTTATTGAAACTCAAGCAATAGCTCTAGAGGACATTATTAATCTTGGAGAATACAAGAATGAGACTAGCTATCTGTCAAAGTGGAGTTTGGATTATGATGAAAATTCAAATATTAAGATAAACAATATCTTTGACCTTGGAGGAAGTTGTAGTGAGTGGACACAGGAGATAGTAGAAGGAAAGTACATGAAGGCAGTAATACGAGGAGGTTCTCGCATAGACTCTGGAAAAAGAAAGCCTATTGCAGATAGAAATAGTTGCTCTACATTCATAAAGAATCCATATATAGGATTTAGAGTTGCTCTTTCTATTCCATAATAGAAATTGCTACTACAAAAAACAAGCCTTGATGATTATCAGGGCTTGTTTTCTTTTTAAGTTAATTCTTTAAAGAAATAATATTCAGCTCCAGATGTTGTATTTGAATTATATGTATAACCATCATAGATACCATCTAAATCAACATCAAGTCTCATATTATATACAAACTTTTGATCTAAATTATTAACAATATGAATTGTAAAGTTTAGAGTATAATTTATATCCTCTAGATTTATACCAGCCTCCTGTAAGACTTTTCCGTTAAAAGAAACAGAACTGGAATCACTAGAAACTGAATAGTTTGTTAATAAGTCTTTATTTAAATATCCTAAAGATATTGGATTAGAACAATCTGTATAAAATGTTGGTTCATCATAGTTAGTATTTTCATTTTCTTCATTTGTGTTTACAATATTAAAATCAATTCTGTTATTTGACGTATATTCAATATCTTGATATTTTCCAAAATTTAAAGGGTTTTTGTAATTTAATATTTTAGTACCATTTTCAGAATTGGCTGTAATTGAAATATTATCAATATACAATTCTTTGACAGTATTTTCATCAGTTAAATCAGAGACTGTTTGGCTATTATCTATGTAAATAGAAATGTCAGTATATTGTGAAATTGACATATCACTTAAAGATTGATTTTCTGAATTATCAACTGCATTGGCACTATTATAAAGTAATACTCTTTGTATTGTAAAAATAGGACTCTCATTTTCTTCAGATATCTCTACCATTTGATTTGCAAAATTATTTCTAGCAAAAGCACTAGCAAATATAAAGTTGTAATAAATTATTAATAATATAATTGCTAAAATAATCAAAATGACAAAGGCGAGTTTTACATTTTTTATTTTAAATTTAGAATTGTTCATAAATTATATTTCCGTCCTTTCTTTGGTTTAGAGTACTATTTTTAAGAGTCTAATCTATTATAAAGCATTTCCATGTAACTATATACTTTTTCATACCAAGTTTCGTCTGATGCATATCTAGTATTAACACCTGCTACTGTAGGGCCATTATAATACCATCCTTCTGCAGTTTCACCATCATAAATCTTCGTACCAGAAGGGTTTAAATAATATTTAACTAAAGATTTTGCAACTGTTTCAATTCCTTCAGCATAGCTATCAAAAGTCATAGAAGATTCATAAGGTGTTTCATCATAAGAACCATATCCAAATAAGTTATTTTTGTCAGTAGCTATTTGTGAAGTTCCCCATGCACTTTCGTGTATTGCAATTGCAGCTAAGAATATACCATTTATATTATACTTCTTATCCATATTGTAGAATACTTGGTAATTATCTTCAAATATACCATTAGTGTCACTTGAAAGATTTGTGAAAATCTTTTGATAATCACTTAATGTTAAATCAGATGATACATTTAATGTCATTCCAATGTTTACTTTTAATAAAATTCTTTGTATTCTGTTCTTTTCTACAATATTAGGTGTAGAAGTAGCAGATGTTAAATTAGATGTTTTAATATAACCTTCTATTCCATCAAATGAAACTTTAGCCCATTCTTCAGATGGGAGTTCTAGAAGTGTTACATCTATGCTTGCTCTAACTTCTGCAACATCAGAAGAATCATCACTTGCTTCAGACTTTAGCGTATCAGCATCTACAAGATACATTATATCTCCAATATGTACTTGATGTTCAGCTAGGAATTCAGAAGTACCAAGAGAGATTATCATAGGAGTTGGTTCAACTAAATTTTCTCTTGCTAAAATTGTTTCTTCTACAAATTCACCATTTTCATATGTTTTTACAACTGTAACTTGGTCTTTTCCAAGTACGCCTTCTTGTTCTACAACTTCTTCACCTTTTGGAAGTGAAGGATTATCATTATATGTAGTTTCATATTCAACGTCACGCTCTTCTACTGCTTGTTCTTTTACTCTATCCATTCCAGCATTTTCAGAAACAATACTTTGCATATTTAATCTATGTCTATTTAATTCATATGATTCTACTTCTTGTGAAGTTTCAGTACTTGCATAACTTTCAGTAAAAGCAAGATTTTTTGGGAAAAACAAAGCCATTGAAACAACTAAAATTCCACATCCTGTTATAATATGTGACAATTTCAAATCATTTGATTTGCTATGGCTTGTCTTATCTTTAGTAGTACGGAAACTAGAAGCAAAGCCATTAGATACTTTATTAAATGTAGTTTTAGATTTTTGTTTTTTTGTTTTTTTAGCTTGTTTAGCTTGTTTCATATATGCTTGTTGAGCTTGAGGATTATTTCTTATTTCTTGAAGCTCTTTAAAAACATCAGATAAATTTCTATTATCATAATTAAAAGAATTTTTATTATCTAACATAACTTTACTTTTTCTCCTTATATAATAATACACATTTATTATATAATAACAATCAAAATATGTCTACATATTTTTAGAAAAAATATAGCATTAGAAAAAATTACTATATACTTGCAAAATTCTTAAAAAGGTATATAATATAGATGTTAAAAAAGAAAGAAGGTGAGAAATTGGAATTAGATGAATTAGAGAAAAAAATTGGATACAGATTTAAAAATAAAGAACTATTGAAACAAGCACTAAGACATACATCATATGCAAATGAGCGTAATATAGAAAGTAATGAAAAATTAGAATTTTTAGGAGACAGTATATTAGAGTTTATAACAAGTAAATGTATTTATAAAAATTATCCTAACTTAAAAGAAGGAGAAATGACTAAAGTTAGAGCGACAGTGGTATGTGGGGATACTTTATCAAAGGTTGCAAAATTGCATGATTTTAGTGATTTCTTATATTTAGGAAAATCAGAACAAAAAACAGGGAGAAAAAGTAAGGCAATTTTAGAAGATAGTGTAGAAGCAATGATAGCTGCAATATATTTAGATGGAGGATTAGAACCTGCAGAAAAGTTTATAATAGAAAATTTAGAAGATGAAATAGAAGAGGCAACAAAACATGTAGGGGACAAAGATTATAAAACAGTATTACAAGAAAAACTTCAAGTTCATGGAGATGTAAAAATAGAATATAAAACAATAAAAGAGAGTGGACCAGATCATAATAAAACTTTTGAAGCAAATGTAGAAGTAGATGGAAAATTTTTAGCAAAAGGAAAGGGGAAAAGTAAAAAAGAAGCACAAATGCAGGCAGCTAAAAAAGCTTTAGAAAATTTAAATTAGAAAAGAGGTAATCTATGAAAAAACAATATATTATACCAATATTTGTACCACATTTAGGATGTCCAAATGATTGCATATTTTGTAATCAGAAATCAATAAGTGGTCAAAAAAACGAGATGACAAAAGATAAAGCAAAAAAAATTATAGAGAATTACCTAAAAAGCATCAAAAAAGAAAATGAAGATGCACAAATAGAAATTGCATTTTTCGGAGGAAGTTTTACAGCAATAGATGAAGAAAAACAAGAGGAGCTACTAAAGGTAGCATATGAGTATGTAAAAAATAAGGAAGTAGAAAGTATTAGAATTTCAACTAGACCAGATAGTATAAGTAAGCCTATTTTAAAAAGACTAAAAAAATATAGAGTAAAAACTATAGAACTTGGTGTTCAATCAACAAATGATTATATTCTAAATAGAATAAATAGAGGGCATACATTTGAAGATGTGAAAAAATCATCTAAAATGATTAGATGGAATGGTTTTAAATTAGGATACCAAATGATGGTAGGACTTCCTGAAAGTACTAGATTAGATGAAATAAATACAGCAAAACAATTAATAAAGTTAAAACCTAAAATGGTAAGAATTTATCCAACATTAGTAATAAAAGACACAAAACTAGAGAAAGAATATGAGGAAGGTACATATAAACCACTATCAGTTGTACAAACAGTAGAAATTTGCAAGGATTTAGTAAGAATGTTTGCAGATAAAAATATAGATGTAATAAGAATTGGACTTCAAACAACAGATGAAATATCAGATCCAAATAGCAAAGATAGTGAAGTGGTTGCAGGACCATTTCATCCAGCATTAAGACAATTAGTAGAGTCAGCAATGTGGTATGATGCAATTGTAGGAAAAATAAAGAAATTAAATGTAAAAGTAAAAGAAGTTGAAGTTACAGTAAATCCAATAGATGCAAATAATGTAATAGGGCATAAGAAAGAGAATGTTTTGAAGTTAAAAGATATATATGATGTGGATTTAGTTTTAAAACAAGATGAAAAAGTAAAACAAGGAAAATCAAAAATGGAAATAACAAAGACTTATACTAATTAAAAACAAGAGTAAATAAAATAAAAAAAAGAATAAATCACCTATATTTTACCAATAATAAAATAAAGGTGATTTTTTATGGATTTAGTTAATGAAAAGATTGAAGAAAAGAAGCTAAAAATAAAAAGAGTAATTTTAGAAATATTAGGGACAATACTTGGTTCTTTTGTAATGGCATTAGGGGTATCCTTGTTTTTACTTCCTAATCAATTATCATCGGGAGGAGTAGCAGGTATTGCAACTATAACTTATTATTTACTAAACATACCAATGGGAATAATGATATTATTAGTAAATATTCCATTGTTCTTAGTATCAATATTAAAAATAGGAAAATACTTTTTCGTAAAGTCAATTATAGGAACAGTAACTTTATCTTTTTTTATAGATGTATTAGATAAATTTAAACCTTTAACAAATGATAGGTTTTTAGCATGTGTGTATGGTGGAATTATTTTGGGAATAGGAACTGCAATTCTTTTAAAAGTAAATTCATCAACAGGTGGGAGCGATTTAGTAAGTTATTTAGCAAAAAAATATAGACCAACAGTACAGTCAGGAAATATTATAGTTATTGTAGATATTATAATTATAACTTTAAATATGATATGTTTTAGAGAGATAGAAATAGGACTTTATTCTGCTATTGCGATTTATTTAATGGGAAAAATGATAGATATTTTATTTGAAGGAATTGATTTTACAAAGTTAATGATTATTATTTCAGATAAAAATGAGGAAATATATGAACAAATAAAAAATAAAGTAGAAAGAGGGACAACAGGAATTTATGGAAAGGGTATGTATACAGGAAAAGAAAAGCTAATTCTTATGTGTGCAGCATATAGAAATGATGTGGCGAAAATAAAAGTGATAGCAAGAAAAATAGATCCAAAAAGCTTTATAGTAATAACAAATTCAAGAGAAGTTGTAGGACAAGGTTTTGAGAAATAAGACGATTTTTTTGTTTCTTTTTTCAGATAGTAAAAAATATAAAAATTTAATTTTTATTAGGGAAATAAAAAATTTGAGTATAATTTACAAATGTGTAAATCAAATGTAATGAAAATGTAAAGATAAGATAAAATGTCGTAAAAGCTGAAAAGCCGTAAAAACAAACAAGAAATATTTGTTTTAAATTGAAAAAACGTCCATTTACAAGTAATTTCAAATACTTTAATATTATATTATAAAGTTATATATAAAGAGAAGGAAGGTACTTGTAATGCAACAAAAAAGAGAGAGTGGTAAATTAAAAAACAAAAAAACTAAAAAAGAAAAAATAAAAATTACACTAAGTATAGTTATGCCAATACTGGTAATAGCGATATTTTTAGTGTGTATTTTTTTGCAAAAATTTAATATAGCTAGTAAAGAAGGATATAGTATAGGAGGAAGTATATATCAAGCTCAAGCTACTTCTGGGAATGCAACATATAATATAGCTGGAGAAACACCTTTTACTGAAGAATATTCTATTGGAACTTTCTTAACTTCGGATACCAGTAGTGAATATGCTTTTGGGTCTGGTCTAAAAGTAGGGTATAATAATGGAGGATCACAGAAAGGTGATGTAATTTATGTTGGAACAAATACAGAAAAGGATGAAAGTTGTTATAGAGATCAATATGATGCATTTGCAATGGGAGATACAACATATGATGTAAGGATATACTTTTGGGTTGTTGAAGGAGATGATTATGCACTTGCTTATGATTATGAAGATGGTAATAGAACTGATAAGAAGGACCTTGGTAAGGGATGGATTGGATCTTTTCATTCAAGTCACTGTGCATATTATACATTTGAAGGAGGATATGAGACTGAGGATGTATATACGATTGTAGGTATGGAGTTTCATTTTTATGAAAGTGGAACACTAAAAACTAGTAATCCAAAAGAAGTTAATGTTAAAGGAATAGGAACCTTTTTTGATTTGGATAATGGAGAAGGAGTTGAATTTGTTAATGGAGTAGATGAAGAAACAGGAATATATCTTACTTCAAATACAAAAGTTGTATCAGGATCAGCATATACAGGTTCTCTTAATAATTATAATAGAGATATTAAAGATGCGTGGATTGGAACTGCAGATGGAACTAGTTATGATTATCAATCAGTATATTATCAATTTGAATCAAGTACATCAAGTCCATTACAAGTTTATTATTATGGATTACGTGCAACATATCAAACATATATAGCATCTGAGGCATATACAATAACATATCATATAGAAGGAGAAGTACCAAGTGGAGCACTTCAAGAGGAATATATATATGTGGCAATTTATGGAACATATACAATTGATAGTGGATATAATATATCTGGACTAACTTTTTCAGGATGGAAAAAAGATTCAATTAATGGCACAGATGTAACAGGTCAAACATTTTCAGGAATAACAGAAGACATAGATTTATATGGTGAATTTACAGTGAATATATCGGTATCAAAAGTATGGAATGATAATAACAATCAAGATGGACTGCGACTCTCAAGTGTAACAGTAACCCTATATGAAGGAAGTACATCAACAGGAAAGACACTAACATTAGATAGTAGCAATAATTGGTCAGGTACATTTAGTGGATTAGATTATTCATCAAATTATACAGTACAAGAGGATACAGTGTCAGGATATACAACAAGTATAAGTGGAAGTGTAACTAGCGGATTTACAATAATAAATACACACACACCAGAAACAACAAGTGTATCAGTAAGTAAAGTATGGAGTGATAATAATAATCAAGATGGAATAAGACCAAGTAATGTAATAGTAACGCTATATGCAAATGGAAGTAGTACAGGAAAAACATTAACATTAGATAATAGCAATAATTGGTCAGGAACATTTTCAAATGTAGATAAATATAGTAGTGGAACAGAGATAACATATACAGTACAAGAGAATACAGTGACAGGGTATACGGCAAGTATAACAGGAAGTGCAAGTAGTGGATATACAATAACAAATACACATACGCCAGAGACAACAAGTGTATCAGTAAGTAAAGTATGGAGTGATAATAATAATCAAGATGGAA
>CAZQTH010000039.1:0-13079 GCA_964596175.1 uncultured Clostridium sp. | reverse complement strand
ATTTTCCAAAACTTTCTATTTTATTACTTTTATAATTGTCTTTAATTTCTTTTGTTGTTCTTCTCTTATTTTTATAATTTTTTTAATCTTTTCTTTTGCTAATTTTAACTGTTTTGGATTATTTATATGAAGATATGCAATTACTTCATCTTTTGTAACATAGTCTCCTATTTTTTTTGATAATACTATTCCAACTGATTTATCAATCTTATCATCTTTTTTTATTCTTCCTGCACCTAAATCACATGCTAATTTTCCTATTTCCTTTGCATCCATACTATAAATATATCCTGATTTTTCACTATATATTGGCTCTATATATTTTGATGTTTCAAAGTTTTCTATATCTGTTAAATACGTTGTATCTCCTCCTTGAATCTCTACTAATTCCATAAATTTATTATATGCTTTTCCATTATTTAAGTTTTTATTTAATATTTTTTTTGCTTTTTCTAAATCATCTGTTATTCCAGCTAACAGTAGCATATATGAACCAAGTTCTAATACAACTTCTTTTACGTCATCTGCTATTTTACCATTTAATGCTTCTATTGCTTCTTTTACTTCTAATGAATTACCTATATTAAATCCTAATGGCTCGTCCATATTTGTTAATACACATATTGTTTCTCTTTTCGCTAGCTCACCTATTGATATCATTTGCTTTGCAAGTTTTTCAGCATCATGAATATTTTTCATAAAAGCACCTTTTCCAACTGTTATATCTATTACTATTTTTCCTGCTCCACTTGCTATTTTTTTGCTCATAATACTAGATGCAATTAGAGGTATATTTTCAACACAAGAAATCGAATCTCTTAAAGCGTATAACTTTTTATCAGCTGGTGCTAAATTTAATGTCTGAGAAATCATACTAATACCTATTTTTTCCACATTTTTCACAAATTCGTCGATACTAATATTAGTTTTATATCCTGGTATTGATTCTAATTTATCTACAGTTCCTCCTGTAAAACCTAACCCCCTTCCAGACATCTTTGCAACAACAACTCCACAAGAAGCAACTAATGGAAGTAAAATTAATGATACTTTGTCACCAACTCCACCTGTTGAATGTTTATCCACAATAACCATTCCTAATTTACTACTTAAATCTAATACCTCTCCTGAATGTGCCATGGCTAAAGTTAAATTTGTTACTTCTTCATCTGTCATTCCTTGTATAAAAATAGCCATAACTAAAGCTGCTGCTTGGTAGTCTGTTATTTCTCCTTTTGTATATCCTTCTATAAAGAATTCTATTTCTTCTTTAGTTAATTCTTTTTTATCTCTCTTTTTTTCAATAATATCTAAAATAGTCATATTCTCCCCCATTACTCTTATTTTGTAAAATGTTTTGTAAAAGTAATTCTATGAATTGGGCACAAACCATACTCTTTTATTGCTTCTATATGTTTTGCTGTTCCATATCCTTTATTTGACAAAAAACCATACTGAGGATATATCTCATCCCATTGTCTCATTATCCTATCCCTTGTTACTTTAGCTAATATTGACGCAGCTGCTATATTATAACACTTAGAATCTCCTTTTATTATAGGTTCATATGGTATTCCTCTTGTATTTATATGTTCTAATGCATCAACTAATATCAAGTCTGGTTTAATCTTTAATCCGTCTATAACCTCTGTTACACCTTTTTTAGTCGCATTAAGTATATTTATATCATCTATTATTTCTTGATCTATTACTGCTATTGAATAACTTATTGCTTCTTCTTTTATAATATCATATAATTTTTCTCTTCTTTTTTCTGTTACTTTTTTGGAATCATTTACAAATTCTATCATAGAATCTTCTGGCATAATAACTCCTGCAACAACTACTGGTCCTGCAAGAGGTCCTCTTCCAGCTTCATCTATTCCACAAATATTTTTAAATCCTTTGTTATATAAATCTTTTTCTATTTCTTTTAGTTTTGTTAATCTTTCTATTTCTTTTTCTTTCATTTTTATCCCTATTCTTCTATACTATCTATTTCTGTTAATGAATATTTTCCATTATATCCTAATGTATTATATACTTCTAAAGTAGCATTTTCTTCATCAAAAGAAATCAAATAACCTTCTCCTTTTTCAAGTTCATTATATATATCTTCCATTCCCCATAATGTATATGTCTCTTCTGTCATTACATATACATTATCTCCTATAGGAATTGATGATGGAATATCTATATTTACTGATTGTATGTTATTTGATACTTCCATTTTATTTTCACTAACATAAATACTTGATCTTATGGAACTTAAATCTCCATCTTGTTGTGGTCCATATTGAAAATTTGCTTCTTCTACTAACCCTTTTGCTTTTGCTTCTATTAATAACATATTTGTTCTTAATTCTTCCAAGTTTGCTCTTCTTATAGTATCTGTTCCATAGTTAATTCCTATTCCTGCAATTATTAATAGAATTATTATTGTAATTACTAAAGCAACTAATGTTATTCCCTTATTTTCTTTTATTTTCATTTGTTTCACCCTTTACTTTATTTTTATATATTATATATTTTGGGAAGATTTTTTTCAATAGATAAAAAAAATAATGTATATAAAATTTAAATATTTTTTATATTAACAAAAACTTTTCTAATTTTTTTCACGAAATATTCACAAACCTATTGTATTATATCACCACAATAGGTTATGATGTATATATATATATTTAGGAGGTCTTAAAAATGAATGAAAACAATGATAACCAAAAAGATGTTGTTTATGAAATAAAAAAGGAGGAAAATTCAAGCAATTCAAATTTTAAAACAGTACAAAATCCAAATTCTTACAAAACTTATGAAAATAGTAAAAAAACAAAATCTAAATCTGGCTTTGTAAAAACTATTTTCTTACCATTTGTAAGTGGTGTTGTAGGATGTGCTGTAGTAGTAGGAACTTGTTTTGGAGTTCCAGAAATTCGTTCTAATTTATTGGGAACAGATGATTCAGATTCTTCTAGTTCATCTCAATCTAGTGGATATGTGAGTCAGGTTTCATTATCTAATTATTCAGATACTGCAGTTTATGCCGCAAATAAAATATTACCTTCTATTGTTGGTATTACAGTAGAATATAGTGTAAGCACTTTAAATTCAATGTTTGGAAAGAGCCAATCTACAACAGCAACAGCTAGTGGCTCAGGTATTATTATTAGTGAAGATGGTTATATTTTAACTAATAACCATATAGTTTCAACTTCATCTGATGAAGATTATTATGAGGTTTCATCTGCTACAAAGGTTACTGTTACATTATTTAATGATGACACAGAATATGAAGCAGAAATTATAGGTACAGACGAACAAACAGATTTAGCTGTTATAAAAATAGATAAAACTGGTCTTCCTCAAGCTGAATTTGCAGATTCTGATAATATAAAAGTTGGTGAATTTGCAATGGCTGTTGGAAATCCTCTAGGTTTAGAAAGTACTGTTACTTGTGGTGTTATTAGTGCGGTAAATAGAGAAATTACAGACTCTGATGGAAATACTTATACTTTAATCCAAACTGATGCTGCAATTAACGCTGGTAATAGTGGTGGTGCATTAGTAAATAGTGAAGGTCAAGTTATTGGTATTAATACTTTAAAAATAGAAGGTGACGGAATTGAAGGTATGGGATTTGCAATTCCAATAAATTCAACAGAAGAAATTTCTTCTCAATTAATAGAATATAGTAAGGTAAGAAGACCTTATATTGGTATCACTGGTATGGACTTAGATGAAGAAACAGCTGAAGCTAATGGATTAGTTGTTGGTGTTTATGTTAAATCTGTTGAAGATTTCTCTGCTGCTGAAAAAGCAGGTATAAAACCTGGTGATGTAATTGTTGCAGCTGATGGTCAAGAAATTACTACTATGGATGAATTAAATGAGATTAAAAATTCTCATGAAATTGGTGAAGAAATGACTCTTACCTTAAATAGAGATGGAGAAGAAAGAGAAGTTACTGTTACCTTAGATGAACAACCTTAGTGAAGTTAAAAATTAAATTTAAAAAAACAAGCCTTTTATAGGTTTGTTTTTTTATCTCTTTTTTCATTTTATTAATTTGTTTTTTATATTTTTCACTTTTAGTTCACAAAATGGACAAATTATCTTATTAGAATATAGCCATAATCAGTTATAAAACTGATTTAAAATAAAAAACATCCCCTTTTATTTTCAAAAAAGAGAAGCTTCTTGCTTCTCTTTAATTTTATTATATAGATATTTTTTGAGTCCGTCCAAAAGCATTATAAAATAACTAAATCCATTTCACTAGTATCTGCTGCATTACCATATGCATAGATAATATATAAAGCATCTGGTGTTAAATAAAACTCTGTTGAATTTTCTAATGTATATATATCACTTTCTACATCTCTTGAATAAATATTATAACCTAAACTTTGTAAATCTTCTGCTTGTTCTTGTTCTTCCTGTACTTTTTCATTTATTCTATTTTGTACATCTTGTTCATCTAATTTTTCTATACTCAAAACTTCTTGAAGAGTTATTTCCTTGTTATTTCTTAAATCATAATTATAAGTTTGAATAATAACCTTTTGAGCATTAGACCCCTCTTTTAAATTAGATCTTATCATAAGTGATAAAATTCCGTCTTGTACACTTGCAACATAATCAACTGTATAAATTATATTAGCATTTTCGGTTTGTAAAACATTATTTGCAATATTCAAAAATATACTTTCTATTTCTTCATTATATTCATCTATTATTTCATTATCAACATTTATATGTGGAATATTTACCTCTAAATCATAACTATTTAATTTAGCTTCTTTTTGTTGGTAACCAGTATATACTAAATCTTTTGTTTGATCTTCCTTTTTACTATTATTTTCACCATTATCATTATTTATACTATTTGTAAACAAATTACTAAAATTCGTTTCTAGATTAATTATTTCTTCATCTGTTTTATTTCCATATGCAGATTCTGAACCCAAACCTATTAAACCTGCTAAATCTATTCTTGCATAAAATTGAACATAAAAAGCTACTATAACACATATAATACATACTAAAACAATAGAAACATATAAGATTATTTGACCTTTTTTTATTGCTTTTTCTTCTGGTAATGTAACATTCATCTTTTGACCTCGTTTTTATCTTTTTTTATTTCATCTATTCCATTATAACATTTATCTTTTTATTAATCAACATTAATTTTCCATTAATTCCACTTTAAAATCTTGACTATTTCCTTATTTTAGAGTATCATTATATAGATTATTATAAAGAAATGAGGAATTAAAAGTATGTTATGTTCAGAATGTAATAAAAAACCTGCCATACTTTTTTATAAAAAAATAGAAAATGGTAAAGAGTCATTAGAAGGATATTGTTATGACTGTGCCAAGAAAAAAGGTATTAATCCTACACAGGTCATATCAGAACAAAATAACCTCTTATCACAAAACCCAAATTCTATTAATTATATGACAAAACAATTTGAATCAATATTTAAAGATTTGGCAGAAAATATAAATTTAGAAGATCTTGAAAATATTGAAGGTGCTATCACATTTGATAATACAAATGATGATAATCCTGATTCTCCGAAGATATCAGGAACTGCAATTCCTATTGGTTCTATATTTTCTAATATGTTTAATAACAAAACTAATGACAATGATGATGAACCAGAAACAAGTATTGGCAGAAAAAAAGTAAAGGTTGAAAAAAAGAAAAATAAAAAACAGAATAAGAAAAAGAAATTTTTAGATACATTTGGTACTAATCTAACTGATAAAGCTAAGAACAATGAATTAGATATAGTAATTGGTAGAGATAAAGAAATTCAAAGAGTTATTCAAATATTAAATAGACGTTCTAAAAATAATCCTTGTTTAATTGGTGAACCTGGTGTTGGTAAGACTGCAATTGCACAAGGTTTAGCAATAAAAATTGCTAACCAAAATGTGCCTGCAAAACTTTTAAATAAAGAAGTTTATTTATTAGATATGACATCAATTATTGCTGGTACACAATTTAGAGGACAATTTGAATCTCGTATGAAAGGCATTATTGATGAATGTAAAGAATATGGAAACATTATTCTTGTAATAGATGAGATACATAATATTATTGGTGCAGGAGATGGAGAACATTCTATGAACGCTGCAAATATTTTAAAACCTGCCCTATCTAATGGTGAAATTCAATTAATTGGAACAACAACTCTAAAAGAGTATAGAAAATACATTGAAAAAGACTCTGCATTAGAAAGAAGATTTCAACAAGTTTTAGTTGAGGAACCAAATGAAGATGATTCTATTTCTATACTAGAAGGTATTAAAAAATACTATGAAGAATATCATAAAGTTAAAATCTCTTCTGACGTAATAAGACACGCTGTTATTATGTCTGAAAAATATATTCATGACAGATTTTTACCTGATAAAGCAATTGATATCCTAGATGAGGCTTGTTCTAGAATAAATCTTGAAAATAAAGATCTATATAAATTAGAAATGTTAAAACAAGAACTATCACAGGTTCAAGTTGAAAAAGAAGAAGTTGTGGCTGCTGATTCAACAGAAGATTACCAAAAAGCCGCAGATTTAAAAACTCGTGAATGTCAATTAATTGAAGAGATAAATAAATTAAATGAAAAAGCAAAACCAAGACAATTGACTGTTCAGGATATTGCAAACGTTATTGAAAGTTGGACTAAAATTCCTGTTAAAAAAATAACAGAAGAAGAAACTAAGAAGTTATTAAATTTAGAAACAAATCTTCATAAAAGAATTGTTGGTCAAAATGACGCTGTAAATAGCGTTGCAAGAGCAATTAGAAGAAATCGTGCAGGCTTAAAAAGTACAAATAGACCACCTTCATTTATCTTTGTCGGACCTACTGGTGTTGGTAAAACAGAACTTGCCAAATCATTAGCATATGAAATGTTTGGCTCTGAAGATTCAATAATTAGAATAGATATGTCTGAATATATGGAAAGCCATTCTACTTCTAAGTTAATTGGTGCACCTCCGGGATATGTGGGATATGATGATGCAGGTCAGCTTACAGAAAAAGTTAAAAGAAAACCTTATTCTATTATTCTTTTAGATGAAATAGAAAAAGCCCATCCTGATGTATTTAATATTTTATTACAAGTATTAGATGATGGAAAATTAACAGATAGTCAAGGAAATAGTGTAAGTTTTTCAAACACAATAATTATAATGACATCAAATGCAGGTTCTAATACTAACACAAATTCAATTGGTTTTGGAAAACAAACTCTTGATAAAGGTAAAATTATAGACAAACTAAAAGATGTATTTAGACCTGAATTCTTAAATAGAGTTGATGAAATTATTAGTTTTGATCCATTGACCAGAGAGCAATTACTACAAATAGTTGATTTGATGCTTCAAGATACAATAAAAGCTCTAAAAGATAAAGACATAACTATGGAAGTTACACCTAAAGCTAAAGATTTTATTCTAGAAAAAGGAACTGATATAAAATTTGGAGCTAGACCTTTAAGAAGAGCAATTCAAAAATATGTTGAAGATGAATTATCTGAAATGATTTTAAGAAACGAACTTTTAGATGGTCAAAATGTAAAAATAGATTTTGAAAATGATAAATTAAAATTTGAAGTTATTAAATAGGAGAAAATTATGTTAAAAAATATACCAAATATACTTACGATAATAAGATTTTTATTGATACCATTTATATTATTTTATATTTTTACAGGCAATTACATTTTAGCTTTTATCTTTTTTACCATTTCTGGTATAACAGATATTGCAGATGGATGTATTGCAAGAAAATATAATTTAATCTCTAATTTTGGAAAATTAATGGATCCTTTAGCTGATAAATTAACACAAATCGCAACTTTAGCTTCTTTAGTTATTGTAGAAATTATACCTTTCTGGATATTAATTATAGTACTTTCTAAAGAATTTTTAATGATTTGTGGTGCTTCTTTCCTTTATGGAAAAGATGTTGTAGTTTACAGCAAATGGTATGGAAAGTTATCTACTGTTTTACTTTATATTGCAATTGTATTTTCACTTCTTACAAGACAGTTTGAATTTACTGGAATATGGTCAAATGTTGATTTAGCTTTATTTTGCTTAGCAATAACTGCTACAATTTTCTCTTTAATAATGTACATTAAAGATTTATACAAAAAAGGGTTTATTGATAAACAAGATTTAAAGAAGGAAGTAACAGTAGATAAAAAAGAAAAAAAGAAAAAAAAGTAATAAAAAGTCCTTTTGAAAAACAAAAGGACTTTTTACTATTCATAGTCTTCTATCAACTGATTTAGATTCTGTTTTCCATTTACCTCTATTCCATTTTCCATTTCTATCTTATCAGTATCTGTTAAATATTCTGTTGCTATATCTGTTACCATATATTCTTCTTCCTCTCCATTATCTAGCACATGATAAACTACAACAGTTCCATCTACATCTTTTATAATATAATGTTCATTACAACTACCTTCTTCTTCTTTACTCAGAACAATATCTTCATCTGTAAATTTTTCTATATTCCAATCTGTATATTTTTCTTTCAACTCGCTTTCTGTTAAATTAACAAATTCTTGTGGTACTTCTAAAAATTCACTTGTTGTATGACCACATTCTTTATAAATCCTTTCAAATGTTATAAAAGCATTAGGCGAAATTTTCTCTTCAGTCGAGTTTGTTTCTACCATATTAGTAATATTTTCTTCTATATTCTCATCTATATTATTATATTCATCTGATATATCTTCTACAATAGTTTCGTTTTGATTTTTACTTTCTGGCATATAAATAATAATAGCAGTAATCACAGCTCCAATAACCACAAGAATTGCAAGCAATGTTATAATTATTTTATTCATAATCTTTTCCTCCAAGTTTATTATTTATAATTATTGTTAACATTTTTTTGGAATTTATACCAATATTTAGCATATTTAATACATCGTCTTAACAAAATATTGTCCTTTTTTATTAACAGTTATCGTTATTTCACCATTTATATCTGTCCTATATATATTTATATCTAATTTTTCTAACCTTTCTATAACTTCTTCTGACGGATGATTAAACAAATTATTTTCTCCAACTCCAATTAAAGCAATCTCTGGTTTTATTTCGTTTACAATTTTTTCTGTTGTAGAGGTTTTAGAGCCATGATGTGCAACCTTTAAAATATCACTTTCCAATATTTGTTTTTCTCCATATAACTTTACTATTTCATCTTCTGCTTTTTCTTCTATGTCACCTGTAAACATCATTGAAAAATTATTATAATTTAATTTCATAACAATAGCATTATTATTTAATCTACTGTCCACTATTTGCTCTTCTTTAGGCCATAAAATATTAAAATATAAATTATTCTCTATATTTATCCTATCTCCTATTTTTACAATCGTAACTGAAATTTGTTTATCTTTTATGATTTTTAAAAATTTTTGATAATTTTCAGATTCTTCTTCTTGTTTCGAAATACATACTCTATCTACTTTTAACTCTTCTAAAACAGTAAGTAATCCTCCTACATGGTCTTGATCAAAATGTGATATAAACATTAAATCTATTTTTTTATAACCTCTATCTAAAATATATGGTAAAAGTGTACTTTCTCCTACATCAAAACTACTTCCTGAACTTCCTCCCCCATCTATTAAAATAGTTTTATTTTTGGGAGTAACAATAAAAGTACAATCTCCTTGTCCCACATCTACAAAATAGATTTTTAAATTTTTTTGATTGAAAGAAAATATTGAAAAAATTAAAATAATTATTAATAAAAAAGTTAAAAATTTATTTTTATATTCTTTAAACTTATATTTATATAGAGCAATTAGGTTTCTAATCCTTATTTTGGTGATACTTAAATTTTTTTCATTGTAAATCTTATAGATATAATTAACTATTATAAAAATAATATAAACAATTATAATAAAGAATATTTTAGGAGTTACTATATATATTTTTGAAAATGGTAGTTTACTAAAATTTGATATTAAAATTAGTACATTGATTAAAACTTCTAATATTCCTGAAAAAAATTTAGCAAGTGGAAAAAATATGTATGATATAAAAACAATTATTGTTCCTATAATTGTAAGCGGACCTAGGATTATACTTACTAATAAATTAGTTATTAAAAAATACGTTCCAAATAAATTAAAGTGGTATAACATAACTGGAAAAACAGCCATGCTTGCAGATATTGTAACCGCTAGTATTTCTTTTATCTTACCTATTAAAATAATAATTTTTCTGTTAATCTTATACTCATATTTTCTCTCTTTTAGCCTTATATTTTTCAATACCGAAAATACTGTTTTATTAAATAAAATAATTCCAATTGTACCTAAATATGATAATTGTAATCCTACATTTAAAATAAGGAATGGATTATAAATAAGAATAATAAGTAAAGAAAAAGAAATAGATGTCCAAATATCATTTTTTCTATAAAATAATCCTTCTCCCATAACTAATATTCCCATTATGCTCGCTCTTATAATAGATGGAGAAAAACCAGTAAGTGCTGTATATAAGATTAAAATAATTATTATTATAATTCTAGTTTTCCTTTTACCTAAACTTAACTTAAAAACAAAATACATACCAGTTATTATATATGTGACTTGCATTCCTGATACTGCTAAAATATGAGATATACTACTTATTTTAAAAGATTCCTCTAAATCTTCCTCTATACTTCCATCATCTCCTATTAATAAACCTATTAACATTCCTGCTTCTTTTTTATCTAATAATTTATTTATATTTTCTTTTATTGCCTTTGATATTTTATTTGTAAAACTAATTAATATATTTCCTTTATTTTTTTCTAAAACTTTAATACTTTCTGACTTTATGGTCCCATAAATTTTTATGCTTTTTAAATAATCTTTATAATTAAAACCTCCAAAATTCCTAGTTTTACTTGCTTCTTGAAAACTTCCTTTAAAACTTATTACATCTCCATATTCTAATTCTTCATTATTTTTTTTGTTGATTTTTAAATATAGATATGTATTTTTACCTCTATTTTTTTCTATATCTAGTATTTTTATTTTATACGTATAATTATAGTCATTTTCTTGTGCGTTACTTACAACTAAAGCAATACCAGATAAATTTTCTTCATCTTCATATAAATTATCATATTTTTTATTTTGGAAAATTGTTATTGTATTTGAAATAATTGAAAATATACAAAATAGGATTAATGTTTTAGAATTGAAAACTAATTTGAAATATCTAAAATATCTTCTTAAACTCAATAAATTTAATTTTTTTACTTTTTGCCTTATTAAATTTCTTTTTATTAAATATGTTATAGCTATTAAGATATATAAAAGGACTATACTGATATTAAAGTATAGCCCCATTATTATCCCTATTATATATCCTATAGCAGCAACTAAAATTGGTCTTTTTATTTTAATCTTCCTTTCCTACTATATTACTCTTCTTGCTCCCACATAGTTGTTATTATAATAACCAGAATTTATTGTATCTGTTGTTACACCTCTTGATGAATTTGCTGCATGTACAATTTTTCCTCCACCTATATAAATTCCTACATGGTTGATTCCTGATTCTGATGGTCCAAACATAACTAAGTCTCCAGGTTGTAAGTCACTTCTTGCTACTGCTACTCCATTACTATATTGTCCTTTGGCTGTTCTGCTTAAACTTACTCCATGTAATTTAAACACATAATAAGTAAATCCTGAACAGTCAAAACTATTTGGTCCTGATGCTCCATACACATAACTATATCCTATGTAATTCATAGCTGTCTCTACTACTGTTGCACCTTTCCCCGACGATGTTGTAGTTGTTGTCTCTGTCGTTTCACTACTACTAGTTGTTGTTTCTTCAGTTACTCCCTCTCTCATTGTTGTACTACCTCTTGATGTCGTTGTTACTTCAGTTTGTGAATCTGATAGTAAGTCTGTTGCTATATATCCTTCACTTCCATTTACTCTTACTTTATACCATCCATCTTCTTCTGATAAAACTTCTACTGCTGTATTTAGTGGTATTTGTATTATAATATCAGAGTCTGTACTTGTTTCTCTTCTTACATTTACTGTTGTTGAATTAGCATACATTGTTATTGTAGTTGTTTGTTCTTGAACTGTTTCTTCTGTTTGCTCTTGCGTTACAGCGTTCGCTTCCGCATCTAGGGTTGCTTTTTCTTCTTCTGTCATTAACTTATCACTTCTAATCCAACCTTTCGTTGTTCCAGTTTGTACACAAACCCAGTCCCCTATTGTTTCTATTATTGTAACTTCTGCATTTTGTTCAACTTCAATTATATCTGTTGCATTAATAGTTGGAACTATTTTTAAGTTTATTGTTTCTCTAACTATTCTTGTTCCAGTTTCTTCTGTAGTACTTTCTTCCGAACTGCTTTGTGTTGTAGTTGTTTCTTCCCCAGAAACATTAAGTAAATCTTGTCTTATATAACCTGTAACATTATTTTCTGTTCTTACTTGATACCAATTACCTGTTTGTTGTAATATTTCTACTTCAGTATTTAAAGATAATTGAACTAATATTTTACTATTTTCATCTGCTGTCTCTCTTAAATTTGCTGTTTCCACATTAATTGTTGCAATATTTGCTGCAAATATCACGTTTGTAAAAAACATAATTGCTATTTCTAAGACGACTATCATTAGTATGTTTTTTATTACATTTTTTATTTTCATTTCATATTACTCCTTAAATAAATAATATATACATCCTGTTGATTAACGAACTTAGTATACACAAAACAAAATGATTTGTCAAGTTTTATAAAAAAATTCGCTGCAACTATTGACAAATGTACTTTTTCATAATATAATAGTTTAGCAATTATTGAAATATGATTTAAATATAGAGCTTCTCCCCGGTGGCCTTATTATTTAAATTTCATATATAAATATAATAAAATAGGAGGGTATAAATTACCATGAATAATACAACATATAGTGCAAAAAAAGGTGAAATAGAAAGTAAATGGTATATTATTGATGCAGCAAACAAACCAGTTGGTAGAGTTGCAACAGAAGCTGCAAA
>CAZQTH010000038.1:0-13140 GCA_964596175.1 uncultured Clostridium sp. | reverse complement strand
AATTTGTAGAAAGAATAAAGATATAAGAAGGAAAAAGATGATTGATTTAAATATAAAATAGTGAGATATTGTAAAATAATTTGAATTTAAAGGTTAGGTAAAACATGAAAGAAAAAAATAATAATAAAATAAAAAGTACAGAAAAAGAAGTTTCAAAAACTAATATTAATTGGGTGAGATGAATTTATGTAAAAATAAGAAAAAGGTTGAAAAATCAATAAAATTTTTAAAAGGATTAGTATATTTTATATAAAAAAAGAGGTGAGTATGTATGAGTAATAAAATTATTGAAGTTCAAGATATTAAAGTAAGTATAGCTAATGTAAATGATAATGATTATATTTGTATTTCTGATTTTGGCAAATATAAGGAAGGAAAGTCAAAAGCAGACGACATTATAAGAAATTGGTTAAGAAATAAATTACTTTGGAATTTTTAGGAACATGGGAGTCAATTTATAATCCGAATTTTAATTCCGTCGAATTCGACGGGTTTAGAAAAAATGCAGGACTTCATACATTTACATTGAGTGTTACTGAATGGTGTGAAAAAACAAATGCAATTGGAATTTATTCAAAACGTGGAAAATATGGTGGAACTTATGCTTATAAGGATATAGCATTCGAATTTGCTTCTTCAATAAGTCCAGTATTTAAATTATACCTAATTAAAGAATTTGAGAGATTAAAAGAATTAGAAAATCAAAATAGAGAATGGGATGTTAAAAGAATACTTACAAAAAATAATTATTTAATACATACAGATGCTATTAAGAATTATATATTGCCAGATAATGATTTTTATAAAAATAAAGAATGGTTAAAATATGCTGAAGAAGCTGATATATTAAATGTGGCACTATTTAATACAACCGCAAAAAAATGGAGAGAACTTAATCCAAATTTGTCTAAAAATTCTAACTTAAGGGATTACGCTACGATTAATGAACTAACAGTGTTGTCTAATCTAGAATCACATAATGCTGAATTAATAAAAGAAGGAAAAAGTAAAGAAGAAAGATTTGAGATTTTGAGTGAAATTGCAAAGTATCAATTAAATATACTTAACAATGCTGAAAAAATAAAATTATTAGGAAATGGGAATAAAAAGGAGTAGATTTATGGGAATAATATCAATGGCAAGTGGAAATTCATGTTGGAGAGGACTAGATTATTTTAAAGATAAAAAAGTAATTAAATTGAGAAAAATAAATGATAAAGAATATACAAGTATAGTAAATGGGACTAAGAATTATAATGTGTATTTAAATTTAGAACATCCAAGGAAGTCTACTTGTGATTGCCCATTAGCAAAAGGAAAAAGAGTAATTTGCAAACATATAGTTGCAACCTACTTTAGTGCCATGCCAGAGGAGGCAACAAATTTTGAAAATGAACAGGACAGATTACAAGAAGAATATGAAAAATATCAAGAGGAAATTTATGATAAGGTAATTAAATATATAAATAAAATGTCGAGAAACGAACTGATTGAAGAATTAATACATGTATTTGATTATGGACCAGAATGGATATATGATGACTTTGTAAGAAGAAATTATATAGAATAAATAGGATTAACTCAACTACCGAGGAATCCTCAGTAGTTTAAATGAACATATAAGAGAAGAAAAAGAGATAAATAGTGAAAAATATCGAGTAAAACAAGATAAATTATATAAATCAGATTTCGATTTGTTGTTAGAAGAAGTAGAGAAAAGGAAGAGTGATAATAATGAATGAAAATAAAATGAATATCAACTGGTATCCAGGGCATATGGCAAAAACTAGAAAACAAATTGCAGAAGACTTAAAATTAGTAGATATTGTAATAGAGATATTAGATGCTAGAATTCCAATTTCTAGCCAAAATCCTGATATAGCAGAAATTATAAAAAGTAAGAAAAAAATAGTTGTATTAAATAAATGCGATTTAGCAGATGAAAAAGAAAATGTAAAATGGGTATCTTATTTTGAAAGTAAAGGAATTCCAGCAGTTCTAGTTGACTCAAATACAGGAAGAGGAATTGATAATGCTATCAAGAAACTAGAAAATATGATGGAAGAAGAAAAAGAAAAGCAATTAGAAAAAGGAAGAGTTGGAAGAAAAATAAGAGCCATGATACTAGGAATTCCAAATGTGGGTAAATCATCATTTATAAATAGAATATCAAAAAGAACATTAGCAGAAGTAGGAAATAAACCAGGAGTAACTAAAAAGAAACAATGGATACGTATTAATGAAAAAGTAGAATTACTAGATACACCAGGTGTATTATGGCCAAAATTCGAAAGTGAAAAAGTTGCATTAAATCTTGCTTTTACTGGAACTATAAAAGAGGATGTACTTGAAATAACAGAAGTATCATATGAGCTTGTGAAGTTTTTATTAAATAATGCAAGAGAAAATTTTTGTAAAAGATATGGTTTTGCAAATGAAAATATAGAAGAAATATTAAATAGAGATAATCCAGAAAACTTTAATATTTATGATATTATGCTAGAAGTAGGAAGAAAAAGAGGTTGTATAATATCAGGTGGAGATATAGATGAAGAAAAAACTGCAAAGATTATATTAGACGAGTTTAAAAATGGTAAATTAGGAAGAATAACATTAGAATTTCCTAATTAATTAGAGAAATAGAGGAGATTTAAATGGAGGAATTAATAGAAAGAAAAAAAGATGAAAAAGATGTAAATATGATGTCACCACTTACTTGGGCATATATTGGCGATTGTGTCTTTGAATTGTATGTAAGACAGGAATTGATAAATAAAACAAGTTTAAAACCACATAAATTACATATTGATGCAATTAAGTATGTTAAAGCAAATAAACAAGCAAAGATTTTACAAGAAATTATGCCTAAATTAACAGAAGAAGAACAAGATATAGTAAGACGTGGTAGAAATAGTGAAAATCATCATTTACCTAAAAATGCAAGTGTACAAGATTATATGTATTCGACAGCTTTTGAAGCTTTAATTGGATATTTATATTTAACAAAAAAAGATGAAAGATTAAAGGAAATTTTAAATTTAATTGAGGTAAAACCTCTTGACTAAAATACAAAAAAATGGTATAAATAATAGGTGTTAAATATGTGGCCCCTTGGTCAAGAGGTTAAGACGCCACCCTCTCAAGGTGGAATCATGGGTTCGATTCCCGTAGGGGTCACCACCTAAAAAATAACTATTGACATCTAAAAATCGTATGTTATAATCATAAAGTAATAAGAAATTTTAAATAAGAGATAAATAATTAAAAGGGAGTAGCTTTAAATTACTAATCAACAGACGCGATTAAAAAATCTGGTTAGTAAGCTAAAAAAAATTAGTTAGCAAGACTTTTAAGAGGGATTAAAATTCCTTTTAAAAGTCTTTTTTCCTTTAAAAATTGTTAAAAAACACTAAAAGGTGTAATAATATAAAAAGAAAAATCAAAAAATGTAAAGAAAATAAGGAGTGGTAGAAAGTTGGAGAAAAATAATTGGTTTAACAAAAGTTGTGAAGACGTAGAAAAAGACTTACAAACAGATTTAAGTAAAGGTCTTTCCAGTGAAGAAGTACAAAAAAGAAGAGAAAAATATGGGCTAAATGAATTAAAAGCAAAAAAGAAAAAATCTTTATTACAAAAATTTTTAGATCAATTTAAAGATTTTTCAATTATAGTATTGATTATTGCAGCAATTGTATCAGGAATAGTTGGAGTAGCAGAAGGAGAAGGTATAACAGACACAATAATTATATTAATAGTAGTTATTGTAAATGCTATAATTGGTGTAACACAAGAGGCAAAAGCAGAAAAATCATTAGAAGCTTTGCAAAAACTAACAGATCATGCTTCAAAAATTATTAGAAATGGAGAAGTAACAGTAATTCCTGCAAAAGAATTAGTTCCTGGAGATATTGTAATATTAGATACAGGTGATTATATCCCGGCAGATTTAAGAATAATTGAAGCAGTGAATTTAAAATCACAAGAGTCATCATTAACAGGAGAGTCAGTTCCAGTAGAGAAAAATACAGAAAAAATAGAAGAAACAGAAGTTGGAATTGGTGATAGATTAAATATGTTGTTCTCTTCAAGTTTAGTTACTTATGGAAGAGGAAAAGGAATTGTTGTAGAAACAGGGATGACAACAGAGGTAGGTAAAATTGCAGGGATGCTAGATAATACAGAAGAACAAACAACGCCACTTCAAAAGAAATTAAATAAACTTGGAAAGACCTTAGGTATAGCAGCTTTATCAATATGTATAGTAATCTTTATAATAGGATTAATACAAGGAAAAGAACCAATTCATATGTTTATGACGGCAGTATCTTTAGCAGTTGCAGCAATACCAGAAGGTTTAGTTGCAGTATCAACAATAGTTCTTGCTATTGGTGTCCAAAAAATGGTTAAGAAAAATGCTATTGTTAAAAGACTTCCTGCAGTAGAAACATTAGGAAGTGCAACAGTAATATGTTCTGATAAAACAGGAACATTAACACAAAATAAGATGACAGTAGAAAAAATCTTTATAAATGGGGAAACAAAAGATATAGAAAGCTATAAAGATAGTAATGATTTAGACTTAGAAAAATTAGTATATGCAAATATGCTATGTAATGATACAAAAATATCAAATGATGGTAATTTAACAGGAGACCCAACAGAAACAGCATTAGTTGATATGGGATTTAAATTAAATTTTCAACCAAGTATATATGAACAAATGTCAAGAGTGGGAGAAGTTCCATTTGATTCAGATAGAAAATTAATGACGACTGTAAATAAGGTAAATGGTAAATATATTGTTTATACAAAAGGTGGATTAGATGAGTTACTTGCTAGATGTAATAGTTATTTGCTAAGGGGAGAAATAAAAGAAGATTTAAATAATTATTCAAAAGTAGTTAGACAAAAAAATGAAGAAATGGCTAAAGAAGCATTAAGAGTATTAGCATGTAGTTATAAAGAATTAGATCATAAACCAACAGATGAAGAAATGGTAGATATTGAAAATAATTTAATATTTGTTGGTATGGTGGGTATGATAGATCCACCAAGAGAAGAAGCTAGAAAAGCAGTTGAAAAATGTAAAACGGCAGGAATAAAAACTGTAATGATTACAGGTGATCATAAAATAACAGCAACAGCAATAGCTAAAACACTTGGAATACTAGAAAATGAAGATGAAGCAATAACAGGTCAAGAACTTGAAAAAATGTCTGATGAAGACTTAGAGAAAAATGTGAGAAAATATTCAGTATATGCAAGAGTATCACCAGAGCATAAAGTAAGAATAGTAAAAGCTTGGCAAAAAAATGGTGAAATTGTCGCAATGACGGGTGATGGGGTAAATGATAGCCCAGCATTAAAACAAGCAAATATTGGTTGTGCTATGGGAGTTGTTGGAACTGATGTTGCAAAAGAAGTGGCAGATGTGATTCTTACAGATGATAATTTTGCAACAATAGTATCAGCAGTAGAAGAAGGTAGACGTATTTATGATAATATTTTAAAAGCAATTCAATTTTTACTTTCAAGTAATGTTGGTGAAATAGTAGTATTATTTTTAGCAACATTGTGTACGCCACTTTTTGCACAATGGTTTGGAATTACAGATATAGAACATCTAGAAATATTACTTCCAATTCATATATTATGGATTAATTTAGTAACAGACTCACTTCCAGCATTAGCATTAGCATTTGATCCAGCAAATAAGGATATAATGAATAGAAAACCAAACAAACCAGATAAAGGTGTATTTACAAAAGGGATGACTTGGAGAG
The DNA here is from genome assembly GCA_964596175.1 of uncultured Clostridium sp. GTDB lineage: Bacteria > Bacillota > Clostridia > TANB77 > CAG-508 > CAG-269. Next base: position 7,357 of record CAZQTH010000038.1, on the reverse strand, counting down.
TCGTATATCAGGGAATAATGATAGGTTTTCTTACACTTGCTGCATTTATGATAGGTTTAGCAACAACTACAGAACCTATAGATGGCTTAACATTAGATGAATCTAAAATAGAAGTTGGTCAAACAATGGCATTTGTAACACTTGCATTATCTGAGTTAGTTCATGTATTTAATGTTAGAAATAATAAAGAATCTGTATTTAAAACAGGAATTGCAAATAACAAGAAATTATTACTTGCAATAATTGTATCAGCAGCATTAATGTTTATAATACTTGGAATACCATTCTTAAGAGAAGTATTTAGCATACCTCTTTTACCAAGACAAAACGTATTAGAATTAATAGGACTAGTAATAGCACCACTTATTATTGTTGAATTGTTTAAGCTATTTAAAATTAATACAACAAAAGATGAATAAAGAATTATAAAGATAATTTTATACAGATATGATTTAATTTTTTCTTTATTGGAAATTCTTAGATTGAAAGGTTGAAGTCTATTAGCTTCAATCTTTTTCAATTAAGAAGTTAAATATAAAAATTTATAGTATTAAAAATTTAAATAATTATAAGCGACATATTTTGACATTTTTATTGATAATCTAAATATGTAATGATATAATCAATCCAGATAGCAAAAGCTATTATGGGAAGTACTTTGAGAGAAAGGAAAGAAAATGGAAACCAAGAAAATTATGACTGTTGGTGAGGCAATGAGAAAAGAGTTTTTGGTTACAATTCCAAGAGATAGGGAGTATACGAGTCTAGAGAAAAGGAACGGATTTGGTGATCAGACTTTTTCAAGTAATAATATGCCAGAAGTGATTAGGAGTAAGTGCTTTGCATTCACTAAGTATTCAAGTGATGGGAAGATTCATCCAGTTTGCTATGGTATGGAGAACTTGATTGATGAGTATTACCTTAAAAGCAAGGATGGATTTTGGTATGGAGTAGATGAGTTGAATTTCTTGTGTAAGTTTTTCTGTAGGCAGGATGGTTTGTATGATATTCGAAGTATTACAAAAGCAGACATGTCTATGATTAGTGCTTGGAAATTTAATGATACAACCTTCTGGCTTGCTTCTAATGTGGTAAATGAATACACCAGAACATTCAGTTTGGCTATGCAGGCTGCGTATTCAGGAAATGTTTGCGATGATGTTTTGTATTATTCTTATGATTATGTAAGATGTTGTCGTCATCCTATTCGCCCAGTATTTGTTTTTGATGATGAGATTCAGATGTCAGAGGCTCAAATTAAAAATCCAAGAATTAACTGGGTGTAAAATCTTTTAAGTACTACTAACAGGAACTTTTTAGTTCCTGTTACTATTTAAAATTAATACAACAAAAGATGAATAAAGAATTATAAAGATAATTTTATACAGATATGATTTAATTTTTTCTTTATTGGAAATTCTTAGATTGAAAGGTTGAAGTCTATTAGCTTCAATCTTTTTCAATTAAGAAGTTAAATATAAAAATTTATAGTATTAAAAATTTAAATAATTATAAGCGACATATTTTGACATTTTTATTGATAATCTAAATATGTAATGATATAATCAATCCAGATAGCAAAAGCTATTATGGGAAGTACTTTGAGAGAAAGGAAAGAAAATGGAAACCAAGAAAATTATGACTGTTGGTGAGGCAATGAGAAAAGAGTTTTTGGTTACAATTCCAAGAGATAGGGAGTATACGAGTCTAGAGAAAAGGAACGGATTTGGTGATCAGACTTTTTCAAGTAATAATATGCCAGAAGTGATTAGGAGTAAGTGCTTTGCATTCACTAAGTATTCAAGTGATGGGAAGATTCATCCAGTTTGCTATGGTATGGAGAACTTGATTGATGAGTATTACCTTAAAAGCAAGGATGGATTTTGGTATGGAGTAGATGAGTTGAATTTCTTGTGTAAGTTTTTCTGTAGGCAGGATGGTTTGTATGATATTCGAAGTATTACAAAAGCAGACATGTCTATGATTAGTGCTTGGAAATTTAATGATACAACCTTCTGGCTTGCTTCTAATGTGGTAAATGAATACACCAGAACATTCAGTTTGGCTATGCAGGCTGCGTATTCAGGAAATGTTTGCGATGATGTTTTGTATTATTCTTATGATTATGTAAGATGTTGTCGTCATCCTATTCGCCCAGTATTTGTTTTTGATGATGAGATTCAGATGTCAGAGGCTCAAATTAAGAATCCAAGAATTAATTGGGTGTAAAATCTTTTAAGTACTACTAACAGGAACTTTTTAGTTCCTGTTACTTTTAAGATATTTAAATAAAAAGTAGTACTTGGTTTATATTTTATTTTCGATAAAAAAAGACAAAATTTGCTATTGCCATAACAATAGTGTCTGGGGTTATAGCTGTAATATATTTATTTGTGTTTTATTTTAAGGCACTAAAGAACAATTAAGGAATTACAAAAGAATTAGTGGTAAGCAAGAGAAAATCTTTTAAAGATGACTCTTGCTTATTGCTATTTTAACTAAAACGTGATAAGATATTTAGGACGAAAAGGAGATGATTCTAATTGTTAAATAAATTTTATGTAACAACACCAATATATTATCCTAGTGGAAAATTTCATATAGGAACAGCATATACAACAGTATTAGCAGATAGTATGAAAAGACTTCATAAATTAAAGGGTGAAGATTCATATATGCTAACAGGAACAGATGAACATGGACAAAAAATTGAAGAAAAAGCAAAAGAACAAGGAAAAACACCTCAAGAATATGTAGATGAAATGGCAGTATATGCAAAAGAATTATGGAAAAAAATGAAAATAGACTATGATGATTTTATAAGAACAACAGATGAAAGACATGAAAAAGTTGTTCAAAAGATCTTTGATAGATTTATGGAACAAGGAGATATTTATAAGGGAGAATATGAAGGATGGTATTGCGTACCTTGTGAAAGTTATTTTACAGAGACACAGTTAGTAAATGGAAAATGTCCAGACTGTGGAAGAGAAGTAAAATTGATGAAAGAAGAATCATATTTCTTTAACATGAAGAAATATGCAGATAGATTGATTAAATATTATGAAGAGCATCCAGATTTTATAAAACCAGAATACCGTAAAAATGAAATGATAAATAATTTTATAAAACCAGGATTAGAAGATTTATGTGTAACAAGAACAACATTTGATTGGGGAATAAAAGTATTAAAAGACCCTAAACATGTAATATATGTATGGGTAGATGCTCTAACGAACTATATAACAGCATTAGGATATGGAAGTGATGATGAGACATTATTAAAAAAATATTGGCCAGCAGATTTGCAAATAGTGGGGAAAGATATAGCAAGATTTCACTTGATTTATTGGCCTATATTCTTAATGGCATTAGACTTACCACTTCCAAAAACAATACTTGTTCATAATTGGGTTACAATGAAAGATGGTAAAATGTCTAAATCAAAAGGAAATGTTATATATCCAGAACAATTAATAGAAAGATATGGTTTAGACAGTGTAAGATATTTCTTATTAAGAGAAATGCCAACTACTCAAGATGCAATATTTTCACCTGAAGGTTTTGTTGAAAGATATAATTTTGATTTATGTAATGATTTAAGTAATTTATTAAATAGAACTGTATCTATGGTAAACAAATATTTCGAAGGACAAGTTCCAGACTATAATGGAACACCAAATGAAGTTGACGAAGAACTAGAAAAATTCAGCTTAAGACAAATAAATGCTTTTGAAGAAAAAATAGAAAATTATGAAATAGCAAATAGTTTGCAGGAAATATGGACATTAATTTCTAGAACAAATAAATATATAGATGAAACAATGCCTTGGAGCTTAGCTAAAGAAGAAAATGAAGAAAAATTAGCATCAGTAATGTATCATTTAATAGAAAATTTAAGAAAAATTGCAATATTAATAAAACCATTTATGAATGATACCGCAGATAATATATTAAAACAAATAGGAGTAAAAGACGAAAGTTATAAAAATTGGGATTCTATAAAGCAATATGATACTTTAAAAGATATAAAAGTAATAGAAAAAGGAGAGCCAATATTCATGAGATTAAATTCAGCAGAAGAAGTAAAATATATAAAGGATTTAATGAAGAAATAATAAAAGGATGAGAATAAGAGGCAATAAAAGTGATAAAGCATGGACAATAAAATGATTTACCTATTCAAAATAATATATTACATGTAGATTGGAATGCATTAAATGGTGATGCGGAAACAAATGATTTTAAGATACAAAGATTAGATGAACTTCAAAAAATAAAAACAGTATAGTAATATTGATGCATAACTTACCTTTAAAAAAGTGTAACAGCAGATGCTTTACCACAAATAACTCAGAATTTAAAAGATAGAGGGTATGAGTTTAAAAATTTCTATGAAATTATAAAATAAAGAAAGGAGAAAAAACATTGCCTAAAAGAATAGTAGAGAAAAATGAAACAATAAAAGAAAAATTAGAATATTTAGGATTAGATTTAAACAAAATACCAAAGAATATAAAACAATATAAACCTTTAGAATTTAGAATTCCTAAGTTTTATGATGAAAAACAATATAGACAGTATAGATATATACCTATAAAAGATATCCAAATATTACTTTCTCCAACAAATAGGTTAGATGAAATCGAAGAAAAATATAAAAAAGCAAGTCCACTTATAGATTATTTAGATAGTGAATCAGAAGAGAATATTTTAAAACATACTACGTTTTTAAATATGTTAAATAATTTTAGTATAGATAATGTAGAAAAAGTATCAGAAGAACAAGCAAACCTAAATAAAAAAATACCATTTAAGGTAAAGTACGAAAATAATTATTTATGGCAAATATATTATTCTGAAAATACAGACCAATATTTTATGCTAGTTCCAACTGAAGATTCGGATTGTTCAACATTTTTTTATTTATTAAAAAAACAACTAGAAAAAAGAAAGACGGGAAAAATATTTGTACCAATTAGAAATGTTGAATATACAAGTGAATTCTTAAAAAAATCCGAATTTGAAGATATAGAAAATTATTTGTGGTTATTTACAAAAGACTGGCCATTAGTATATGAAGTATATGATAAAAATGATAATTTAAGTATACAAATAGTTGGGGAAACAGAAGTATATCAGAAGATAAAAAGCCAATACAAAATAAAATTAGAAAGTAAAGAAGAGGCTACAGAATTTTACAAATTATTAAAAGCAATGTTTATTTTACAGACAGAAATACCACATTATTTTGAATTTAAAACTAATATAGGCAAAAGTGGGGAAATAGAATTTTATCTAGAAGATAAGAAAATAGAATATAAAAATATAGCAGAATGGATAAACAGTGAGTATTCTTTAGGGCAAGACAAAGAAGAAGAAGCGGAAGAATTAATAAAAAATAACAATAAAAGATTACAAGAGTTAAAAGTAGAAATAGCTTCACAAGAAATAGAATATTTAGCAAAAGAAAAACAAATATCAACATTCTTAGAATGTAAAAAAACTTTCTTTGGAAAATTTAAATATTATTTTAAATATAGTAAAAAGAAGAATAAAAATAAAATAAAAAATGAAGAGATTCAAGAATTTGTGGAAGAAGAAGATAAAGAAGATTCTGAAGAACTTCCTAAAAAAAGGCTAAAAAAAGAAAATTATAATATTGAAGAGCTATTAGATTTATATAAATTAATTGATGAAAAAGAAACAGAACTTAAAAATATCATGATGGATATTAATAGTTTGAAATTAAAAAATAAAAATATGCAAAAGAAGATAGAAAATGCAACAGCTTATATTGCAGAAATAGATAGTCATAAAAAGAGTATATTTGAATTTTGGAAATATAGTAATAAAGATGAGATGACTTCACTTCCAGAAGGTGAAGAAGAAGAGGTAAATATTGTAAAGAAAATCACAAAAACTTTTGATTATGAAGAAGATCTAGAAAAATTAGGAAAAACAATGGATAAAATGCAAAGAAAGAATCTAAATAAAGAAGAAACAGACAGTATATATATAACAACAACTAATCTTCTACAATTGTTAAATAAAATAAAGATAAATGATTTTCAGCCAAAAGATATTGAAAATGCTCTAAAAGAAATGAAAAAAGAAGCAATTGAGGAAAAAGCACTTTCTGAAAAGGAAGAGTTTGATATTTTTGGTGGAATACTTCAAGATAGCACAAAAGTATCAAAAATTAAAAACAAGAAACATAGAGAATTACCTAAAGATAAATTTAATATATTAGAAATAAGTAAAAATACAAAACAAATAGGATTCAAACTATCTTTAGAAAATGTAATTACAAATATAAAAACAGCTTTAACAAAAGTCGTTGTTCCAGAAGATGTATCTGTTTATAAAGCAATAATAGATGATAAAATAGATGATAGGAAAATAAATATATTTGATATAAATCCTGAAAACGAGATAAGTACAGCAATAAGAAAAGAAAATAGTAAAATAAATTTTTATAAAATAGAAATAAAAGAGGGTACAAATGCAATTGGTTATACAAACTGTATTTTCTATGATAATCAAAATAAAACATTACCAGTAGGACAAGATTTATCAACAAAAATCCTAATTGATGTTTCTAAATTAAATTTAACTTTAAAAAATAAATCTAAATTTAAAATTCTTGAATTCGAAAATGAGCATGATGATTTTTCTGATATTAAAATAAAAACAATAAATGTTTTTGAATTTGATAGTGAAAAAAACTAGACAACAAATTAAATATATGTTAATATATATAAGTATTAAAGAAGTTTGCTAAATGCAAACTCTTTATATGCCGATGTGGCGGAATTGGTAGACGCACTGGACTCAAAATCCAGCGGGAAACCATGTGGGTTCGAGTCCCACCATCGGTACCAAATGTAATATTCTTATAAGAAAGAACAGAATAGAGATGAATTTATACTCCTATAAAAAGGAGTATTTTTTATGCTAACTATGCCAAAGCTTATAAAATATATGTAAAAATTTATAATGGTATATACAAATTCTAAGCAACATGTTATAGTAATAATAGAGTTAATTAATATTAATAACTAAATATATCAATGAGATTCCAATGAGAGATGAATAATTGATATAAATATGTATTATGGAGAAAATTAAATGAAAATAGGTGTAATATCAGATATACATGGAAATATAAACGCATTAGATATAGTATTAAAAGAACTAAAAAGTAAAAAAATAGAAAAAATAATTTGCTTAGGAGACCTTATTGGAGGAGCAGCAAAATCAGAGGATGTAGTACAAAGGATTATGCAAATAAAAGATAAATGTATTTGTGTTAGAGGAAATCGTGAAAAATATATAATAGAAGGAATGCCATTGA
>CAZQTH010000037.1:0-15246 GCA_964596175.1 uncultured Clostridium sp. | reverse complement strand
TAAGGGATTAAGGGATTAAGGGATTAAGGGATTAAGGGATTAATCCCGCGCCCTCGCCATTTTCCGCCAACGGCGGATAGCTCCGCGTCCCCGTTCGCATTGCCTAAGCCTGAGCATAACAGACTGTTTATCCTTTGTCAAGAAAATATAAAGGAAATTGCGTTTTTAGCTGAAGGAGGAAAGCGCTGTGCGCGGCAAGCCTCTGTCTGCTTATGCCGCAGCATCTCGGCGCTAAGCTTTCAAGCCCTGAATTCCTACTTTCCCCACAGCCAAGTCGAGCTCCAGGTCGTGCAGGCCAAAGTAGGCTTTCTTCAAGAAATCTAGCGGCACTTTCTCTATAGCCTCGCGGCTCGGCAGGCGGTAATGCCACTGGTAGTATGCGTAAAACTCGCCTATCCAGTCAGGCATAAAGCCCTCAAGTGCCTTGCCCGGCCTTATGGCGTAGCCCTCGGTTTGCGCAAAGTACTCCCAAAGCTCCGCCGCGCCCATTGTGGCGACGTAAGCCTGCCCCTCGTCTATGGCCTTGCGGGTTTTGCTTTTCATGTAGGCAGCTATAAAGTCCTCGGTGTCGCCTTCGGGGTATTTGGCGGCAACCATGTCGAAGAGCTTGCCTTGGGTTTCGACCACCTCGCTTAGGTAGGCCTCGTCGTAAACTTGCATTAATCCTCCTTAAAGAAGCGAGCTGAAAACGCGGGTTACCTTGTTGGCGTCGGAGTCTATCAAATCGCGGATTGCCTTTCGAGCGGCCGCGTCGCGGCTATTGTATTTTGCGTTAAACTCGCTGTAGGGCACTTCCGACAAGCCTTCCGGAATTTCGCGCAACTGCGAGTAGGCTTTTGCGGACTTTACGCAGAACTGAATGCCTAACCCGCCCAGCGACAAAAGCTCTTCTAGAATGCCGATGTCGACGTTGTCGCGCACAAACTCCTTCGCAATATAAAAGAATGAAGCGTTTGCCCGCCACCCGCGGATAACATCGGCTGAGGCGGTGTCAACCCCGAACTTTGCGATAAACTTTGCGGCAAGCATTCTATAGCGCTTCGAGTCGGAGGCGTCCCTGTGCTTCATTAGCTCGGCGAGCCACGCGAGTGTGCCCGCCTCTTCAAAATCGAGAATGCTCAAGCCCTCAGTTTCAAGCGCAAATTGATGAAGATAGCCGCGCTCCGCATTTGGGCTGCACACGGCCCACTCTTTGGCGAGTTCCGCGCTTTCTGCAAGATAGAACCCCCGCCCGTAGTCGTGCCGGTCATTGCCAAGCCCCCACTGCGGGCAGACGCTTTTTGCGGCGCTGCCGTGATACAAAACCAGCTCGCTCATCTTGGGGATGAGTATAGCGGGTTTAGAGTTTAGAGTTTAGAGTCAAATTCCCGCGAATGCTTTGCGGTTATTGCAAGAAAATTACAGCGATTCTTCCATAAGAGAAACGCAGGTCTGTCAAGATAGATTAATGCCATTTAGGTTGCGGGACGGGGGCTGCTTGCTATGCCCTATACTCTGTGAACTGCAACAAAAACCTTCTCTGCCCAAAATTTCTCACCCAAAAGTCGAATACGCCCTTTTCGCCTGCGGGAACCTCCATGCCCCCACCCCTTTTATTCATGGGAATCCTTTCTAAAAATTCCATCGCCTCCTTAGATGGCTGAAGGCGACTTTTAGGGCTTCCTTCCGGCTTGGGGGGCTCCTCCTTTTGAGGCTCGTCAGCCTTCAAAGATTCATCGGCCTCCAAAGCATCCTCATTCTTTAGAGATTCCTCAAGCCTCGCCGCCAAAATCTCGCGCACTTCCCGCTTCTGCTGCCTCATCAATATCCAAAGGGCATCGGCCGCATCCATGTCGCGTACGGTTATCTTCCCCATAACAATTCCTCCGCTTAATCAAGCGGTAAGGCATCGCGCGGGCAAAGTCAATGTTGAAAGCTTGAGCCTACAGTCAACGGTCTACAGTCTACAGCCGCTTGGCGATCTCTTTTTGGCAAAAAGCGCTTCTCTTGGCAAGGAAATTAGCTCCCAGCTACCAGCTTTTAGCTATTAGCGTATTGGGAAGAGCAAGAAGCAATCGCAAGGGCGGGGGCTCCCGGCGGTAAAGCGCAAGAGGATTCGCGCGCTCGCCTTCATGCAGAAGATTCACGCCTATATAATAGAAGAAAGTTGAAAGCCAGCGGATCAGCGTATAGTGCAAACCGCGCACCGCTTGCGCTAGACTTGCAAATCGTTCAAATAGGGGACTGAGCGGCTGATCTGCCGAGCCACTGATCCGCATCTGCATGCTTTTCCCCATACACCTAAGCTCTAAGCCCCCTCCCCTCACTTTCTCCCCACAAGCATGCGAGAGTGGCCCAGCACCAGGTGCCCCCGGTCAGGTCGGTGACCATTTTCAACTGATCAGAAAATAGCTGTCAGCACTCCTACCGCAAGGCAGGCGGGCAGACCAAGAGCCATGCCAATACAGGACTGTCTGATATGAAAACGATAATCCCTGTATTCTTCCATATCCTCTGTCCCCGGTATCCTGACCTTTTTAGAATGGCAAAACCAAAGGCAGTCAAGAATAAGTGCGTCATACCAGTCGATGATCAGCCAGATCAGGTAAGAATCCCGAAATCCTTCCCAGAACGTATCTGCTCCATTAAACTGTTTCAGAATAAAAGCAAAAACAAACACAAAAACAAAAACAAGCAGTGCGCCTCCTTTCCGAATGATGTCCGCCCTTGTAAAGCGTTGTTCCCTTTTTTCAATCAAGCCTAATCCGATACACTTCTCCCGTATAGCCGGGGGATAATCCCCCACTGAGGCAAGGGGATTTTTCAGTGTCAGCGGCACAATCAGAATTGTGAATAACAGGATTCCGATCAGACTCTCTATCATTACCGCCATGTATATCTTTCCCCTCCTTGTTCATCAGTCCGCGCCTTGTTCCCCCTCACTTTCTCCCCACAAGCATCCGCGAGCTGCCCAGCATCATCGCGGCGGCGCGCCTCCTCGAGCCAAAGACCTCCGTCGCCGTGTCGACAAGCCGCGCGTCCTCATAGCCCATAGCGAGCAGCTCTTGGGCAAAGGCTTCCATGTCGCCGTACATTGCAGGCTTCATGTTGTCGTTGAGCGCGAAAACGCCGCCCTTTTTGAGCACCCGCAGGGTTTCAAGAAGAAGCTTGCGCTTGTCCTCGCCCATGATGTTGTGGTAGACATAGTTGCTAACCACGGCATCAAAGCTTTCGTCGGCAAAGTCGAGCCTTCTCGCGTCCCCATGGACAAAGCTGCAGCGGGCGGCCACGCCCTCGCTTTCGGCGTTCCTCTCGCACATCGCCTTGCCGTAGCCGTAGGCGGCCCCCCAGTAGTCAACGCCCGTCACTTGCGCCTCCGGCCAAGCAAGGGCCGCACGGATAGAAAGCGCGCCCGACCCGCAGCCCACGTCCAAAAGCTGCCCCTGCCCGCCAAAGCCCAAGTGCGAAAGGATCGCAATATGGGCGCGCTCCATCATGCCCCCTCCTCCGAAGGCATACTGCCGCCTAATCCAGCAGCACCACAGGATGAGCGCCAAGAGGATTGACGCTGCGGCCGCAAACGCCGCACCCAACGCCGCGATATGGAACACCGTAAATGACAGCACAGCCAGCACTGCGGCCAGCGCCAAAAGAGCGCCTAGCATGTAGAAAACAGGGTTTGACATCCAGCTGCCGTAATTCTCGCCGTGCGTTCCAAGTCGGATCGCAGCCTGTTTTTCTTCCCTTCGTTCAACCATAGTTATCCCCACTTTCTTGTTATAAACGTTCAATTCTGTCGCGCAAGAGATCAATGATCTCCCCCTGAGCCTTCTTTCCCTCTGGATAAAAAGAAAAGCTGGGCCAACAATGACACATACCAGGTACGATGTGAATTTGACAGGGCACACCGTATTTCTCAAACGCTTCGGCAAAGTATTCCGCTTCCACGGAGAGCACCTCGTCTCCACCGTAATATATATGCGTCATTGGAAAATTGGAAAAATCCCCGGCCGTACCTGCCAGCATATACGCCGGAACATCTTCGCCGTGCTCCATCAAATTACGTACAGTCGTCATGAATCCGGCGTCCACAATGAAATCTTTCTTGTTCAGCGCGCTCATTTTCTGCTTTTCGGCCTCGCTCATCGGGACGCATCCTGGTGAAGATGCAATGATCAGCCCTGGCATGGGTAGAGGTTTGGGCTGAGCGTTGTTGTGTAACCCCACTCCTATGGCCAGTGCTCCGCCGGAGGAAAAGCCCAAAATTGCAATATTCTCCGGCGCATACTCCCGCAGCATTTCGCGGTAGACGGCATAGACCGCGTCAAATGCACATTTCACGCTTTGCCCAGTGCAAAGCGGATAGTATGGAAACCATATGTCGCGGCCGCTTCTGGCTCCCATCCTTTCTGCCAGCTTCACATCGCCGTCATCCGTCCCCAAGATATACCCACCTCCAAACAGAAAGAGAAGCGCACACTGAGACGGAGCATCCCCGGTTCGGATTTTCAGGCAGTGAGAGCCATTGATAAGCCGATCCTCGTATCCAAATTCCCGTCGGAACGGCATACGAAAGCCACGCTTCTCATTCATCTTTTTCACTTTTTTCAGCAACTCATCCTGCGGCAAAGCAAACAGTTTCTTCATTCCCATTAACTTTACTGCTGCCTTTGCAATCTTAAAACGGATACTCAACCGTCAACCTCGTCCTTTATTGCAGTTCATCTAATCATTCCTATTATCAATCCCAGTCCCGCCTGTGCCGCCGCCATGAGCGGGCACAGCAGGAGCGGCCACTGCAAGAGGTGCTCTGGCAGAGCGTAGCGCCTCATCCACTCGCCCGCCTCGTAGCCCTTGTGCCCTTCCGTGCCTGCAATGACAAAGCGCGCCTTTGCCTTCTTTTGAATAAGCCAAAAGTCAAGAAAGAAAAGGTCAGCAAAGTTGACAATCATCCATTGAATGTAACCCGCAAGCGCCATTTGCCAAAAGCCAGCCGTACCGCATTCCGCCATACTGAACGCGCCCCACGCCACGAGCGGGATAAGCTCCCCAAAGGCAATCCACAGGAAGTAAAAGCGGCTTTCCGCCTTCGTTGGGGGATTGGGCGAGGCCTTGATGATGGCGGGCGGGTAGCTGGGGAACATAAGGCGCGGGTTATAGAGAGCCACCGCCGCCGCGAAGAGGTTAAAGTAGGCCGCCATCGCAAGGCCGTCGAGTATCGTTTTAAGCCAGTTCATGCAAGCTCCAGCATCCGCATGGACGCAGTATAGTTAGCTTAGGCTAATTTTGCAAGGGGAATTTGGCCACCAGCTCGTGGCTCGCAGCTCGCAGCGCATAGGGCACTGAGCAAGCAGAATGGCACGGGCGGGGACGCCGCATTTGCCGCCGCAACCGCAGCTCAAATTTCTTCCATTATATAGGGCATATCATGCGCGCGAGGAGCTTAACTCGCATCACACTAGCGACTGCCGACTGCCGACCCAAGCTCAGCAAGGCTTGCCCTAAAGGGCTTCGCCTCGCTGGGCCGACTGGATCGCCGTTTTTGCAGGAGTCATCTAGGCTAGATGACTCCCCTCCATCTAGGCTAGATGGATGCCTCATTTCCCGCGGCAAATGCGATCGAATTGTCGCCGTTTTCGAGATCGATTTGTCGCCGTTCTTCTATCTTGAAAATTGCCGTTTTAGAGGCCGATCTACCGCCATTCCTCTAGCGCAATTATCGCAGCGCCTCTCTACAAGAACCTCTACTTGCTAGACCCTAGCGACTGCCGACTGCCGACTGCCGACTGTTGACTGTTGACCCAAGCTCAGCAAGGCTTGCCCTAAAGGGCTTCGCCTCGCTGGGCCGACTGCCTTGCCGCAATCGTTGATCAACTTTCTTCCATTATATAGGGCATATCATGCGCGCGAGGAGCTCCGCTTGCCCTGCCCGAATGCGACTGCCTGCTTTACGCTACGGATAGCCGCGGCGTTGACCCCGACACCGCCTACAGGCGGGTTTGCGACGCCTGCTCCATGCTAAAGGGGCCCGCCGCAAGGCTCTACTCAAAGAGAATAGACAGCACGTTGCGCGGCAACTTGGGCCCGGAGATTGACGCGATGCTCGACTGCCTGGGCGAGGAATACGCAGGGCTTGCCGCGCCGTGCTTCCCGGAGTCGGGGAGGATTGTGGCGGGAGGCTACATGCTCGTGAACGGGGTGCCGCTGCACAAGACGGACATAGCGACCGGCCTCAAGTCGCCCGTCCATGTTTCAGAGGTGGCCGAGCTCCTCCGCGCCCAAAGCAAGCGCAAGGACGCGCTCCTTCCTTATAAGGGACATGATGGGCGGCGCGGCTTGCCTTGCCGAAGAGATAAGGAAGAGCGCGGGCGAGGGCTACAGGATTTTGAGCATGGACTGCATCCTGCAGGAGGACATTGGCCTTATCGCGGACGCGGCCGTCGCGAGCGGCATAAAGCTGGCGGCGGTTGACCCGGGCCCGTTCACAGCCGCGCTCGCAAAAAGGCTTTTGGGCGCGCGGGAGAGCGAAGTCGGGCGGCAGAATGGCGCGAGGGGGCGCGTCCTCGCCATAAAAAGGTAGCGCTTTCCGTCCCAGTGCGCCTGTTCAGGGTGTATCCGCGGCGCAGCCAGGCTCTATGCTAGAGCCCGCAGCGAGCCGACAGGCTCTTGTATAAAGCTTGGCACTGCCGGCTAGATTCCCCCCGCATTGCGGAGCATGTCCGCAATTTCCGCGTGCCCTGTCTCTGTTGCAAGCGACAGCGCTGTCTTGCCGTCCTCATTCTGCTCGTTCAGGCCTGCCCCCGCGGCGATAAGCGCGCTCGCAATCTCGGCGTGTCCTTCCTGCGCGGCATATATCAGGGCTGTGGCCCCGTCTTCATCCTGCGCATTCACGTCAGCCCCCGCATTGAGAAGCGCCTTGACGGTGTCCGCATGCCCTTTCTTTGCAGCCTGCATCAGGGCTGTGCTTAGGTAACCAACTTTAGCTTTCGCATTTAGACTTGCGCCCGCGCTTATAAGCTCCTTTACGATGCCTATGTGTCCTTTGGCGGCAGCGCGCATCAGCGCTGTGGCCCCGTATTTATCCTTTGCGTTCACATCTGCACCCGCGGCTATAAGCGCGCTCGCAATCTCAGCGTGTCCTTCGGAAGAAGCCACCAACAGGGCCGTGTCATCGTCTTCATCTTGCGCATTCAAGTCTGCACCTGCGGCAATAAGGGCCTTTGCGGTCTCCGCGTGCCCGTTCATTGCAGCGAATATCAGGGCTGTCATGCCATCACTATTCTTTGCATTCACGTCAGCACCCGCATTAACAAGAGCTTTCACGGTCTCCGCGTGCCCCCGCTGCGCGGTGCGCATTAGGGCTGTAGCGCCGCAATTAGTCTGCGCATCTGCGTCAGCGCCCGCATTGATTAGCTCTTTTACAATTTCAGTATGCCCTCCCCCAGCGGCATGCCTCAATGCTGTAGCGCCTGTAGCATCGCGCGCGTTGACGTTTGCCCCGCCATGAATGAGCTGCAAGGCGGCATCAGTGTTGCCAAAGAACGCGGCGCTCATTAGGGCAGAAAAGCCGCCTTCGCGCTGCGAGTCTGCGCTCGCACCGCTTTCAAGCAGCTCCCGCACCCTAGCGGCATCCCCCTCCGCCGCGGCTGCGACAAGCCTTGCGCCAGCGTCGCTTGCGCCCGCATTGACGAGCTCTTTTGCAATTTCAGAGTGCGCTCCATGCGCGGCCCATATCAGGGCTGTGCAGCCGTCCTTATCCTGAACATCCGCATCCGCGCCCGCATTGATCAGCTCTTTCGCAATTTCAGCATGGCCTTTCTGCGCGGCATACATCAGGGCTGTCATGCCATCGCTATTCTTTGCATTTACGTCAGCACCTGCGCTGAGAAGAGCGCTCGCAATCTCCGCATGCCCGTTACATGCAGCGCATGTCAGGGCTGTGTCGTTGTCTTCATCCCGCGCATTCACGTCTGCGCCGGCGGCAATAAGCGCATTGGCGATGTCCGCGCGCCCTCTCCGTGCGGCTTCCATCAGCCCTTTCCCGCCGGTTTCATTCTGCGCGTCCGCGCCCGCACTGATTAGCTCTTTTGCAACATCCGCATGCCATTCCTCAAAAGCAAGCGACAGGGCTGTCTTGCCGTCCTCATTCTGCTCGTTCAGGCCTGCGCCCGCGCCAAGAAGTGCCTTAACGGTGTCCGTGCGCCCGTTTTCAGCGGCACGCATCAGGGCTGTGTCGCCGTTTTCATTCTTTGCATTTACGTCCGCTCCCGCGGCGATAAGCGCTCTCGCAATCTCAGCGCATCCGTCACAGGCGGCATACATCAGGGCTGTCCAGCCGTCCTCATCCTGCTCGTTCAGGCTTGACCCCGCGGCGATAAGCGCTCTCGCAATCTCAACGTGTCCGTCGCGGGCCGCTTGCATCAAAGCTGTGGCGCCGTCTTCATCTTTCGCATTCAAGTCCGCGCCCGCGTCAAGAAGCGCTTTTATGGTATCAATGTGCCCTCCCGCAATAGCATACCCCAATGCTGTGGCGCCGACTTCATCTTGCGCATTCGCATTTGCCCCGCCATGAATGAGCTGCAAGGCGGCATCAGTGTTGCCAAAGAATGCCGCGCACATTAGGGCAGAAAAGCCGCCTTCGCGCTGCGCGTCTGCGCTCGCCCCGCCTTCAAGCAGCTCCCGCACCCTAGCGGCATCCCCTTCCGCCGCGGCTGCGACAAGCCTTGCGCCAGCGTCGCTTGCGCCCGCATTGACGAGTTGCCTAACAGTATCTGCATGCCTGTTCTGTGCAGCCAGTGTTAAGGCTGCGCAGCCGTCTTCATTCTTTGCATTTAGGCTTGCGCCTGCGTCAACAAGGGCCTTCACAACTTCCGTGCGCCCATGCCATGCGGCCCGCATCAGGGCTGTCCAGCCGTTCTCATTCTTTGCATTCAAGTCTGCACCTGCGGCAATAAGGACTTTTACGGTCTCCGTGTCCCCGTTGTACGCTGCATCCATCAGAGCGGTATCGCCGCCTTCAGTTTTCGCGTTCACGTCAGCGCCCGCGTCAACAAGGGCCTTCGCGACCTCCGTGCGCCCGTTCTCAGCGGCTCGCATCAGCGCTGTCTTGCCATCTTCATTCTTTGCATTTACGTCCGCGCCTGCGGCGATAAGCGCGCCCGCTATCTCCGCATATCCGTCACTGGCGGCACGCATCAGGGCAGTGTAGCCGAACTTGTTCTGCGCATTCAGGCTCGCGCCCGCGTCAATAAGCGCCCTTGCGATCTCCGTACCCCCTACATCTGCAGCCCATATCAGGGCCGTGTAGCCGTACTTGTTCTTCGCATTCAGGCAAGCGCCTGCCGCAATAAGGGCCTTCACGGTGTCCGCGTGCCCATTGCGGGCAGCCCATATCAGGGCTGTCCATTCGCCCTCATCCCGCGCATTAACGTCAGTGCCAGCGGCAATAAGGGCCTTTACTGTGTCCGTGCGCCCGTTGCGGGCAGCATCCAAAAGGGATTTTTCATTCGTGTCCATCAATTTCCTTCCTTTATATATTGAAGATATGGGTCAGCGATTCAGAAGATCGGTGATTCAGAAGATCAGCGATTCAGAAGATCAGCGAGTCAGTGACTCAGGTGAGCGCGTTGCGCGAAGAATGAGCGCCCCGCGTATCTTGCGCATGCGCAAGACAACCGCTAAGTGCGCGAATCGTTCACTTAGAGTACTGAGTCACTGATCTACTGATCAACTGAATCTCTGAGTCACCGAAACGCTGATCAACTCGCCGCTGCTTGCCCTGCCCTATACGTCTAAGCTCTCTGATCACCTCGCGCCCGCACTGCGGAGCATGTCCGCTATTTCTGTGTACTTGTTCTGTATGGCAAGCGACAGGGCAGTGTCGCCGTATTCATTCTTTGTGTTCACGTTTGCGCCGGCGGCAATAAGTATCTGCACAATATCCGCATGCCCCTTAAAGGCAGCCCGCATTAAGGCTGTGCCTAAATAACCCCCGCCTTCGTTTGATGCGTTAACGTCCGCGCCCGCGGCAAGGAGCAGCTTTGCGGACTCCGTGTCCCCGTTGAACGCTGCATCCATCAGAGCGGTATCGCCGCATTCATCTTTCGCATTTGCGTCAGCGCCCGCGCCAACAAGAGCCTTCACGACATCCGTGACTCCATAGGCACAGACATACATCAGTGCTGTGTTCCCGTCTTCATCCTGCGCATTAACGTCCGCACCGCCAGCAATAAGCACTTTAACGGTATCCATGTCCCCGTTGCTGGCAGCATCCAAAAGGGATTCATCCGTATTCATCAGTTTTCTTCCTTATATATATTAAAGATATGGGTCAGGGATTCAGTGACTCAGAAGATCGGTGATTCAGAAGATCAGCGAGTCAGTGACTCAGGCGATCGCTTGCGCAAGGAGTGAGGCCCCGCGTATCTTGCGCTATGCGCAAGACAACCGCTAAATGCGCAAATCGTATGCTAGAAGCTTTGTTGCGCTAGACGCGCAACTCGCTGCAGGTTCAATTAGAGACTGATCTACCGATCAACTGAGTCACTGATCTACTGATCAACTGAATCTCTGAGTTACCGAAACGCTGATCAACCCGCCGCTGCTTGCCCCGCCCCCGCCTGCTAACAGGCAGGCGGTCTACCGGCTACAAGCTACCTTCCCCCCGCACCGCGGAGCGCGTTGGCGGTTTCTGTGTGCCCTTTATCCGTAGCCCACTTTAGGGCAGTCCATCCGTCTTTGTCTTTCGCATTAACATCCGCGCCCGCGCTGAGCAGCTCTTTGGCAATCCCCGTCTGCCCTACCGCCGCGGCGGCCATCAGCGCTGTTATTCCGTTGTTGGCTTGCGCGTTCACATCGGCGCCGGCGGCGACAAGGGTCTTCACGGTGTCCGCGCGCTTTTGAACTGCGGCGTGTATCAGCGCTGTCCAGCCGTCCTTATCCTGCGCGTTCAGGCGCGCGCCCGCGGCAACAAGGGTCTTGACGAACTCCGTGCGCCCTAGGGCCGAGGCGTTTATCAGGATTGTCAAGCCGTCTTTATTTTGCGCATTCACGTCAGCTCCCGCGTCAATCAACAAGCGCCCGCACGCCGTGTGCCCTTGAATTGCGGCTAGCATCAGGGCTGTCGTGCCGTCGTCTTGCCTTGCGTTTGCGTCAGCCCCCGCGTTAAGGAGCGCCTTCGTGGCATCCGCGTTTCCAAGCGTCGCGGCGGCCATCAGGAATGTCGTGCCCTTGTTGTCCTTCGCGTTTACGTCAGCGCCCCTGCCGATAAGCTGCCTTACCGCAACGTTGTCGCCTTTCATGAGAGCGCTGCCTAACGCGTCATCGAGCTCGCTCGCCGCAAAAAGCGGCGCGGCAAGACACAAGAGCAAAAGGGCTGCAAGCCTTAAGGGGGGTTTTGTTTTCATCATTTTTTTCCACCTTCATATAAGATTATGAGGCGCGTTCCGCGCTTCATTCTTGCGCATTGTAGCATATCGACCCCCCTTTTTTAGACAACGTATAACTTTTTTTAAGAGCGGATAACTGATAGGCGGCAGCCTGCGGGGCTGCAGGCGGTTTTTGCTTCAAGGCTTGGCCTTGAGACAATCCAGATAGAAGAATAGTGCCCATATAAAGGAAGAAAGTTGATTCACGGGCTGCCGGCTGGCACAGGCTTGCGCGCGCCGGCAGCTTGCGAGACGCGGCAGAGCAGTAAGCTTAGCCTAGCGGCTTAGAGAGATAACGTATAATATTTTTCGCAAATTCGATCGGAGGAAAAAAGAGACACGATGCGCAGCCTCTGATAGAATGGAAATGGAAACAAATCTACAGGAGGAAACACACCGTGTCAGAGAGTATTGTACAGGTAAATGAAGAGGCTATCAAGAAGGATTTGAGGAGCTTAGTGCGCGAGACAGTTGAAGAGACGCTGAACGCGCTTTTGGACGAGGAGGCGTCCGCTCTTGCCAACGCCGCCCGTTATGAGCGCAGCGACGGCAGGCAGGCCTACAGAAGCGGGCACTATGAGCGCAAGCTGCTCACCACATCAGGAGAGGTGACGGTCAAAATGCCAAAACTCAAGGGGCTTACTTTCCAGACCGCCATCATAGAGAGGTATCGCCGCGGGGAAGCCGGCGTGGAAGAGGCTATGGTGGAGATGTACCTTGCGGGGGTTTCGACGCGCCGAGTGCAGGACATCACGGAGCTGCTGTGGGACAAGGGCGTGTCAGCAGGCACAGTGAGCAACCTCAACAAGAAGGTTTACGGGCGCATCGAGGAGTGGAGAAACCGTCCACTTGGCGACATGGCATATCCATATCTTTATGTTGACGGGATTTACCTTAGCCGCAACTGGGGAGGAGAGTTTGAGAATGTGGCTGTTCTTGTGGCGCTTGGCGTGGGGGAGGACGGGCATCGGGAGATTTTGGGAGCCGCCGAAGGCATGAAGGAGGACAAGGCGAGCTGGGTCGAGTTCTTGCGCGGCTTGAAGGAGAGGGGGCTTCGGGGAGTCCAGCTAGTGATAGGAGACCGGTGTCTTGGGCTGGTTGAGGCGGTGAGGGAAGTGTTGCCTAAAGCCAAGATTCAGAGGTGCATCGCGCACTTCTACCGCAACGTGTCGTCTAAGGTTCCGAAAAGCAAGATGAAGCCAGTTGCAAACATGGTAAAGGCTATACACGCTCAGGAAAGCAAGAAGGCGGCGCGGGAAAAGGCCGCGTCAGTCGTGAAGGAGCTAAGAGGCATGAGGCTGAATGAGGCTGCAAAGACAGTGGAAAACGGCATAGAGGAGACGCTTGCTTATTATGACTTTCCAAGCGAGCACTGGAGGTACATACGTACAAACAACTTGACGGAGCGGGTGAACCGCGAGATACGAAGGCGATGCAATGTTGTAGGCGCCTTCCCCGACGGGCACTCCGCTCTGATGCTGGTTTGCGCGAGGCTCATGCATATAGCTTCCAGCGACTGGGGGAAAAGGAGAAACATGAACATGAAGCTGCTGAATTCGGCTTTTGAGGAGACGCAATAGGGATTCAAGGTTCTGTTCTAAAAGAGGCTGCAAAAAAATTTGCGAAAAACTATTGACACTATCCTTAGAGAGGCTGCTGCTTAGGCGATTCCAAATACGCGCAAACTATAGTACACTGTTCTTGCAAATAAACAGATAGGAAGAAAATGGCAAAGCAAAAACAAAAGGCGGCGGCACAAGCGCAGGTTGAAGAGCGCAACCCCGTCTTTGATGCGGTACAAAAGGGCGACATGCCTTCTCTTAATGCTGCAATTTCTGAAGGCGCTGGTCTAAACGCGCCAAAAGATGGCATGACGGCTTTGATATACGCGGCAAAGGAAGGCGCGGCTGATTTTGTCAACGCGCTCATTGAAGTGGGTGCCGATGTGAATGCGCGCGATAGTTCAGGCAAAACGCCTCTAATGCACAGCATAGCAAGAGACGATGAGACAATAGCAAAAGCGTTTATTGACGCGGGGGCTGATGTAAACGCTCGCGACAATTTAGGCAAAACAGCGCTAATGCTTGCAGGGGCTAAGAGCATGACAAGCCTAGTCAATGCCTTGCTAGAGGCGGGCGCAAGCATAGAAGCGCGGGATGATTTAGGCAGGACGGCGCTTATGCATACCGTGCATGACGGCAATATAGCGGCCATTGAAGCCCTTATTGAGGCAGGCGCCGACATAAACGCGCTAAATGACAAAAGCACTACAGTTTTAATGTGCGCGGGCTCGGCGGAAGCCGTTCAAGCGCTTCTTGCAATGGGCGTCGAGCTAGAAGCGCGCGATATGAACAACACAACCGCTTTAATGCACGCGGCAGAGGACGGCAAAGCAGATGCAATCAAAGCCTTTATTGAAGCGGGCGCAAACACGGAAGCGCGGGACAACTATGGCAGAATGCCTTTGCTGATTGCCGCAAATGCGGGCAAGGATGAAGCGGTTAAAGCCTTTATTGACGCTGGGGGAGATATAGAAGCGGAAGATGACAAGGGCATGACAGCCTTAATGCTTGCCGCAAGGAATGGGATGGCAAGGACTGTCACTGCGCTCATTGAAGCGGGCGCCAACGTAAATGCGCAGGACATGGGCAATGCGACAGCTTTAATGCACGCGGCGAAGGAAGCCCAGTCAGATGCTGCGGCGCTTCTTATTGCAGCAGGCGCTGATGTAAACGCCAAAGACTATGAGGGCATGACAGCCATTGCGCATATACCAGATAAGACGAAGAACAGAAAAATTGTAGACATTCTCCGCATTGCAGGCGGCAGGTGGCTAGAGCCGGTAAAGCCGCCTGTTATAGAAGAGCCTTCGAATTCCAAAAATAGCCTTAAAAGCAAAAAGAGCCCTAAAACATCGCCGCTAGAGGGCTTTTGGCGGTAGCGGGTGGCAGGTAGAATCGATCAGATGTGGGGGCAAGTAGAGTCGATCAGTGATTCAGGTGATCAGCGATTCAGTGACTCAGGTGATCGCGTTGCGCAAGGGGCGAGCGCCCCGCGTATCTTGCGCTATACGCAAGACAACCGCTGGGCGCGTAAGTCGTTGAATTCAGTGACTCAGAAGATCAGCGAGTCAGCGATTCAGTGACTCAAGTAGAACGCGTCGCGCAAGGGGCGAGCGCTCAGACGCATCTTGCACTATACGCGCAACTCGCTAGAAGCTACGCTGCGCGATCCGCTGCAGGTTCACTTAGAGTACTGGGTCACTGATCTTCTGAATCTCTGAGCCCCTGAATCCCTATCCCCCTCACGCAGCCTATCTAGCACCCCTTGCGCGATTGCGTAAGCTTCTTTTGGGCAGGGGATGCCCGGAGTAACAAGATCAAGCTTTTCTAGCGCGCGGCGGCCGTGCCACCTTAATCTTTTTTTTAGGGGGAGGCGCGCAACGTATGATTTAAGCCGATCGCTTGCCCACGGCGACTGCGCGCAAAAGTAGCGCCACACGGGGGCGAAGGGGTGAGCGCACTCCTTGAACCACGGCTTTACAGGCCCCTGAAAGTGCGCTATGAGCGGGCGCTCGACCGCCGCCTTGAGCTTGCCCCACTCTTCCTTTAAGAGGAACTGCGTTTCCATTGCGTAGTATTTGTTTTTTTCTTCTTCGAGCCAATAATAGACGTTATAATAGGAAGGAAGCACGTCGGCAGAATAGTCAAGCATGAAGATTCTGCCGTGCAGCACGGCGTTAATCACATCCTGGTCGTGCCATAGGAGCTTTTTGGCGTTCCGCTCAAGGTAGCCGAGCATGGCGCGCGTTACGTTCTCCTTGCGCCACAGGTCGAGGTCA
>CAZQTH010000036.1:0-15254 GCA_964596175.1 uncultured Clostridium sp. | reverse complement strand
TAGAATTAGAAGAACTATAATTGTAATTACTAATGCTATAAGAGTTATACCTTTGGTAGCTTTAAATTTTGTTTTCATCTTTCTTCTTTCTCCCTTCATTTGTTCATATTTAAATTTAATAACAAAATACAAAAAAGCCATCAATAAAACCTACTTTTAGGTTTCATCACTATTTTTTACTAATAACCTACGCATGTATACAGCCACAAGGCTTCCAAAAGTTCTAGTCATGTTTTTTTCCTTTCTCTTTTGTTTAGTATTTCTATACTCTTTTTCAACTATTTTATAACCATATTTTATGTACAATAAAGTATATATATATACAAGTTATTTGTAAATAGATTTTTAAAATTTTATTATTTTTAAAATTTTATTATTTTCTAACTCCCTCAATATGTATAAATCTAATCTTTTTAAAGATATATTCTGATATTGGCTTATCGTAACTATCAAATGTATGTGATGCTATCTTTATTTCTGACAAATCATATAAATTTTTAATTGTTGTTATTATTAAACTATGTTCATACTTAGCACCATTAAAAGAAAGTTGAGCAATATCTCCAAGTTGTACTTTTTCTTGGTTAATCTCTTTTCCAAAAGGTCCTACTTCTTTATTATTCACTAAAAAATTATATAAATATTCTACTCCTGTCCATGATGGAGATTTATTATTTCCACTAATATAATACCAACCTAAATCTTTTTTATAATTCATAACTTTTGAGCCAGCATATAAACATTGTGATATAAAATTTGTACAATCTCCTCCAACATTATCAAAATTATAATACTTATCATTTCTTTTATAAGCCCATTTTTTGGCATATTCTATTGCAGATTTTCTATCATATTCTAGAATTTTCATACTATCACCTAATCTAAGATATGGAAATAAAAAAAGAAGAGTTCCTAATTTATTAAGAATTCTTCTTATAATTTTTATGCAGTTTCTTTTTTACTTCCTTCTGGTGTTTGTCTTTTCTTTTTTATTATTGGTTTTTTAATATTATCCTTTTCTCCTTCTACTATTTTAGGTCCTGATTTTACTAAAACCGTATCTTTAGTAATAATACATTTTTCAATATTTGGATTAGAAGGTATATCAAACATAATATCTCTCATAATTTCTTCTATAATAGAACGAAGACCTCTAGCACCTGTTTTTCTTTCAATTGCTTTATCAACAATTGCCTCTACTGCTTCTCTTTCAAATACAAGTTCTACTCCATCTATTTCAAATAATTTTTGATATTGTTTTATTAAAGAATTTTTTGGTTCTTTTAATATTTTAATTAAAGTTTCCTTATCTAAATCTCTTAGAGTTGCAACAATTGGTAATCTTCCTATAAATTCTGGTATTAACCCAAACTTTAATAAATCTTGAGGTAATAATTCTTTAAATATTTCATATTTATCTTCTTCTTTTTTAGTTGGCATTTTTTTACCAAAGCCTATTTCTTTTTCACCAGTTCTTTCTTTAATTATATTTTCTAAACCTTCAAAAGCTCCACCACATATAATTAAAATATTTTCTGTATTTATTTGTAATAATTCTTGGTTTGGATGTTTCCTTCCACCTTGTGGCGGTACAGAAGCTACAGTTCCTTCTATAATTTTAAGTAATGCTTGTTGCACACCTTCACCACTTACATCTCTTGTTATAGAAACATTTTCTGATTTTCTTGCAATCTTATCTATTTCATCAATATAAATAATTCCTTTTTCTGCTTTTTCAATATCTCCATCAGCTGCTTGAATTAGTTTTAAAAGAATATTTTCAACATCTTCTCCAACATATCCTGCTTCTGTTAAAGTTGTTGCATCAGCAATTGTAAATGGAACTTTTAATATTTTAGCTAAAGTTCTTGCAAGTAAAGTTTTTCCACATCCTGTAGGTCCAAGTAATAAAATATTACTTTTTTGAATTTCAACATCATCATTCTTCTTATTAGATTCTTCATGTGCAATTCTTTTATAATGATTATAAACTGCAACAGATAAAGTTCTTTTTGCTTCATCCTGTCCTATTACATATTCATCTAATATATTTTTTATCTCTTGTGGAGTTGGTAAATTATTTAATTCGTTTAATGTGTATCCAGCATTTTCATCCTCATATAATTCTGCTTCTATAATACTATTGCATAGCTCCACACATTCATCACAAATATATACTCCTGGTCCTGCTACTATTTTTCTAACATTCTCTTGTGCTTTACCACAAAAAGAACATCTTACACTTCTTGGTTTATCATTCTTTGCCATAAGTCTCTCCTTTTTTTATTTTTTATTATTTTCTTTTGTCCATAATTCCATCTATTAATCCATATTTTAAAGCTTCTTCTGCTGTCATATAATTATCTCTTTCTGTATCTTTTTCTATTTGCTCAATTGTTTGACCTGTTCTATCACTTAAAAATTTAGTTAATTTTTCTCTTGTTTTTACCAAATGGTCAGCATGTATTTTTATTTCTGTTGCTTGACCTGAAAGTCCTCCACCACCGATTAATGGTTGATGAATTAATATTTCTGCATTAGGTGTTGCAAATCTTTTTCCTTTTTCTCCTGCTGCTAAAAGAGCTGCTCCCATACTAGCTGCCATACCTATACAAATTGTTGATACTGGGCAAGTTATATAATTCATTGTATCTATTATTCCCATTCCATCTGTAATAGAACCACCTGGTGAATTAATATATAAACTAATCTCTTTTTCTGGATCTTCTGACTCTAAGAATAATAATTGTGCTATTACTAAGCTTGAAGTTGTTGCATTAACCTCTTCTCCCAAAAATATAATTCTATCTTTCAATAATCTTGAGAAAATATCATAAGATCTTTCTCCTTTACTAGTTTGTTCAATTACATAAGGTACTAAACTATTTTTTTCTATCATTTTATCTTTCCTCCTTCTGTCCATTGGGGACGTTTCCTTTTGCATAAAAATGTGCAATTGGGGACACATCTCTATAAGACTTCTAACTTAAATATATATATTACAAATCCTCCATAATTACAAAAAAGCTGGGGCTAAAACTTTACTAATAATTTATCCCCCAGCATTTTACTATTTTTTCATTTTTGCATTTTTTATTAAGAAATCAATTGCTTTTTCTGACTCTATTCCTTCTTTTATATAATTTCTTACATTTTCATTTTTTAAGAATGTTTCATCATTTTCTCTATTATAGTTTTTAGCCATTTCATTCATTTTGTCTTCTACTTCTTTATCTGTTGCTTCTATTTTTTCTGCTTTTATTACTGCTTCTATTGCTAATCTTGATTTAATTCCTTCAATTGCTTGAGGTTCGTATTCTTTTTTCATTTCTTCTTCAGTTTTACCTAACATTTTTAGGTATTGATCTAACTTTAATCCTTGATATGATAGACGTTGTTCAAAATCTTTTAACATATTATTAACTTCTGTTTCTATCATTCCTGATGGAATATCAACTTTTACATTTTCACAAAGAGCTTTAACTACAGCTTCTTCTGTTTCATATTTTTCTTTATCTGCATTTTGTTTTTCTAGTTTTGCTTTTATATCTGCTTTTAATTCATCTAAGGTGTCTAATTCACTTACGTCTTTTGCAAATTCATCATCAAGTTCTGGCAATTCTTTTTTCTTAATTTCATGTAATTTTACTTTAAATACTGCATCTTTTCCAGCTAATTCTTTAGAGAAATATTCTTCTGGGAATTTTACACTTATATCTTTTTCTTCATCGATTTTCATTCCTACTACACCATCTTCAAATCCTGGAATAAAAGTATTGCTTCCCAATTCTATATCATAATTTTCTGCTTTTCCTCCTTCAAAAGCTTTACCTTCTGCAAATCCTTCAAAATCTATAGTAACTGTATCGCCTTTTTCTGCTGGTCTATCTTCAATTGATATTAATCTACTATTATGCTCTTGCATATGTCTTAATTCATGATTTATATCATCATCTGATACATTATACTCAATTTTTGGAATTTCTATACCTTTATATTTTCCTAGTTCAGCTTCTGGTTTTGTTTGCAAAACTACTGTAAATATTAAGTCTTTTCCTTTTTCCATTTGTTTAATATCTACTTCTGGTCTTGAAACCACTTCTACTTTATGTTCAGCAACTGCTTCTTCTAAAGCATCTTGTGCTACTTCATTAAATGCATCTTCGTAGAAAATTTCTTTTCCATAATATTTTTCTACTATTTGCATTGGTGCTTTACCCTTTCTAAATCCTGGTATATTAAAATATTTAGCACTTTTGAAATATACTCTTTTTATTGCTTCGTCAAATTTCTCAGCTTCTATTGTTATTTCAAATTTTACTTCATTTGCATTTTCTGTTTCTTCTAACTTACTTTTCATCTTTTTCAATCCTTTCCTTTTTCGTATAGCTTATTTATTATACCACATTTTTCCTAATTTGCAAGGAATTTTTTATATTTTTCAAAAAATACTTGTTTTTTTCTTGGTTTTATGATAAACTTGTTATTAGTCAATTTATTTATGAAATTTTAGGAGGTGCAATGGATAATGGCAAGATGTGAAATTTGTGATAAACAACCTAGTCACGGAAAACAACTTAGCATTACTCGTTCTCATATAAGTAAAAGATCACCACGTACTTGGAAACCAAATTTAAGAACTGTTAAAGCTGAAATAAATGGTGAAGTAAAAAGAATACATGTATGTGCTAAATGTTTAAAAAATGGAAAAGTAAAAAGAGCTTAATTTTGTAAAAAGCTCTTTTTTTATGTTTTTATTTCTTTTAGTCTTTTATTCTAAATATAAATTTTACAAAACCCCTTAAAAATTTAGGAACTTTTTTTACTACAATAGTCATATGTATCCCTCCTTTTCCTTTTAACAAGCAAGCCACATAAGCCCCACACAAACTACAGTTAATCCTATTATTAATAACCAACCACCAATTGGAAGGAATAAAACAAGTAATATTCCCAATCCTAATCCTATTAAGCATACTGCTAAAGTTTTCTTTAAAAAATGTCCCATGTTAATTCCTCCCTTTGTTTTTATATATCATATGATTTTTTTATTTTATTTGTTCCTAAATTTGTTTTTATTTCTCTATTTGACGAATTTTGTTTTTTCTTGTAGAATATTGAAGAACTTATATGATATTCTTCCCTTGACAGGAGCAAAGAATAAAACAAAGAGGTGACAAAAATGACAAAACAAAATGCAAAAGAATTAGTTGAATTATTAAAAAAAGCATATCCAGATGCGACCTGTAGTTTAGATTTTGAAACTCCATTTCAATTGGTAGTTGCTGTTATGCTTTCTGCTCAATGTACAGATGAAAGAGTTAATAAAACAACTCCCAAACTTTTTGCTAGATGTAAAACAATTAAAGATTTCGCTAATATTGATATTAATGAATTAGAACAAATTGTTCACCCTTGCGGTTTTTATAAAAACAAAGCTAAAAATATTAAACTTTGTGCTAAGCAAGTTTTAGAAAACTTCAATGGCGAAGTTCCTCATACTATGAAAGAACTAACTTCTTTAGCAGGTGTTGGAAGAAAAAGTGCTAATGTTATTATGCTTGAAGTCTTCGGAATT
Organism: uncultured Clostridium sp.; assembly: GCA_964596175.1. Taxonomy (GTDB): domain Bacteria; phylum Bacillota; class Clostridia; order TANB77; family CAG-508; genus CAG-269. The sequence goes on along the minus strand of CAZQTH010000036.1, from coordinate 9,676 downwards.
GCAGAAGGAATTGCAGTTGATACTCATGCTAAACGAATTTCTAATCTTACTGGTTTATCAAATAAAAAAGAGCCCGAGAAAATTGAACAAGATTTAATAAAAATTCTTCCAAAAGACTCTTTAAAAGATATAAATCATCTTTTGGTATGGCATGGAAGAAGCACTTGCATTGCAAGACATCCGAAATGTGATAAATGTCCTATAAATGAATTTTGTAATTATTACAAAACTTTAAATAAATAATATTATATAATTGACAAAATTATAATAAAGTTATATATTTTTAGCATATATTTAAATAATATTTTAGGAGGGATTTTAATGTTAAAAAACAAATTTAAAGTTATTGCCCTACTTATAGCAACTATTTTTATCTTTATGGTTCCTATTGTAAGAGCTGATGATAATGAAACAACTGATGAAGAGCAATCAGTAATAGAAGGAGCTGAAGAACAAGCTACTGAAGATGCTACTAGTCAAAGTACTTATAAGGATAGCGACATATATTTAACTGGAGATGAAGTTACCATTGATTATATTGTAGATGGAAACTTATTTGTTTTTGCAAATACAGTTAATATTGATTCGCAAATTGGCGGAGATGCATTTATATTTGCAAATACTGTCAATGTTGGGCAAACTGGTTACATATTTAGTAACTTATTTACTATAGCTTCAAATGTTAACATTAGTGGAATGGTTTATGATTTATATGTTTCCGCAGATAATGTTAGTATTAGTGGTTATGTGTATCGCGATATAAGAATTTCTGCAGATAATTTTTCTCTTTCTGGTGTAGTAGGAAGAAATGCATATATACAAAATGTTAGTAATATTCAAATCGCAACTAGTTCAGACGAAGAGAGTACTGTTACATCTCAAGGCTCTATATATGGTGACTTAAATTATAGTGCAAATCAAGAACTTTCAATCCCAGATGAAGTTGTTATTGGTGATGTTAATTACACTCAAAGTTCATCAGCATCTATCCAAGATTACTTACTTTCACTTGGTGGATTTTTAGTAACAGTTATAATTATTTGGCTTCTATGCTTATGGCTTACACCTAAATTCCTAAATCGCACTGATTTAATACTTACTAAAAAAGTTCCATCAAATATTGGGTTTGGAATTTTAACACCTATTGTTTTACTATTTGTAGCTACATTTTTAATCTTATTAGGAATAACATCAACAATTGCAATAATTGGTATTATAATATTATTAGTAGCTTGTATTATTAGTACTTCTATATTTGTAATTTCTTTTAACAATTTAATTTGTAAAAAATTAAATGTTGAAAAAACAATTGGTAAATTTGGCATCTTAATTATAACAGCTGCTGTTTTATGGTTAATTGCTTTAATTCCTTTTGTTGGAGGAGTTATAAGTATTATTGCATTAGTACTTGGTCTTGGAATACTAATTAATGGTATTTTACCATCTAATAGAGATAAAGATTTTTCAAAAGACAATAAAGAAAAATCTAAAGAAGCTACATCTAATACTGAAACAAAAACTGAAAAAGTAAAAAAAGATAAAAAATAAAATACATAAAACAATTAAAAATATCCTAATGATTAAAAAAATAAATCTCTTAAGTATTTAACTTAAGGGATTTGTTTTTTTACTTTTTTAAATCATCAATAATAACTTTATAATCTTTTGCCAGCAAAATCGCTGTACCTGCAACTAAAATATTTGCTCCTGCATTTTTAACATTTTCTACAGTTGCTAGGTTTATACCCCCATCTGCTTCTATATCTATTTCTAAATCATTTTCATCTATATGCTTTTTTAATTGTTTTATTTTTTCTAGGGTTTGTGGTATTAAAGTTTGACCACCCTTTCCGGGCTCTACTGTCATAACTAAACACATATGAATATAAGGTAAAAATTCATATACATCTTCTATTTTAGTACTTGGTTTTACTGCTAATCCAACTTTACAATTATTATCTTTTATATATTTAATAATATCTAATATTTCTTGTTTGTCTTTACATGCTTCTAAATGAAATGTTATTATGTTAGGCTCTACTGATAAAAAGTCATCTACAATTTTTTTTATATCTTCTACCATTAAATGCACATCTAAAGGTAAATTAGATATTCTTTTTATATAAGAACTATATTCAAACATTTTATGATAAGTATTTCCTTCCACGAATTTACCGTCCATAACATCTATGTGGAAATAATCTGTTTTTGCCACTTCTAAATTCATAATTGTTTTACTTTCTTCTCCTTTTTTTACAGAAAGTATTGAAGTTGATACTTCTACCATTTTTTTCTTTCCTCCTTCTTTTTTAAATCTTCATAAATTTTACAAAATCTATCATATCTTTCTTGTTCTATCTTACCTTCTTTTACCGCATTTTTAATTCCGCAATTTTCTTCTTTTAGGTGAGAACAACCTACAAACTCACAATCTGGTATGTATTTTCTAAAATCTTTAAAATAAGAAGCTAAATCTTTACTTTCAATTTCTGAAATATCAAATGTTGAGAATCCTGGCGTATCTGCAATAAAAGTATTATCATCTATTTCATATAATTTAGTAGATGTGGTTGTATTTTTTCCTCTTCTATTTTTTTTGCTTATTTCACCTTCTAAAGTCACATCTTTTTCAAAAATAGCATTTATTAAAGTTGATTTACCTACTCCAGAATTTCCTGAAAACGCATTTGTATTATCATAAAGTTCTTTTTTTAACTTATCTATTCCCTTCCCTTTTTTAGCCTCTGTTTCTAAAACTTTATAACCTACTTTTTCATATACTTTTTTTATATTTTTAAACATTTCTTCCTTATCTAAATCAGTCTTATTTAGTACAATTAAAGCATTTATTCCTAAAAACTCTGTAAAAGCTAATTGTTTATCAAGCATTAATAAATCAGGTTTAGGATTTTTACTAGATACTACCAAAACTATTTGAGTAATATTTGCAAGTTTAGGTCTTTTTATATAAACCTTTCTATCTAATATTTTATCTATACTTACTCTATCTTTTTCTTTATCTTCCTTAACAACTTCACATTCTACAAAATCTCCTACAACTGGAGTTATATCATCTTTTTTAAACTTACCTCTAGCATTTGCCTCATACACAATATTCCCATTAGCTTCATCTTTAACTTTTACTCTATATAAATTAGAAATATTTTCAACAATAATACCTTTCATAAACACCTCTATATCACACATCTTGTTATTATTATATATAAAAAGACTAGGAAAGCACACATTCTCCTAGCCCTTTGATTTTCCAAAGAATTAACAACAAATTATTCACTAAAACTTATTGATGTAGCACTATCAAAGTTAACTGTTTGTGTTCTACTCCAATTCCCTCCATTGCTATCTGTAATTGTTAATTCTACCTTTTGTGACCCTTTACCGCTAATGCTAGCAGTTTTACTTGAATTGTTTTTATTTACATTTGAATCTGTATATACTGTAGTATCACCTACTTTTATTACAATATTTACAGTTGTAGCAACAGTTGTTCCATTTTCTCCTTCTGAATTTTCTTCATATCCTCCTGTTATTGCTTTAACATTAATATTTACGCTTACTGTCTTATCTTCTGTCACTTGATTTACTGTTATTGTTATAGTAGTTCCTTCATCTACTGTTGTTCCTGCTGAAATACTTTGAGATGCAACTTTTCCATCATTTGATGTTGCCTCTTGATATGTTATATTAACTTTCAATCCTAAATTTTCTAGATTTGTCTTAGCAGTAGACTCATCTTGACCAATTACACTAATTACACTAACTGTTTTAATTCCTGTTCCTGTACTTACATGTATTACTACAGTATCACCTGCAAAAACTTCTGTATCTGCATCTGTCTCTTGGCTAATTACATATCCTTCTTCAACTGTTTTACTTGTTTCTTCTACTATCTCAACTTCTAGATTAGCATCTTCTAAAGCCTCTATAGCTTCTTCTTTTGTCATTCCAACAACTTTTGGAACTGTAGCTTTTTCTTGTCCTTTACTAATCTTAACTTGTATTGTACTACCTTCTTTTACTTTCCTATTTCCAGGTGTAGTTGTAAAGTCACCTAAATCTGATTCTGCTTTTTGTGATATTACATATCCCTCTGGAACATCTTCACTATATTCTTCACTTGCAACTTCAAATACTAAGTTTGCACTTTCAATTTCTTCTTGGGCTTCTTCTCTAGATAAACCTACTACATTTGGCATATCCACTTCTGATGGATTTGTTAAGTCTAAAGCAAGCATCGTTCCTCCTAGACTTAATGCAAATAACAATATTATTCCTATAAATATGCATAATTTCTTATGTTTCTTTATGAATCTTTTTATTTTTCCTTCTTTTTTAGAAGACTTATCATTTCCTCTTGAATTATTAATTTCGTCTGTATCAATTACTTGAGTTCTTGCAGTTGGATCATATTCACTATCATCTACAAAATTTCCATCTGGATTTTTTAAAGCTTTTCTTAAATCATCAAGCATTTCTGTTGCTGTTTGATATCTAAGTGTTGTATCTTTTTGCAAAGCTTTCATAATAATTTTATTTACTGCTATTGGTACATTTGGATTTACCTCTATTGGCTCTTCTGGTTTTTCTTGCATATGTTTTAATGCTACAGACACTGGTGTATCAGCATCAAAAGGAAGTTGCCCTGTTACCATTTCATACAAAACAACACCTAAAGAATATATATCCGATTTTGCATCTGTAAAACCTCCTCTTGCATGTTCTGGTGAAAAATAATGTACTGAACCTATTGTAGTTCCAAATGCTGTAATCGTTGAATTAGAAACTGCTTTTGCTATACCAAAATCTGTTACTTTTGCAATTCCATCTTCTGTTATTATTATATTATGTGGCTTTATATCCCTATGTACAATATTATTTTTATGAGCTGCCTCTAAAGCTGATGCTATCTGTATTGCTACATTTATTGACCATTTCCAAGGAAGTGGCCCTTTTTCTTCTAGTATAATTTCTTTCAGGGTTTTTCCTTGTATCAATTCCATTACAATATAATGTAAATTATCTTCCACTCCTACATCATAAATAGATACAATATTTGGATGTGTTAATCTTGCTGCTGACTCTGCTTCTACTTCAAATCTTTTTATAAATTCTTCGTCTGTTGTAAATTCATCTCTTAGAATCTTTACAGCAACATTTCTCTTTAAAACTTTATCAGTTGCCTTATATACAGTAGCCATTCCACCATTTCCAATTTTCTCGACAATTTCATATCGATTCCCTAATAGCTTACCTTCTAAATTCATATTTATCTCTCCTTAAATAATGTTTAATTTGTAGAACGTTATATATTTTTTATAACAATTACAGTTATGTTATCATAACCGCCATTGTCATTAGCCAACTTTACTAATTCTTTTGGTGCTTGTTCTATATCTTTTTTTGCTTCTCTAAATATTTCTTCTTGCGAAACTAAATTTGTTAATCCATCAGAATTCATAATTAATATATCATCTTTTAAAAATCCTTTTACCATAACATCTGGTTCTACAAAAGCATTACAACCAAGTGCTTTCATTAACATATTTTTTTGTGGATGATGCACAGCCTCTTCCTTAGTTATAGTTCCATCTTTTACTAATTTTTGAACATAACTATGGTCTTGAGTTAATTTCCTCATAAATTCTTTTCTAATGCGATATACTCTACTATCTCCAACATGTCCAATAAACACTCTATTATTATATATTAAACAAATATCTAAAGTAGTACCCATTCCCTCTAATTCTTTATTTTCTTTTGATTTTTCATATACTACCATATTTGCATATTCTACACTACTTCCTAATAGTTGAATTATGCTATCTTTATCCTTTTCTATTTGTTTAAAGTTATTTTCTATATAATTTTTTGCAGACTGTATTGCAATCTTACTTGCAATTTCTCCCCCTTTATAGCCTCCCATTCCGTCAGCTAGCATATATAATTGCACTTCATCTAACGAATCAGATATATAAAAAGAGTCTTCATTTATTTCCCTTACTTTTCCAATATCAGATTTTGCGTAAGCTTTTATCATGAATTCACCTCTTCTCATTCAGCTTTTATTTAATATACTTTATATCACAAGTTTTCATTTTTTGCAATTATTTTAAATATATTTCTCTGTTTTTTAGAATAAGCAAAAAATAGCTTTTGATTGACTAATCTTTTCTTTCACTGTATAATTAACATGTTAGGAGATTTTTTAATATGGATATAAATTTAATTAAATTAGAATTTGATAAAATAATAGATATATTAATAGAGTTTTGTACAACATCAAAAGGGAAAGAATTTGCAAAAAAACTCACACCTAGTAATAATTATGATGAAGTTCAAAATCACTTAAATGAGACAAAAGAGGCTGTTAGTTTAATGTATAGAAACTCTTGCCCTGGCTTTTATGAATTTGAAGAAATAGATTTAAGCATTAAGAATCTAAAAAGTGGAATATCTCTTTCTATACCCGCTATTTTAAATTTAAATAAAATATTTAAAATGGCATATGAATTAAAAAAATATTTTGATAAAGAGTTTATTGAAAATTCTAACTATCCTATTTTATCTAATTTATTTGAACAACTTTATACAAACAAAGGAATTATGGATGAAATAACAAATTGTATATCAGATGAAGGTTTAGTACAAGATAATGCCTCTAACACTTTAAAGTCTATTAGAAAAAAACAAAAAAATTTAGAACAAGAAATACGTAATAAACTAAATGACATGATACATGGGAACTTTTCAAAATATCTTCAAGATAACATTATAACAATTAGAAATGATAGATTTGTTATTCCTGTAAAGGAAGAATACCGTTCTCAAGTAAAAGGTTTTGTACACGACATTTCAAATGCCGGATCTACTTTATTTATTGAACCTATTTCTATCTTTGATATGAATAATGAAATTAATAAATTAAAGCTAGAAGAAGATTTAGAAATTGAAAAAATATTACAAAAATTATCATTTTTATTTGAACCTTATATAGAAGAATTAGAACAGGATGTAGAATTAATTGGAAAACTTGATTTTATTTTTGCAAAATCAAAATATTCTAAAAAAATTAATGGAATAACACCTTTAATAAATACTAATAAACAAATAAGATTAAAAAATGCAAGACACCCATTAATTTCTGAGAATAAGGTCGTTCCAATCTCTTTGAGTCTCGGTAAAGATTTTTCTACACTTTTAATAACAGGTCCTAACACTGGCGGAAAGACTGTTTGCTTAAAAACCGTAGGTCTACTTACTTGTATGGCTTGCTCTGGATTAAATATTCCAGCAGAAGAAAACTCTAGTATATATGTATTTGATAAAGTTTTTGCAGATATAGGAGATGACCAAAGTATAGCAGATTCACTTAGTACTTTTTCATCTCATATGTTGAATATAGTATCAATAATTAAAAATGCAAATAAAAACTCACTTGTATTAGTTGATGAATTAGGCTCAGGTACAGATCCTGTTGAAGGTGCTAATCTTGCAATTAGTATTTTAGAATACTTACATAATTTGGATACTTTAACAGTTGCAACCACACACTACCAAGAATTAAAACAATATGCACTATTAAATGACGATTTTGAAAATGCTTCTGTTGAGTTTAATGTAGATACATTAGAACCTACATACCGCTTACTTGTCGGCATTCCTGGTAAAAGTAATGCTTTTGCTATTAGCAAAAACTTAGGATTACCAACTTCTATTATAGATAAAGCAAAGACATTAATGTCTAAAGAACAAGTGAATTTTGAAGAATTACTTAAAAATATTTATGACCAAAAATCTGAAATTGAAAAAGAAAAAGAAGAAATTGATATAAAGTTAAAAAATGTTTCAAACTTAGAAAAATCTCTTGTTATTGATAACAAAAAATTACAAAAACAAGAAAAAGATATTATAAATAAAGCAAAGATTGAAGCAAGAAATATTTTGTTAGATGCAAAAGATGAAGCAAATGATATAATAAAACAATTAAATAATATTTCAAATGCAAAATCTGCTGAAAACCTTAGAAACAAATTAAATAAAAAGATAAATAAAATTAATACTTTAGAAAATGAGGAAACAACCTTAAATACACATACTTCAAACTCTTTAGATATAAATGATATAAAACCAAATATGATTGTATTTGTTAAAAAATTTAATAAAGATGGAACTATACTTTCACATCCGTCTAAATCAAATGAAGTACAAGTGCAAATTGGTATGATTAAAACAAATGTAAATATTAATGAACTAGAAAAAGCTCATAATGATAACTCTAACAAAGAAAAGCAATTAACTTCTATATATTCTAATTTATCTAAAGTAAAAAATATAAAATCAGAAATAAATGTTATTGGGCTCAATGTTGAAGAAGCTATTTTTGTAGTTGATAAATTCTTAGATGATGCTTCGCTTTCAAAGTTAAACTCTGTTAGAATAGTTCATGGTAAAGGAACAGGAAAACTTATGAAAGGTATTCATAAATTCTTAAAGACTAACCCTCATGTAGAAAGCTTCCGTTTAGGAACTTACGGTGAAGGTGAAATGGGAGTTACTGTTGTTGAATTAAGATAAAAGAAAAGGAGTTATTTTTATGTATAATTTAGTCGTTTTTGCTTCTGGTAATGGTACTACTTTACAATCTATTATTGATGCTATTAATAAAAAAGAATTAAATTCTCAAATTGTATTAGTAGTTTCAAACAATCCTAATGCTTATGTATTAGAAAGAGCCAAAAAAGCAAATATTCCTACATATATTATAAAAAATAAAAATTTTAAAGATATTGATAATGAATTATACGAAATATTATCTCATTACAACATTGACTTAATTGTTTTAGCTGGTTACTTAAAATTAATTGGTAATAAACTACTTTCCAAATATACAATTATTAATACACATCCTTCTTTACTTCCTAAATACGGTGGTAAAGGAATGCATGGTATGTATGTCCATAAAGCAGTTATAAATGCTAAAGAAAAACAAAGTGGTGTAACTGTTCACTACGTTAATAATGAATATGATAAAGGTAATATTATAAGCCAGACTGTTGTTGATGTTTTAGAAACTGATACACCCGAAACTTTAGCAGATAGAATCCAAACTGCTGAAAAAGTTCAATTAGTTAATGTCATTAAGAAATTTGAAACAGGTAAACTTTAATACCTAGCTGAGTGGGATGTTTTTTGAGACATTTTAGTGTCTAATTAATAATGATTTTAGGGACGGAGCAAAAAATTATCACTCCGTCCCCAATTTCTCTCAAATACCAATGGGACAATTTTTAATGTTCGTAAATTTCTCCAATATCTTTTCTATAATCTAAATTATCACTAATGTTTCCTTCTAATGCTGTATATGCTTTTTCTTTTGCTTCTTCTAATGTATTTCCAACTGTTGTTACACCAAATAGTCTTGATGTTCCTATTGCTTCATAAGTATCTCCTTCTACTTGTTTTGTACTTGCAAAATATATTTTTACATCACTTTCTTCAATCGCTTTTTTATTTACTGTAAATATACATGGTTCTTTGCTCTTTTGTATTGCATAATCTGGACTTACTATATAAATCGTAAATGTATAATTGTGTTTAAACTTACAATTTTCTGTACTTAATGTTTTATTAAATATATTTTCTAATACTTCTGTAA
>CAZQTH010000035.1:0-15613 GCA_964596175.1 uncultured Clostridium sp. | reverse complement strand
TACGGTTGTCGTGCCACACTTTACATCAAGTAGCTACTTGCACCTGGATAGCGATGCAGCATGAAGAGTAACTCGGTAGAATACAGTAGAAGATTTAGAAGGATTATAAATAGTCCAAAGCCAAAAATTAAAATAAAAATATAAAGTATAGAGTAAAATAAAAAAGGAAAAAAGAAAGAAAAAGAATAAAAGAGATAAAAGAAACAGAAAAATAGAAATAAAAAGAAGGAAAATAGAAAATATTAAGAACAAAAGCCTGTAAATTGTTATAGGCTTTTAAAATTTTCAAAAAATGGAAAAGTATGTAGTAAATCAAAAAAAACTATGATATAATAAAAAAGATTTTTAAGGAGGAAAATGTTTTGAATAAATTTGTATTAGTAGATGGTAATAGTATAATGAATAGAGCATTTTATGGAATAATGGGAAGTAAGATGCTAACAACAAAAGACGGAAAATATACAAATGCAGTATATGGATTTTTAGCAATATTATTTAAATTATTAGAAGATGTAGATCCTAAATATATAGTAGTAGCATTTGACTTAAAAGCACCAACAGAAAGACATAAAATGTATGAAGGATATAAGGCAAATAGAAAAGGAATGCCAGAAGAACTTGCACAGCAAATGCCAATAATAAAAGAAATATTACGTGCAATGAATATAGATATAGTAGAAATGGAAGGTTATGAAGCAGATGATATTTTAGGAACATTATCTTGTTATGGAGAAAAACAAGGACTAGATGTAATAATATTATCTGGAGATAGAGACACATTTCAACTTGCAACAAATAAAGTAACAATAAGAATACCTCATACAAAAGGCGGAAAAAGTGAAACAGATGAGTATGATGAAAAAAAAATAAAAGAAAAATATGGACTAAAACCAAAACAATTAATAGAAGTAAAAGGACTTCAAGGAGATACATCAGATAATATCCCAGGAGTACCAGGAGTAGGAGAAAAAACAGCCCTAAAACTAATACAAGAATATGGAACAATTGATAATTTATATAAAAAAATAGAAGAAGGAAAAGATGATTTAAAAGGAAAACAAAGAGAGAAAATAATAGAAAATAAAGATTTAGCATATCTATCAAAAACATTAGGAACAATAAATACAAAAGTACCAATAAAAGATGATTTAAGTGACTTTAAAGTAGAAGAATGGAATAAAGAAAAAATCTTAGAAATTTTTAAAGAATTAAACTTTAATCGTTATATAGAAAGATTTAATTTAAACGAAGAAGGAAGTTTAGAAACTAAAGAAAAAAAAGAATTGTATGAAACAATAGAAAAAAATTTAGATGAAATAATAAATTTTATAAAAGAAAAAAATGAAATGATATTTTACTTTTCAACAGAAGACATAGAAGATGAAGAAAAAATAATAAAAGAAAAAATAAAAGGAATAGCTGTATATAATAAAGAGGGCAATGAAGTTTATTATATGGACTTAGCTGATATTAAAAATTTGAAAGAAATACTAGAAGATGAAAATATAAGAAAAGTAGGAATAGATTTAAGTAAAATATATATATTATTAAAACAAGAAGGAATAAACTTAAAAGGAATAGATTATGATATAGCAATAGCATCATACATATTAAACTCAACAGATAATAAACTAAAAATAGAAAACCTAATGGAAAAATACTTAGAACTATATGTAGATGAAATATTAGGTGTAGAAGAAGAAAACAAAGGAAAAGTAAAACAAATAAATCTATTTGAAAGTGAAAATATAGAAAGCGAAGAGAAAAAAAGAATAGAAGAAAGAAAAAAGAAAAAAGCTTGTTTATATGTATATAGTATAGGTAAAATAAAAGAAAAAACTTTAAAAAAATTGGAAGAAATAAATTGTTTAGACCTTTTTAGAAAAATAGATATGCCAACAGTAGAAGTATTATCAAATATGCAATGGAATGGAATGTATGTAGATAAAGACGAATTAGAAGCATTTGGAAAAGAATTAACAGAAAAACTAGATATGATAACAAAAATAATATATGAAATGGCAGGAGAAGAATTTAATATAAATTCACCAAAACAATTGGGAGAAATCCTATTTGAAAAAATGAAATTACCAGTTATAAAGAAAACAAAAAGTGGATATTCAACAGATGTAGATGTATTAGAAAAACTAAAAAAAGAAGATCCTATAATAGAACAAATACTGGAATATAGACAATTAATGAAATTAAACTCAACATATGTAGAAGGACTAAAACCATATATAAATCCAAAAACAAACAGAATACACTCATTTTTCCATCAAACAATTACAGCAACAGGAAGAATAAGTTCAACAGAACCAAACTTACAAAACATACCAACAAGATTTGAACTAGGAAAAAGAGTAAGAAAGGTATTTAAACCAGAAAGAGGATATGTATATGTAGATGCAGACTATTCACAAATAGAGCTAAGAGTATTAGCATCAATATCAGAAGATAAACATATGATACATGCGTTTGAAGAAGGTCAAGATATTCATAAACAAGCAGCATCAAAAGTATTCAAAACACCAATTGAAGAAGTAACAAAAGAACAAAGAAGTAATGCGAAAGCAGTTAACTTTGGAATCGTGTATGGAATAAGTGATTATGGTTTAGGAGAGCAACTAGGAATAGGAAGAAAACAAGCAAAGAAATATATAGATGAATACTTAAATGAATATTCTGGAATAAAAAAATTTATGGATAATATAACAGAAGAAGCAAAAGAAAAAGGATATGTAGAAACATTATTCCATAGAAGAAGATATATACCAGAATTAAAATCAAATAATTATATGGTAAGACAATTTGGATCAAGAGCAGCAATGAATACACCAATACAAGGAACAGCAGCAGATATAATGAAAATTGCTATGATAAAAGTATTAAAAGAAATTGAAAAAAGGGGATTAAAATCAAAAATAGTATTACAAGTACATGATGAAATGATGATAGAAGCACCAATAGAAGAACAAGAAGAAATACAAAAAATAGTAAAAGACAGTATGGAAACATCAACAACGTTAAAAGTACCATTAGTCGCAGAGTTATCAGAAGCAGACAATTGGTATGATTGTAAATAACAAAAAGAAACATCCATTTCAAAGGAGAGAAACAAAGTTGAAAAATAAAAAGCTAATTATTGTTATTGCAATAATTTTACTTGTTATTGTATTTGTTTTTATTTTAAAAGGTAAAATACTAAAAATAATATACCCTAAAACTTATAAAGAAATAGTTTCAATTTATGCTAGTGAATATAATGTTGAAGAAAATTTAGTTTTTGCAGTAATAAAAGCAGAAAGTAATTTTAATAAAAATGCTGTGTCACATAAAAATGCAATTGGCTTAATGCAAATTATGGAAGAAACCGCAGAAGATATTGCAACAAGATATGGAATTGATTTAGATGATGAAAATATAGAAGAATCTATAGCAAATGTACAAAACAACATAAATATTGGTACGAAATATTTATCAATATTACTTGAAAAGTATGGAAACAAAGAAGTTGCGGTTGCTGCGTATAATGCTGGAACTGGAACTGTTGATAACTGGATAGAAAAAGAAATAATAAAAGCAGATGGAAGTGATATTGAAAATATCCCATATAAAGAAACTAATAATTATGTAAGAAAAATATTAAGAAACTATAAAATTTACCAAAGTATATATGAATAACTAGACAAAAGACAAAAAATGAAATAAAATAAAAATGAAAAAGTAAAAGGAGAAGTTAATATGCTAGTTGAACAATTAGTATTTATATTTATTTCGTTTGCTATATTTGTATATATGTTTTTTAGAATGATAAGAAAGAATGATACTAGCTATGTGGTTATATTGGTATTAGAAGCAATAGGAATATCAATCAATTTTTTAGAAGTATTATTTGATATCAATTTAAATATATTTTTTAGAATTTTAAAATATATTTTAGCAGTGATAATACCAATAGTAGTTATTATATTAGAAAAAAGAAATATATATTTATATGAAACAATTAATTTAATAAAAGCAAAAATTTGTCAAATGTTAAACAATAACAAAGGAAGTAAAGAGGCATTAATATCTTTATTGAATAAAAATCCCAATAGCTATAAAGCTCATAAAATGCTTGCAGAAGTATATGAACAAGAAGGTGGCATGAGGAAAGCAATTGATGAATATGTACAAGCTATAGATATTAACAAACAAGATTATGATTCTTATTATAAAGTTGCTGAATTACTAAATAGATTAGACAAGAAAAATGAAGCTTCTGAAATGTTATTTAATCTGTTAAGTAAAAAACCAGATACATATGAGGCATCTATCTTATTAGGAGATATTTTAATTGATACAGAGATGTATAAAGAGGCAGTAAATGTATATCAAGAAGCATTAAAATATAATCCATATAGTTATGATATAAATTATAATTTAGGAATTGCATATACGATGTTAAATGATTTCCAAAGTGCAAAAACATGTTATGAAAAAGCTGCTGAAATAAATACTTTAGCTTATGTATTAAAATATGATTTAGCAGAAATTGCACTTATTTATAAAGATATAGAAGAAGCCAAAAGAAAGTTTTTAGAAGCGGTAAACGAAGAAGAACTTTCTGCTGATTGTTATTATGAATTATCAAAAATATCACTAATAAAAAATGATAAAGATGTAGCTATAAAATATGTTAATGCAGCAATAGATATTGATAGTAAAAAAATTGTAGAAAAAGTTAAAAAAGACCCAGTCTTCATACCAATTATGGCTAGAATTTCAATTCCATTTAATTTAGAAAATAATGATCAAGAAAGAATAAATAAATTAAGCAAAAAAGAAATAAAAGTAAAAGAACACCTAGAGGAAATGGCTGAAATAACAAGACATCTAAGTTATAATGATATTAATTTATTAAAAAAGAATAGAATTGAAAGAACAGAACAAAAAGAAATAGAAACAATGAACGAAATAAATCAAAAAGAAAGACAAGATTAAAAAAGTACTCATAAAATTCTAAAAACTCAATATAATAAGCATAAGGAGGGATTTTATGAGTAGAAATTTTGCAATAATAGGTGGAGATTTACGAATAATTAAGCTTGCTAAGATGTTGGCAGATGAAGGAAACATAGTATACACATTTGGATTAGAAAAAGCAGAGGAATTAAAAGAATACAATAATATTATATTTACAGAAAAACTAAGTAAAGCTGTTCCAGAAAATGTAGAGGTTGTAATTGGACCAATACCTTTTTCAAGTAATGGAATAAATATTAATGCACCATTTAGTAAAGAAGAAATATCTATAAGAGAACTTGTACATTACTTAAATGCTAAAATATTGATTGCGGGAAGTATTTTGCCAGAAGTTTATAATATGGCAAATGATGAATATGTTGAAATAATAGATATTATGAAAAGGGAAGAACTTGCTGTATTAAATACTATTTCAACAGCAGAAGGTACAATTGAAATTGCAATTGCAAATACAACTAAAATAATACATGGGAGCAAAGTGTTAATATTAGGATTCGGAAGAATCGGAAAAGTTTTAGCAAGAAAAATGGAAGGTCTATCTGCTAAAGTTACATGTGCTGCGAGAAAAGATGAAGATTTAGCATGGATTAGAGCATATGGTTATAATGAAACAAATATAAATGATTTAGGAAAAAATTTAGAAGAATTTGACGTTATAATAAATACAGTACCACATTTAATATTAAATAAAGAAAAATTACAATATGTAAAAGAAGATTGCTTATTAATAGATCTTGCGTCAAATCCTGGGGGAATAGATAAAAAAGAAACAAAAGAGAAAAATTTAAAGTTAATATGGGCACTAGCATTACCAGGAAAAGTAGCACCAGTCACAACAGCAGAATTTATAAAAGATACAATATATAACATATTAAAAGAAATATATAAAAAATAAACAAAGGAAGGACGAAATTTATGGTATTAGAACTTTTAAAATCAGGCTTATTTGGAATAATAGAAGGAATTACAGAATGGTTACCTATCAGTAGTACAGGACATTTAATTTTAGCAGAACAATTTATAAAATTTAATGAGGTTTCTACAGATTTTTGGAGTATGTTTCAAGTTGTTATACAATTTGGTGCTATTTTAGCAGTTGTACTTATATATTTTAAGAAAATATGGCCATTTACTAAAGATAAAGAAAAAGCAATTAAGAAAACTGGAATATTATCTTATTTCAACAAAGATATAATGAATTTATGGGGAAAAATATTAGTTGGTTGTATTCCAGCAGCAATTATTGGTTTACTTTTTGATGAGGTTTTTGAAGCCTTATTTTATAATCCAGTATGTATAGCAATTGCTTTAATTGTTTTTGGTATTGCCTTTATTGTAATAGAAAATTGGAATAAAGATAGAAAAACAAAAATAAAAGAAGCAAGTGAGGAGATTACATATAAAGATGCATTTTTAATTGGAGTATTTCAATTAATTGCAGCAATATTTCCAGGAACATCACGTTCAGGAGCAACAATTATAGGAGGATTATTAATAGGCCTTTCAAGACCAAATGCAGCTGAATTTACATTTTATTTAGCAATTCCAACAATGTTAGGAGCTAGTTTATTAAAATTAGTTAAATTTGGTTTTGGATTTACAGGAATAGAATTGGCAGTATTACTGATAGGAATGTTAGTTTCATTCTTAGTTTCTATAGCAATTATAAAATTTTTAATGAATTATATTAAAAAACATAATTTTAAAGTCTTCGGATATTATAGAATAATACTTGGAATAATAGTACTTGCATATTTCTTTTTAAAATAAAAAATAGCTTGCAATTTTGCAAGCTATTTGAGGTTATTATGTTTCAAGTTCTTTCAAATCTTCGTTAGAAAAATCATCAATTTTATCAAAAGCAATTGTAAGCTTTTCGATAAGTTCATTTCTGCTATCTATAGATGCATATAAATACATTCGTCTAAATATATCATTTAATGATACAGGATTAATATTTTCAATTTCATCATAAAGCTTATGTGTTTCATCCTCAAAACACTTTGCTATGTTTACTAGAGTTTTTCTGTATTCAATTCCTGCTTTTGTAAATCCTAGTTTGTATGAAAGTACATCAACAGGAAATTTACAAATCATGTAGGAAATAAATGTAGAGATAATAGCAACAAGAAATAGTGTTATAACAATATTGACGATTACATTAATGCCAAATGAACTTAGTACAAGTATTATAATAATCATAATCATATTGAAAAAAAATGAAATCATAAAAACATCCAAAAACCGTCTAGACATTTTAACCTCCTAATATTAGTGTATATAACAATAATATTATTATACAATATCTTGAAAAAAAAGTAAATTTATTCAGGTCTTCTATTATTTCTTACATCTTGGTTATAAGAACTAGAACTATTGAACATTTTTTCATATTCTTTACATTTAATTTTATAATCCATTTGCATACAAAGATAGCGATAATAGTAAAAAGCTTGTTCATATTGCATTATTGGATTAAACATAGGATCTTTATATAAATCATTCATATCTGCATTCATATTTTGGTTATAATCCATAAAGTTAGTATTAAAATCTCTTTCCAAAAAAATCATCTCCTATAAATCAAAATTAAAAAAAGGTATAACATTAATAAAAATATATGTATAAACTGAAGCAAATATTCCTTGAAGTAATTTGCCATATATATATGGTTTAATAGATAAATCTGTTTTTGATGTAATACTTAGAACTTGTAGAAGCACTGAAATTCCTCCAAAGCCTAATAAAAATGCTGTTAAAATAATGTTAATAGAAATCTTTTTATATGCAATTTGTGAAATACTATTTATTCCATTTGTAATTTCTAAAAAACCACAAATAAGTGGACTAATAAAAGAAGAATCAATATTAAAAAAGCTAAATAGTGGGGAAAGACAAGTAGAAAAAATATTTATAATTCCACTTGATTTTAAAATAGAAATAACACTAGAAAAAATAACTACAAACCCACCAATTAACAAAATTGTAGAAATACTACTTGTAATACTGTCAGATAGAATTTCTCCTAAATTAGAAAAAGAAACATTTTTCTTATTTATTTTGAAATCTATACTATTATAATTTGTACTTTTATTCTTTTTCCAAAATCTAAATATAATACCAACACTAATACAAGCTAAAATATGGGTAATTAAAAGCAAAATGCCAATTGTAGAACTTCCAAACATTGAAATTCCAACAGTTCCAACAATAAATAAAGGACCAGAATTATTGGTAAAGCTTAAAAGTCTTTCACATTCTTCTTTGGAACAAATGTTATTTTTTCTAAAATTAGAAGCAATTTTAGCACCAAGTGGATAGCCACTAATTATCCCCATAATCAGAACAAAAGCACCCTCGCCACGAATATTAAATAATGGCTTCATATAATTATTTAAAATATTTCCCAAAATATATATAATTCTTGTATGCATTAAAAGTTCGGTAGAAACAAAAAAAGGAAAAAGGGATGGAACAACAGAAGTTGCCCATAGAGTAAGTCCAGACTTTACAGCGGGGAGATTAGAGCTAGAAAATATAAGCAAACACATAGTAAATCCTAAGAAAATTAATGCTAAGATATTTCTTTTTATCTTAACAACATAAAAACTTGCTTTCAATATAATATCCTCCTTATAAATTCTTTTTAATTTTATGCGAATTTAAAAGGAAATATGAAAAAGAAGCTCCATATTAATGAAACTTCTTTTTTAATAATAAGAAAATGGTATTACCATAATCTCATTTTGGGATTGTAACTCCTTTTAATTTTCCTTTCTTCTATATTGCCAAATGTTAAATAGAAATGAGATAATAAATATTAGTATAATAAATTTTATTGGGACAATGATTTTCCAAATAACAACTAGCAACAAACTGAAGAAAAGAGCAAGCAGAACAATTCCAACTGAATTAATAAGTGCATGCTTCAACATTGTTGAAACCTCCCTAAAATTAGGAACTTATAATTAACTAAATATATAATAACATATTTTACATAAATTTGCAATTGATACAAAAATCAATGAAAACAAAGTAATTTTCACTAAAAAGGCTATTTTATACTATTTATATTATATTAAATTTGACATACAAGGCTTTAATATGAAATTTGACTAATATGAGATTTTAATATAAAATAATAAAGCAAATTACTTTTTAGGAGGAAAAAATGAAGATACAATTTAAAGATGAAATAATTGAAATTGAGAAGGGGAGAACAATAGCAGATGCTTTTAAAGATGAAATAGAAAAAAGTAAATATACTGTTATTGGAGCAATATATAATAATGAATATGTAGACTTAAATGAGAAAATAGAGAAAAATGGAACCATAAAATTATTAGATATTTCTATGAAAGAAGGACTAAGAGCATATAGAAGAACATTAATATTTATTTTTGCAAAAGCACTAAAGAAAATATTTCCTGATAATAGAGCAACTGTGAATTATCAAATGGCAAATGCAATATACTGTGATATTGGAAATATAGAAGTAACAGATGAAATAATTGATAAAATAAAAAACGAAATGCAAGAAATAGTTGAAAAAGATTTACCAATTACTCTTACAACGATGAATAGAGAAGAAGCAGAGAAATTTTTTAAAGAAAAGAATACAAAAAGAGGGTCATTGCAATTTGAATTAAAGTCTAATAATAGAATTCTTATGTATTTTTGCGAAGATTATTTTAATTATTGTTATGGAATTATGGCAAATAGAACAGGAGTAATAAAAACATTTAATGTTATAAAATACGACAAGGGACTTTTAATAAGATATCCAAGTATAGAAAATCCTTATAAATTACCAGGTATTATGCAAAGTAAAAAACTAAAATGGGCTTTTGATGAATATAATGAATTACACAAAATACTTGGAATGAATGTTGTATATATGTTAAATGAATCAGTGAAACAAAAAAATATTAAAGATGTCATAATGATAGATGAAGCTTTACATGAGAAGAAAATATCTGACATTGCAGATAGAGTAGCGGAAAGTGGAAAGGTAAAAATAATATTAATTGCAGGACCATCATCATCAGGAAAAACAACATTTGCACAAAGATTAGGGATACAACTTCGAATTAATAAAATAAAACCAGTAACAATATCAGTTGATAATTATTTTGTTGAAAGAAAAGATACACCAAGAGACGAAAATGGAAATTATAATTTTGAATCAATAGAAGCAATTGATTTAGAATTGTTTAATGACCATTTAACTAGATTATTAGCTGGTGAAGAAGTTGAAATACCACAATTTGACTTTTTAGAAGGTACAAAAAGATATAAAGGAAATAAATTGAAATTAAGAGAAGATGAAGTATTAGTAATAGAGGGAATACATTGTCTAAATGATAAATTAACAAGTAGTATTCCAAAAGACCAAAAATTTAAAATATATATTAGTGCTTTAACTGTTTTGAATATGGATAGATATACTAAAATATCTTCATCAGATGTAAGATTAATAAGAAGAATTGTAAGAGATTATCAGTTCAGAGGTTATACAGCAAAACACACAATAGCTGGATGGACAAGTGTAACAAGAGGAGAGGTAGAAAATATATTTCCATTTCAAGAGGATGCAGATGTAATTTTTAATACATCACTTATTTACGAATTGGGAGTATTAAAAGGTTTAGCAACACCAATGTTAGAAGAAATAACAAAAAACGATAATGAATATGCAGAAGCACAGCGATTACTTGGAATATTAAAATATATTAGATCCATACCAGCAAGTGAAGTTCCAACGAATTCATTATTAAAAGAATTTGTGGGAGGAGGAGATTTTAAGTATTAGAATGGAAAATAAAAATTTTGTAAAAAATGATGACGAATTTGTATGTGAAAATTGCGGAAAAAAAGTTACAAAACTTGTGTATTCTTCTAGAAATCATTGTCCATATTGTTTACATTCAAAACATGTAGACATTAAACCAGGTGACAGAATGGAAAAATGTGGACGGAGACTTAGAACCAGTAAGTTTAGAAATAGATGGTAAAAAAGGTTATGTTATAATATTCAAATGTAAAAAATGTGGAGCAATCAGAAAAAATAAGGCAGCAAAGGATGATAATATGGATTTGATAATCAAATTAAGCAGCCAACAAATAATGTAAGCTGCTTTTTGATATTGAGTCAAAAAACAGCTTATATTTATATTTCCCTATTTAAATTACCACTTGTGTATTCTTTACCCTGAAAATGTTTACCAGATTTCACTGTATTAATAATCTTATTTATTTCTGGGATGGTTTCATGTAAAATATCTATTCTTGCATAATCTATCTGGAAATTTTTTGGAGAGATAGAAGTTGTTTTACTATTAAATATAGTAGTTACTGTTTGAATATTATCAGGCATAATTTCAAATTTCATATTTAATCTATCTTTTAAATAATATATGTTATTATTTTCACATCTCATTTTACAAGAAGGATAGCACTTATTTGCCTCTCCAAGTAAACAATAATTCATGTGTAATAGAGGGATTTTACCATAAACAATTAATTCTTTTTGTAAATAGTTATAATTACAAATACTATTTATAGTATTTTTATCAAGTTCTGGTGATAATGTGAATTTACTAACACCTAATTTTTTTAACTCTAGTACTGTATAAGAATTGAATGTATTAAAGGTATAATTAGCAATTATTTTAAAATGTTTATCTAAATCTTTAAATAAGCTATTAAGTAACTTAATATTACAAATATTAGAAATAACAAATCCTTGAATATTATATTTCTTTATTGCGATTTCTGCATTTGTTAAAAATAAATTTTTATAGTTTCCTTTTACTATAGTAGGCATATAAATATAAGTGTCAAATTTTTTACTAATTGTTTTTAGGCAAGATTCATATTTTTTACTTGTAAAATATTTTAGTGGAATATATATATCATCTATATTTTCTAATTTATTATAATCCCAGTTTTCGTTTAATAAATTTAGTAATAAGGAAATTCTAGGTTTTTGATTTTTAGAAAGTTTAGCCAGTGTTCTCATATTTGTTAAAGTAGTATTTTCTTTTTTAGGTAGTTTATATGAAATATTTTCAGGTATATTTCTGTGAATCCTAGCTTGTGCAATGCTTCCGATGTTGGATAAAGCTGTTCTTCTTAATTCATTTAACATACTTAACCTTGGTAAGAAAATATTATCATCCATATTTATTTTTATATTTTTAAAATAATAAGGAGAAGAAGATGTTTTTGAAATCTGTTCTATAACTGTATTTTTATTTAATGGTTTTGTTTTTGCTTCTCCAGGTATGTAATCTAAATTACAAGTAACAGATAAATCTTTATATAACTCTAAATTGCTACAAGAAGTTACATGTATAGAAATTGGGTGTTTCTTTTTTATTGTTACAGTACAGTTTAAAGCAACTTTTCTATTTTCTCCTTGATAGCTTTCTTTAGCTTCTTTAGATAGTTTCTTTGAAGATAACCTGTAAACTTTAAATCCATTTTGAATATTTCCCTTAATTCTTCCAATTGTTACAGTTTGACCTATATTTGTTTCTTTAATATTTTTACTGTTTTCCATAAGTTCAGAAATTTTATAACTACCAGTACGGTTTTCAATCGAAACAGTATCTCCTATTTCAATTTTATCTTCTAATTCTAATGTAATATATCCTTTGGCTTTATTGTATTTTTTTACAGTTCCAATATATAATCCCATGTTATTTGGTTTCTCTTTATATACAAGCTTTTTATTAACGGTATTATCTAAATGTCCAGAAGATGTCATACCACGGTTAAATACCTGCATTAATGTTTTTTTATCTTTAGGTGAGACTTTGTATTCTTCTTTAGAATAAGCCAAATCAAGATATTTTTTATAAATTCTAGTAACTATTGCAACATATTCTGGTGATTTCATTCTTCCTTCAATTTTTAGACATTTAATTCCTGAATTTACAAGTTCAGGAAGGTAGTCTAAGCCACATAAATCTCTTGTGCTTAACAAATAACCAGAATCAATAATTTTATCATTTTGTAATAAACTGTAAGGTAGTCTACATGGACCAGCACATTTTCCTCTGTTTCCGGAACGTCCGCCCAACATACTAGAAAATAAACATTGACCAGAATAAGAAATACATAATGCACCATGGATAAAACATTCTATTTCTAGTTCAGTATTTTTACAAATATATGTTATTTCATCTAACGAAAGTTCTCTTGCTAAAATTACTCTTTTAAAACCTAATTCTTGTAATTCTAAAGCACCATTTAAATTGTGCACGGTCATTTGAGTACTTCCATGTATCGGTAAATCTGGGAACAAATCAATTAATTTAGTAGCTAAACCTAAATCTTGAACTATAATTGCATCAATCCCATATTCATATGCTTTTGAAGCGAGAATAATAGCATTATTAAATTCATTATCTTTTATCAGAGTATTTAATGTAAGATTTGTTTTAACACCTCTAATTCTTGCGTATTCAATAGCTTTCTTTAGATTTTCTTCATTAAAATTGTGAGCAAATGTTCTTGCATTAAAAAAGCCAGAACCAAAATATACACTATCTGCACCATTTTGAACAGCGGCTTTTAAACATTCAAAATCTCCTACAGGAGCAAGTAATTCTATCATTTTAAATTGTCCTCCTATAAGTTTTTTGTTAATTATATCATTAAAAGAAATAAAAACAAATATTTTCATAAAAATTTATTTTTGGATTTATTTTGTAATATTGTAAAATTTATTGACGAAAAAAATCGAAAATGATATAATGCAAATATCAAACTAAGGAAAATTGAGGAGGGCTGTTATGAATAGTCATAAGAAAAATATAAGAAATCTAATTTTAGTTATAATTGCTTTGTTATTAATAAGTGTAATATGTTATGCAAGTTTAATATATACAACTTCTGTCAAATTAGAAAAAGCAGAAAGAGTAAAATATTTAGCAGCAACAGAAAGCGTTACAAACAGTTCAAATAATACAAGTAGTGGAACAACTACAACTACTTCTACTGAATCAAGTAATGCTAATTTATCAATGTTAGGTATTAGACCGACTGAATATGATTTTACAGGGTTTAAAATAGGAACGACTACATATGAAGTTACAGTACCATATGATGTAGAAGAAGTAGAAGTATATGGAACAGCACAAGATAGTAATGCAGAAGTTAGTGGATTAGGAACACAAACATTAGAAGAAGGTCTAAATAAATTATCAGTTGTAGTAACAGCACAAGATGGAACTCAAAAAACCTATACTATTAATGTAACAAGAGGAGAAAGTACATCTTCAAGTACAACTACTGAAACAACAGAAGAAGTAGGGGATGGACTAGCTTCACTAACAATAGGAGATTTAGAATTATCACCAACATTTAGTACATCTGTTTATGAATATACTGCAAAATATATTGGTGAAGAAACACAGATAGATGTAGAAGCAACAGCGACTGATTCAGAATATATAGTAGAAATAACAGGAAATGATGATTTACAAGAAGGAGAAAATATTATCACAATTCTAGTTACAGATGAAGATGGTGAAAATGTTGCAACATATCAAGTAACTGTAAATAAAAGTTTAATAGATGAAGAAGCTATTGCAAGAGAACAAGAAGAACAAAGAAGACAAGAAGAGCAAAAAAATATGATAATTATTGGAGTGGCAGTAGCGGTAATTGTTTTAATAATTATAATTTCATTAATTGTTAGACATAGAAAAAATAAGGCATGGGCAGAAGAATATACAGTTCCATATTCAGGATTAAATGATGATGATTATGAAAATGACAATGATGATTATGAAGAAGATGATGTTGATAGTGATGAAGAAACTGGAACATGGACTAAAGAAGCAGCAAGGAAACAATTTTTAGACGATTATGATAATTCATATCATGACCAGGAAAGAGCTTCAAGGAAAAAACATAGAGGAAAGAGATTTAAATAAAAGGTAAATAAAAACGTACTACAAAGTTATAAAATTGTAGTACGTTTTATTTTCTAAGGAAGGATTAGCAACATCCACCTCTATTACCACCACAACAGCAGCAAATTAATAAAATAAGGATTATAATCCAGCAACAATCATCACCAAATCCGAATCCACCGCATCCTCTGTTCTCTGGCATAGTCTAAACCCCCTTCCAATTAACAATATGTTTTCTTTTGTTGTTTCCTTTGTATGATATATCTTATGAATTTTATAAAAATGTGTTACTGAAAATAAAATAGATTTTTTTGTATTGACAAAAAATGTAAATAGCAGATTATATTAATACTTTAAGTCAAGGAGATTTTAATTCTTTTAGAGAAATTCGTTTTCTAATTTTTCCTGATAAAAAGAAAAGATTTAAAATAAGAAATAAGAAAGGTTTAAATTTTAAAGAATAAAATACGAAAAAACTATAATGTAACCAAAATGTAATATAATTATGATTGAAATAAATAAAAAACTAATATATAATAAAAATACAAATGAAAAGAGGAAGTGAAACTAAATTATGCTAAAAGCTAAAACCATTGGGACTGTAAGAGAGAGAGAGAGAGAGAGAGAGAGAGCTACACTTTAGTAAAATAAAGTGTATT
>CAZQTH010000034.1:15226-16406 GCA_964596175.1 uncultured Clostridium sp. | reverse complement strand
TTGGTAGAGCAAGGGACTGAAAATCCCTGTGTCAGTGGTTCGATTCCACTTCAAGGCACCAAACGATAATGTATACCAAAAAATTATTATTAAGGTACAGATTTAAAAAGTAGTAGTTTTAGGCAGAGACTACTTCTTTTTTTGTCTCAAAAACATTTGAAATAACTTTTCCTGTATTACATATCCACCACATAGATTAGTACCTAGTTTGATGGATAACTTATTTAATTGGATGAATGGAGTTTAAAGATAAAATAAATCCATTTATTCTATCATATATATTTTATTATGAATTATCTTACAGTATAGATAGAAAATTGACACGACAAATTCAATGTTGGACTTGAAAACTACATTGATTATATAATATAATATAACTGATATAGGCAAGTCCTGTGTCGTTTATCCAGCTATCACTAATTAGTGAGAGGGGTAATCCTCTAACTTTTTAGTTTAACATATATAAGTAAAAACAACAATAAAAGAGAGGAGTAAAAATGGACGAAAAGGAACAGAAAATCTATAATTCGTATGGAATCACAGCAATGGTACTAATTTTTATTTACATTATTCTAATGTCCGTAAATCTAATAGTTATTGATAATAACAAGTTTTTGTTTAAGGTGGGAATACTATTTGTAGGAATGGCGTTAGTTTGTTTTGGTATCAGAGTGGGAATGAGAATTTCTTGTGGAGAAAAAGTTAGAAGTATTGATCGCCTTGCCGAAATTTATATAATCGTTTTCCTTCTACTTAATATTATAGCTATAATGGAATTTGTGTAGTACTTTTCGTCTAAAAAGAAAAATATTTCTTTCCCTCGTAAGAGGGTTCTTTTTTTATATTTCTAATAGTTTGGTTCTATGGAGCATTGTTTCTTGCTACTCTTGTAAGTAAGGTTATTGTTAATAGTTTCGATTCCGAAATCACCGAAATGTTTGAGTATTTTGAAACTCTTTCATCTTCTGATTTCGTATCAAAGATTCATTGAAAAGTAAAGTAGATTCCAAAAAAAGTAAAATCCATAACCGAAAAGATGGTAGATAACCGTATGCATGGAATAATAAATCTTATTATTATGATGATAACTTCTGCTGGATTAATATATGAGTTATTCTTCGAAAATCATTTTATTCAAGACCAATTTGTTATGATAGGATATACATGCTTAACTTGGATA
>CAZQTH010000034.1:0-15126 GCA_964596175.1 uncultured Clostridium sp. | reverse complement strand
TTTTTGTATAAAAGTATAATATAAAAAATACTAAAATTATGTTGATATTATTTTAATAACCCTATATGATGTTAATAACAATATACGGGAGGAAAAAGAGAATATGTTAAATATAGATATAGAAGAATATTTACCAGATATAATGGATGTCTATACAAAAATGTTTGGAAGTCAATATAGAGAAATTATAGAAAAAAGAGTTAGAGAAACAAAATTCTTTACATATCATACAGAAAATAGTATAGAAGAATATATAAAATTTTTAGAAAGATGTAAACAAAAAGAATTATCTGTTAGATTTTTAGAGGAAATAGGAATAGATACAAATATTTATAGAATAAAAAGTTATTCAGAGGAAGTACCAGAAGTACTAGAATCTTTAATAACAGAATACATTGGTGGATATAGTGGGTTTTATGAGGTTTTCGGAAAAAGTAATATGGTAGGAATAAGAGCATTTGATAAAGATGTAATAGAGAGAAATCCTAATTATCAGAATGAAATAGTGAAAAATCAAATAAAATTTATAAATTTATTGCTAGGTGGAGAAGGAGAAATTGTAACAGAAGAAGAGTTTCAAGAATTTAAGAAGACGGATAAATATAGAGAGAGTTATGCTAGAATACAAGGCTATAATGAGATATATAATAGATTACTAGATGAATTTGGAGATTATGAAGAGACATTAGAACCATATAGAGAAGCTATAGATGAAGTAAAAAAAGAAGAAGAACCAGAAAATAGTAAAGAATTTAAAAATATTTTAAAGTATATGGGTGAAACAGAAACAAATGAAGAAATTTTAAGAAACGTATTTAGAAGTGAGAAAAGGGGTTTATACATTGATAAAAATATTGAGAGTCCTATAATAATTTTCATATATCCTAAGTGTGGAGGGGTGCAAGATTTATCATTATTACGTGAATATTGCTATGTAATAGAAACACATCCAATAGGTGATAATGGAAAGTTAAGAAGTGGTTTTGATAATAGTGAGGAATCAAATCCATATAGGAAAGGAAAAAGAAAATACGAAATATTAAACAGAAATATAACTGATATATTTGCTATAAGAGCTACAAGATTTTTACATAGTGGAGACATATATATGTTAGAACCAAAAGAACTAACAAATAATGTATTCCTAAATGCGAGTATTGTTGGCATAATTAAGAATTTGTTATTGCCATTTGTAAAAAGATATAAAGACGAAATAGTTAGAGCAAGAATAACGGGGGATATGCAAAGTTTATTTGATTTAATAGGAGAGAAAAATTTTGAAAATTTAAATGATAGTATAAATATGGTAGATTATCTGGTATCTGAGGGACTTTTAAAAGAGTTAATATCTCCTAATAAAAGGAAAAAAAGTGAATTAGTTAAAGAATATAGAAGACAGACAAGAAGAATAGAAAAAATATATAATGATATGGAATCATATAGATTTTTACATGATGAAGAAAGATAAAAGATTAGTAAGAAATTTACTAATCTTTGTCATTATCTATTTTCATGTTATCACCATAACGTTTAATTTTTTGGGTAGTAGTTTTTTCAAATTCCTTGTCACGAATAACAAAATTTTTAATATGTTTATAATTAGGTAGTTTTTTATTAACATTTGAAACTACATCAGAAATCAACTTTCCGATTTCTTCCTTTGTAGGAACACTTCCTTTTAAATATTCTTTTATTGCTTCTATATTTGGATAAATTTGAGCATTTATATATGTCTCATCATCATTTTCTTTTTGTATCCCTAAAACTAAAGATTCAGAAATAAGAGGGTTATCATTTAAATAATATTCAACTTCTTCTGGGTAGATATTTTTACCATTTTTAGTAACTATAACAGATTTGCATCTACCTGTAATATATAAGTAACCATTTTCATCGACTCTACCTAAATCACCTGTATGAAACCAACCATCTACAATTGTTTCTTTAGTTTTCTTTTCATCTTCATAGTATCCTAGCATAACATTTGGACCTTTAACAATAATTTCACCAATACCTTCTTTATTTGGATTGTGAATTTTATATTCTACATCAGGAATAGGGAGACCTACTGCATCATCTTTTTGGAAAAAATCAGTATTCCCTGCGACTAAAGGTGAACATTCTGTCAATCCATATCCTTGAAGTGTATTTAGTTTTAAATCTCTAAAATCAGAGAGAATGTTAGGGTTAACACTAGCTGCACCAACAATAAATACACGCAATCTTCCACCTAAAGTATTTTTAACTTTTGTTCTTACAATTTTCTTTAAGAAGAAAGGTAAATCAGGGAATGGGTTTTCATTATTTTCCTTTTGATATTTTTTAGGTAATCCACGATTAACATTTTTAATAATATTTTTATGTAAATTTTCTAGTAATAGAGGAACACATAAAATAACAGAAGGATGGAATTCTTGTATGTTATTTACAATATAGCGTAAACCTTCACAATGGCAAATAGATGCACCACTATATATTGGAAGTAAAAATCCTAATGTGCATTCATAAGTGTGGTGTAAAGGTAAAATAGAAAAGAACAAATCACTTCTTTTTACTTTTACAATTCCATATGTTGAAAGTAAGTTAGAACACACATTTCTTTGTGATAAACATACACCTTTAGCAGTTCCTGTAGTTCCAGATGTAAAAAGTAAAATGCGAAGTTCATCAGGATTAATTTTTATATCATCAAAATCTGTAAAACCTGCTAAATATAGTTTTTTACCTTCGTCTCTAAAACTATCAAATTTTTCTTCAAAAGAAATAAATAAAGTATCAGGATGTTCTATTTTAGAGATATTATCTAAAACAGAATCTAAATTTTTCTTGTCGCCTAAAATACATACAGTTTGAGATACATTCATAAAATTGATAATATCATTAGAATGTAATTCTTTATCAATTGGAACAACTATACCAACTATTGTTGCTGCCATATATGATACACACCATTTATAAGAGTTTTTACCAATAACAGCAATTCGTTTGTTTTGAAAACCATTTTTTAATAAGCTTGTCCCAAGATAAATAACATCATTTTTAAACTCTTCATATGTAATAGTTTTTATATTATTATTTTCATCTTTTAATTTAAAAGCAGTTCTACTACGATAAATATTTCCAGAACGGTATAACAGATCTTTTAAATTTGTTACTTCTTCAGTTTTATGATATTTCTTCTTTAATTGTTCTGCTATTGTTAAATTCTCTTTCATATTAACCTCCTATTATTGATAACGATAAAAAATAAAATTAGTATCTTCTTTTAAAGTAACACTACCATCATAAATAGATTCTTCATCTGATTCCAATGGAATATTTATATATACAGTAGTTTTAAATTCTTGGTCTAGATTATTTGTGATATATATATCAAAAGAAAAGCTAGAACTTATAGAATTTAATAATACATTGCACTGTTTTAACAAAGTACCATCATATGTTATTGGTGAACTTGTATCTGTTATAGTATAATCTGTTTTTATATTGCTATTCACATAACTTAAAACAATTGGATTGGCTAAATTATTATAAAGTGTAGGTGTATCTAAATTTGCTTCATCCTCTGATGTTATAGTAAAGTCTAATCTATCAGTAATCAAATTAGAATCTACAATATCACTTGAAGCAAAATTATAAATATTTTTATAATATAAACTTGTTTCTCCTAAGGTAGGAACTTTTGTATATTGAATATTATCTATATATACACTTTTTAATGTATTTTCTAGAGTTTTTTCCTCATTAGGACTTGTTATAAAAAATGCCATATCTGTATATTGGTATAAATTTTCTATTGTATAATTACTACTAGATGCCGATTTGTTTTTTGCATCACAACTGCTAAAAAATGTTACATTATTAATTTCAAAAATTATTTCTTCGTTTTTGCTAGAAAAGTCAAGAATAGAGTTTTCAAAATTCTTTTTTAATACATATTTATAAAAAATTAAGTAACAAAGTAGAAAAACAACTATAAATAATAGAATTGTAATAATCGTTAAAATTAATTTTTTTCTATCTATATTTTCTATATTTAACCTTTTTCTTTTATTAGCTTTTCTTTTATTTTTTCTTTTCATGAATTCCTCCTTTGTAAACACCTATATAATATTATAAAAACAATATAAAATCAAGTATTTTCACTTATAATATGTAGTAATAAAAACTATTTGACAAAATAGTGGATACTATTAATATTGTATTACACAAAAAAATAATTATTACAAAACAAAAAAACATAAATATAGATTTATTACAGAAATGTTAAATATATATTACAATTTAGTTTCTAAAGCTATTTTACAGTAATTTTAATTGACAAAAAAACAGTAAAAATGTAAAATTATAATAGGTGATATGATATTATGAAAGCAAAAGATAAAAAAAGAAAATTAACAAAAGTATCATTAAAAAATATAATAATATTTTTATCAGTTGTTATTATATCAATATTTTTAATCGTATGCTACAGTTATTTCAATAAAGGAGAAGTACTAGCTAAAGAAACAAATGAGGATACTTCCGATATTAAAGTAAATATCAGTAGTGCAAATGAAATAAACTTAGATGAGTTAATAGTGGCAAATACTGAAAATAGTTCAACAGACGAATATGTAACAGAGGAAATAGAAATAGAATACATAACAAAATATACTGAAAATTCAGAACTTCCAACAGGTATAATGCAAGTTGTACAAGAAGGAAGAGATGGAATCCAAGAGGTAACAACAAAAAGAGTCTATGAAAATGGTGAATTAGTATCAGAAGAACAAATAAGTAGTAAAATAACAAAAGCATCTGTAAATAAAATAGTAGAAATAGGTACAGGGAGTGGAAAAAGTACATATGAAGTAAAAGTAGGAGATACAGTATATGTAACATCAGATAGAGCAAGTATAATGTCAGAGCCAAATGATGATTCAACTAAAGTTGCTACTTTAACTAAAGGTGATGAACTAAGTATATTATCAATACAAGGTGATTGGTATCAAATTAATGGTTCTGGAGCAAGAGGATATATAAAATCAGAAAATACTACATATATAAATTCAAATGAAAGCTATGAAGAAGAGCAATCGTCTTCATCTGAGACAAGTACCATAACAAAACTAAGTTTTGATATGCAACTAAATAAACCAAGTGGATTAAGTTTAGAACAATTTAAAAAAGTTTTAACAGATAGTAAAGACACAAATAATGTTATGCAAGATAATGCAGAATATTTTTATTATATAGAAGAACAATATAATATAAATGGAGTATTTGTTGCAGCAGTAGCAATACATGAAAGTGGATGGGGAACATCACGAATATCAATAGAAAAACATAATTTATTTGGATATGGAGCATATGATTCAAGTGCATATAGTAGTGCATATGAGTTTACAAACTATTCTGAGAGTATAGACTTAATTGCAAGAGTATTTGTTAAATATTATTTAAATCCAGCTGGAACATCTATTTATGATGGAGAAACAGCGTCAGGAAAATATTATAATGGATCTACTTTAACTGGAGTAAATACAAAATATGCGACTGATAAGAATTGGGCGAATACAGTATATAGCTATATGGAATATTTATACAATAAATTGTAAAAAATTCTTGATATTTTTTATAATTTATTGTATGATATAGAGGTATAAGGCTTAAAGAGAAAAAAATGCCAAAAGACTTTAGAAAGGGGCCTAAATAAATATGAAAAAGGTACTATTAATAGTTACTATATTTGTAATTATAATTGGAGCATTTTTGGTAGTGTCAAATGTTTATGCAGCAGAACAAGCAATAGATGAAGAAACAGAAAGTAAGATAATTGAAATAAAAGATAATGTTGCTAAATCGTTAGAAGACTATCAAGAAAAATATGGATCTGATATATATGGATTAGTTGCATATATATTAAATTTAGTTAGAATTTATAGTATACCACTATGTTTTCTGGGAATCGCTATAGGAGCTATACATCAGTATGTAATTGGTATCAGAAAGCTAGATACATTAGAAAAAGGGATGGCTTTAATAGTTACATTTGTAACAATATTAATTATATGCCAAATATTACCACTAGCATTTGCAGTGTTTGTAAAATTTGGAAGGGGGTAACAAATGAAAGTACTATTTGCTGTAAGTAATGAAGAAATCTCAGAATCAATAGTGAAGAGATATCAAAGAGAATATAAACAAATTATTTCATATAAAAATGTTTATTACTTCAATGCAATACTAAAAGAATTACAAAAAGACAAAACTTATGATAGAGTTGTTATAAGTGAGGAATTAGAAGCTTTTACACATACGCAATATGATCAAATAGATAAATTTATTTTTGAAAGATTAGATGAAATTAGTGACGAAGCATCAAATGTAAAAGGAAATGATATTCCTATTATTTTAATATGTTCTGATAGAAGAGTAAAATCAGAAGAAATGCTTGTGAAACTTTTTGGTATTGGAATATATGATGCTTTAATCGGAACAGATAGAAGCGTGGAAGAAGTATGTAAGTTAATAAATAGACCACGTTCTAAAAAAGACGCTAAACTTTATTATAAAATAGATTCAGAAGATGTAAATTACCAAAGTGAGAAAGAAAATGACGTTAGTGAGATAGAAATTCAAAATATACTTGCTCATTATAAAAGATTAGGAAAAAATGAAGATAAATATTTAGAAAGTTTTGATAATATAGCAGCTCAATATAATGATACGCAATTAAGAATTATAGGTAAATTTTTGCCTTTAAACGTAAGAGCAGTATTAGAAGAAAGATCACCAAAATATCAACAGATAATGTCTTTTAATAATAGTGTATCTAATAAATTGAGGACACAAAAAGAAAAAGAAGAAGGTCCAAGTGAAAAATTATTAATGCCAAAAAATAAAGAAAAAGAAATGTCTAGACCTGTAGTAATTCCTTCTTCTGTAAATATGAGCAGTGGAAAAAAATTGTCTAGAACAAAACGTGTACCACAAGTAGAAGATTCAAATGAAGAACCTAAAGTACAAGTAACACCAAATTATGATATTGAACAAAAACAATTTGAAGAAATAGAGATTATTCAACCTGAGCAAGAACCTGTAGTAGAAGAGCCACCAAAGAAAAAAAGAGGAAGACCTAGAAAAAATCCACTTCCAGATTCTAATGAAGGAACAAATGTGACACCTGTAAAGAGAGGAAGAGGAAGACCTAGAAAAAATCCTGTACCGGTTGTACAAGAAGAAGTTACTAAAGAAATAGAAAAAGAAGAAGAAAGTATGTCTTTTTTACCAGGATTGGAACAGGAATCTCAGGATTCTATAGATAAAGCAGAAATTATACTACCAGGACTTTCAGAAGAAAAAGAATATGATGAAAATAATGCTCACTTTGACAGTGAAGTTAATGACTTTAATAATTATAGTAATTTTTCAGATGAAGAAGATGAATATAAAAATTCAAATAATTATATAACAAATAATATAGTAAGAGAATCGCAAAAAACAAATGAATATATAAAAACAGAAACAATAGATTTATCAGGATTATTAACGCCAGATAAAAAAATAGTTACATTCGTAGGAACAGGTAAAAATGGAACATCATTTATAGTGAATAGTTTGGCAGAATTATTATCAACATCTGGTGTTAATGTAGCTATATTAGATACAACAAAAAATAAAAATGCTTATTATATATATACAAATAATGAAGAGAGTTTAAGAGATATAGCAACTCATTCAGTTCAAGGCTTAGTAAATGGTATAGCTAATGGAATACCTGTAAATAAAAATCTGACAGTATATACATCATTACCAGACGAAGGAGAAGAGTTTTTACATGTTGATAAAATTCTAGAAACTCTATTAAAGAATCACTCTTTGATTTTGATTGATACAGATTTTGACACACCTTTAAGATATTTTGAGCAATCACAAGAAACTTATTTGATACAAACTATGGATATATTAACAATACAACCATTGACAGCTTTTTTAAGAGAATTAAAAACTAAAAATATTCTTGATCAAAATAAATTAAGGATAGTATTAAATAAAGCAGTAAAAATAAAAGGAGTAACAGATAAAACATTTATAGGTGGTATTGCATTTTATAATGATCCTTCAATGTCATTTATGACAGAATTATTTGATAGAGATTCAGTAAAATATATATCAATACCTTTTGAAGAAGAAATATATGTGAAATATTTAGAAGGTATTATTAATTGTAATATTTCTTTAAAAGGATACTCAAAAATGTTTATGCAATCATTAAAAGCATTAGGAAATATGGTATATCAACTAAATAATACTGGTTATAAACCGCCAACAGCAAAAGGATATGCAAATAATCAAGACACAAATACATTTTCACCAAATATGAATGCAACATTAGATCAGATGAGAAATAAATTTTAAACTAAAGGAGGAAAAATCTAAGTGATTATAGCAGTAGTTGTCATATTAGTTTTAATTGTAATCGGACTAATATTCTATAATGTAACAATACACAAAAAAATACGAAAATTTAAAAATTTGAATCAAAAAATTACTAATTTATATGTAGTGCAAGATTTTATGAATGCTATTGGAGAAACATCAACAGTAGAAGAAAAAATAAAGAAAATAAATGATGTTCTAATAGAAAGGTATGAAATAAAATATTCTACAATAGTAGTATTTGAT
Organism: uncultured Clostridium sp.; assembly: GCA_964596175.1. Classification (GTDB taxonomy): domain Bacteria; phylum Bacillota; class Clostridia; order TANB77; family CAG-508; genus CAG-269. The sequence continues at coordinate 6,456 of CAZQTH010000034.1, read as the reverse complement.
GGTGCGGAATATCAAGTAAAAGCATCAAACGTTGATAAAAAACATTGGGATTCACTAAGATCTTTACATGAATTAGATTTATTTAAGGATAGTATTGAATCAGCAACTCCAAAATATGTAACAGTAAATAACGATAAAGAAAGGCTTCCATATCAACAGACAGAATTTGGAAGGGCAAAATCTGCTATATTTTTCCCTTTATATATAGAAAATGTATATATAGGGTATTGGATACTAGAAAGTGGAACACAACATGATTTTGATAATGTTGATACCACAGTGTTAGAAGTTATTAAAGAAAATATTGTTTCAGTATTAAGAACTACAGTACATCAGAAAACATTAGAGTCAATAGTTAGAAAAGACTTATTTACAGGTTTATATTCTGAAGAATACTTATATGGTGAAGGAAAGAAAATAATAGATCAACATACTGTATCAACAATTTGTATGTTTAAAATAATTAATATACAGCAAATAAACAAAGATTATTCTAGAGAACTAGGAAATAAAGTTATAACAGAAATAAGCAATTATGTGAAAGATAATCTATCACAAGAATATGTATTTGTAAGATATATGGGACCTAAATTTGTTATTGCTTTTTCAGGAGTAGAAACAAATTCTGTTGCTGATTTCTTAAATGACATTAAAGATAAAATAGAAACAATGAAAATACATTTAACAGAAGAAGAAATACAATCTTTAAATTTGGAAGTGAATTCTAAAAAGAAAATGGCAAAAGAAGCAACAATAGATATTGCTATACCAAGATTAAATTTTGTTATATCATCTTATTATAAGGGAACAGGACTAGAAGAAGTGTTAAAGAAACTTGAAGAATATTTAGATAATGCAGATCAAAATGAGAGTGACATAACAAATATATAATGTAAAGGAGGATTATTGCTATGGAATTTGACAAAACAATGAATTTTGAAGTGGAAAGAGAAGAAAGTACTAAATGTCAAGAAATTCTAAAAGAAGTATATGAAGCATTAGTAGAAAAAGGATATAATCCAATAAATCAAATAGTAGGATACATTTTATCAGGGGATCCAACATATATTACAAGTCATAATGATGCAAGAAACAAAATAAGAACAATTGAAAGAGATGAATTACTAGAAAAAATGGTAAAAAAATATATAGGATTAGAAAAGTAATATGAGGATATTAGGAATAGATTATGGAGAAGCGAGAGTTGGAATAGCAATTACTGATGAATTAAATATAACAGCTCAAGGATTAGAGACTATTCAGAGAAATGGTTCTGATAAAGTTATACTTAAAAAGTTAGATGAAATTTTTGAGAAATATGAAGTGGATACAATTGTTGTGGGAATGCCGTTAAATATGAATGGAACTATATCAGAAAGAGCTAAGATAACAGAGCAATTTATCCATAAATTAAAATGTAAATATAATAAAATGAAAATTGAAACAATAGATGAAAGACTAACAACTGTTGAAGCTCATAGAACAATGAATTTTTTAGATGTTAAAAAGAATAAAAAAAAGGATATAGTTGATACTATATCTGCAGTATATATTTTAGAAACTTATCTAAATAAGTTAAAAAATAGTTGATTTTGTTATTATAATTTAAATTAAAATAAAAAAAAAAGAAAGGAGAAAATAATAAATATGGATGAAAATGAAGAATTAGATAACATTTTAGTTTTAAATGATGAAGATGGAAATGAGGTTAAATTTGAATTTTTAGACTTAATTGAATTAGATGACGAAGAATATGTAGTACTATTACCAGTAACTGAAGAAGGTGAAGAAGAAGAAGGAGAAGTAGTTATCCTAAAAATAGAGGATAATGACAATGAAGAATCTGACGAGGAATCATATGTAAGTATAGAAGATGAAGATACATTAAATAAAGTATTTGAAATTTTTAAAGAAAAATTTAAAGATGATTTTGATTTTGTAGACTAAAAATACAAATTTATTAAAAAAAGTTATAAAAATTAGTAAGAAGGTGAAGGAAAAGAATGTAACATTCTTACTTTGCCTTATTTTAAAATGAAAGAGGTGCAATACAAATGAAAAATTTTTCAACATGGATATTAGTAATGTTTATGGGTATGTATTGGATACTTAGAATTATAATTGCATTGGCAGCACAATTGGATTGGGATTTTGGAGGCCTAGAACCACTTAATATGCAAATGGAAATAATTTTATTATTTGTAGTATTAGTATGCATTATATTAATCGTTAAGAGAAAATTGGTAGGAGGACTGATTTATTTACTTGCTTACGGATTATATTTTGGAACCGATATAGTAAATAACATACAAAGTTTAATTAGTGCTTTAGAAACAATAGATATAAACTTATATATGAATTTATTTGTTTCATTGATAGGAATAATACTTCCTATTGCAATAATGCTTGATTTACTTATGGACAAAAGTAGAAAATTACATCCAAAAGATAAGAAAACAGATTGGTTTTATACTAATGAAAAGTTTGATAGAGAATTAGATGAAAGAGCAGATAAAAATAATTATAGAACAATGTAGTAGAATATAAAAATAAAATGAAGAATATACAGGTAGTCTAAAAGGCTACTTGTTTTATTAAAAGTGTGAAAGTTTCGTGAATTCAATTTAAAATATATTGACAACTTAAAAATTAACTGATAAATTATTATGTAAATATAAAGGAAGTGATTTTTATGCCAGGACCAATGGGAAGAGGACCAGGATTTAATGGAGCACATATGCCAAGACCATCAATACATGGACCACATCCACAAATGTATCCAATAAGACATTATGCAAGTAGACATCCGTATTTAAAAATAGGAATTAGTGCTTTAGTTGGTTCTGCTATTGGAGCAACAATTGCAAACAATGTTGCTAATAAGAAGAATATGGATAATACTGCTAATAGTAGTAATAATACTTATGATGTATTTACATATTGTCCAAATTGTGGAACACAAAGAGCTGGAAATAATACGATTTGTTCTAAGTGTGGGAGTTCATTAGTTAAATAAACAGAAATAGTATATTAATTATGACCATAAAGCTAGTTTGTCTTCTAAGATGGATAAATTAGCTTTTTAAAATTCATAAATCTATATGACATAGTAAAATGGAGGAATAAAATGTTTGGAAATATAGTCACAAATACAGAGTTACTTAGCCAAGATGATAAAAAATATTATAGAGAGTGTTATTGTGGATTATGTAAAGAATTACAAGAAACATATAAAAATATAAGTAGACTTACTTTAAATTATGATATGACATTTTTAGTAATATTGTTAAATGAGGTATATAAAGAAAATATTACTAGATTAGAATGTAGATGTGTTATACATCCAATGAAAAAACATACTTATATAAGAAATGACTTTACAACCTATGTTGCTGATATGAATATTTTATTATCTTATTATAAAATGATTGATAATTGGAAGGATGATAAAAGCATTACTTCAGTATCTTATGCTAAATTAATTAAAAAGAGTTTCAAAACAGTATGTGAAAAATATTTTGATAAATCTGAAAAGATAAAAAATAGTTTGGAAAAATTAAATGAAATAGAAAAACAAAATGTTTTAATTCCAGATGTACCAGCAAAATATTGTGGAGAGATGTTAGGAGAAGTATTTACACCAAAAGAAGATGAATATTCTAAGAAATTAAGAGAATTTGGAAACTCTTTAGGTAAATTTATTTATATATTAGATGCTTGTATAGATTTAGAAGGAGATATAAAACATAAAAGATATAATCCATTAGTTGCAAGTTCAAAATTAGATTTTGAAGATATGCTTAATTTACTTTTAGCAGACTGTATAGAGAAATATAAAGAATTAAATATTTCAAATAGAATAATTGAAAATATTCTATATTCAGGAATATGGACAAAATATGAAATGAAAAAAAGAAGGGAGAAAAGTAAATGATACAAGACCCATACAAAGTGCTAGGTTTATCATATGGAGCAACAGATGAGGAAGTTACAAAAGCATATAGAAAGCTAGTTAAAAAATATCATCCAGATTTACATCCAGGAGATGAAGAAGCAGCACAAAAGATGAAAGAAATAAACGAAGCCTATGATCAAATAAAAAATGGAAATGCAAATCAATATAATCAATATTCAAATAATCAAAATACATCATATAATAATGAAAGTACAAACCTTTACCAAGTAGCGAATCATTTTATAAGAACAGGAATGTATAGGGAAGCATTAAGAGTACTTTCTGAAATCCAAAATAGAACTGCTGAATGGTATTATTTAAGTAGTATTGCAAATTATTATACAAATAATAGAATAGTAGCGTTAAATCATATAAAAAAAGCCGTACAAATGGATCCAAACAATCTAGTATATCAAAAATTATTACAACAAATGCAAAGTGGAGCAAATGCGTATAATAAACAAAGTGAAATTTATGGAAGGCCAATAAATACTCAAAATATATGTTTTTGGTGGTGTCTTGCAAATACAATTTGTAATTGTTGTTGTGGACCCGGATTTATATGTTAGCGGAGGATAGTGATATGAATAATTTAAAGAATAAATTAATTAATTTTTTACAAGGAAGACATGGTATAGATGAATTATATAAATTCTTATTTATAGTTTTTATTATATTATGGATTTTGTATATAATATTTAGGAATCCATTTATATATTTATTATGGATTTTAGTATGTGTGTTTATGATATATAGAGTCTTTTCAAAAAATATTTATAAAAGACAAAATGAAAATAAAAAATATTTAGAAATAAAAGAAAAAATAAAATTTCAAAAAAGAAAATGGCAAGATAGAAAAACGTATATTTATAGAAGATGTCCAAATTGTAAAGCGGAAATTAGACTACCAAGGAAAAAAGGAAAACATGTATGTAATTGTCCTTGTTGTAAAAAAGATTTTGTTGTAAAATGTTTATAGATGAAAAGAAGAGGAAGTTTTATATAAAGATTTTCTCTTTTTCATATTTACTATTTTTCTTTTTAAATTATAAAAACCAATCTAAGTAGTAAGGTTCAGAATCTTGTTTTCCGACCCTTTCTTTAGCAAGACTACATGAACCTGGAGCTGGCAGAATAACATCATTACTGGAATTCTTAAATAAAAATGGAGTAATTTCATTTTTTTTGTTATAATAATAGTGATAAAAATAATTTTTCGTGCAGGAGGAAAATGAAATGAAAATAATAACTGTATGTGGAAGTTTAAAATTCAAAAATGAAATTATGAAATCTACAGAGAAAATGACTTTAGAAGGTAATGTTTGTTTAAGCATTGTTTATCCAACAAGAGATACTAAAGACTATACAGAAAAAGAAAAAGAAGTTTTTAGTAGAATGCATAAAGAAAGAATAAAACTTTCAGACGCTATTTTAGTTGTAAATGTTGATAATTATATAGGTAATGCGACTGCAAGTGAGATAGAGTATGCAAAAAGTTTAAATAAAGAAATTATCTATTATACAGATATTATAAATTAATAGTTTGCTAGAAATTATTATGGAAGGTGGAAAAATAATGATAGATATACATATACATACAAAATATTCTGATGGAGATAAAACCGTAGAAGAAGTATTAAAAATGTGTGAAAAGAAAAAATTAGAGTACATATCATTAACTGACCATAACACTTGTAAACAATATGAAGATGAAGCTTTAAAGAAAAACATTTTCACAGGAAAGATAATAAAAGGTGTTGAAATGAATGCAGTATTCGGAAATAAAAAAATAGAAGTTTTAGCTTATAAAATAAAAGATACTGAAATAATAGAAAAATGGTCACAAAAATTCTTTTCGGAAGAGGTACTTAGAAAGCAACAAGAAGAATCAAAAAGAAAATTATTAAATATATGTGATAAAAAGGGACTTATCTATGATGAAAGTAAAATAGAGAAAAATATTCCTCTAACAGACTATATAACAATTTATATTTATAAAGAATTGATAAGACATAAAGAGAATTATGAAATACTTGGAGAATTTGCAGAATCATTAAACACTTTTATAAGAAAAGGATTAATGAATCCAGATAGTGAATATTATACAGGTTCAGATGATACACCGAAACCATTATATGGTGATGTTATAGATATAATACATAAAGCAGGAGGGTTAGCTTTCCTAGCACATCCATATGAATATAGATTTAATAACATTATAAGTTTTATTGATGAAATAAGAAATGAAAAAGAATTAGATGGAATAGAGTGTTTTCACCCATCTGCTAATGAAGAAGAAATGGAAGTTTTAGTAAAGTATGCTAGAAAAAACAATTTATATATTAGCGGTGGAAGTGATTATCATGGAGAGAAGAAGCCAGATATTGAAATAGGTAGTGGAAAAGGAAATTTAAATATATCAAAAAAAATGATAGAAAAATGGGTAAATTTGTAGAAAGAATAAAGATATAAGAAGGAAAAAGATGATTGATTTAAATATA
>CAZQTH010000033.1:0-16988 GCA_964596175.1 uncultured Clostridium sp. | reverse complement strand
TTTCAAATTCTATTTTTGTCTCATTTCCTGCTTCATCTATCGCTGTTAATTCATATTTTCCTTCTTCTGTAATTTCACTTCCTACTACATAGTCTTCTATAATTTTTCCATCTAATGTTAGCTGAACTTCCTTTAAATGTTCATCACTAACTTGTGGTGTAACACTATTAGAATAGGTTGTCCCATCTTCTACTCCATAGATAACTGGTGAAGTTTTATCAATATAATCAACAGTTATTTCTTCATTGAATGTCCTTCCTCTTCTTTCATATTCAAAGATAAATGTTCCATTTTGCTCAAATGTATATGTATTATTTCCTTCATTATTTGTTATTGTGGTATCGTCACTAATGTTTAGAGTTACTGTTACATTTTCATTTGTTAGACTGGTTTCTGAATAACTTACTGTTATTGGATTATCTTCTATATACTCATCAATATATATATTTGTAAATGTATTTGCCCAATCAGCTAAATATTTTGCATGCAAATCATAGCTTACAATTAATCCTGTTTTTATATCGTTTTCTTCTTCTAAGCTATTGATATATTCTGCATCATCATATAAATCTTTGCTGAATTCTAATATCTTTGTTGGATATACAATTTCTATATCAGAATTACTTTCAATTTCTTGTTCCGTCTCGTCTATCGTTGTTTTTGTAGCTTCTAAATCAGGATTTCTTGCTGTAGCTGTTACAGTTACTAAATCTTCAAAAGAATCTCCTATATCATTTAACATGTCTAACATTGAACTTAGCTTTACATATTCTACATCTAAACTCTTATTTTTATATGCTTCTAATATAAGATTTCCTAGATTAAAATGTTCTTCCATCTTATCTTTTGCTACACTTTCAGATTCACTTTCCATACTACTAATACTTTCCATATATTGTTTTAGTGAATCTATTTCTTCTTGCAAACTGTCAACGCTTGCTATTTCTGTTGCAAATTTTTCTTCAAATTCTTCATATTTCTCTAAAGCTGTGTTTGATATTGCTTTATAAAAATATGAGTCTGATATATTATCTAAATATACTGGTGATGTTGTTATTTCTAATGTTCCATCTGTATTTTCTATGTCTTCTCCATATATATCTGTAGCTGTAAAATCTGTATAGTCAATTTGAATAGCATTATCAGAGTTGTTTGACCATACTATTATTTTTGCCTTTCCATCTTTGTCATATACATGTGCTTCTAAACCATCAGCTAAGTTAACTGTTCCTATATATTCAGCACCATTAGTGTTTTCCATACATTTTTTTACTGCATAATATGATTCTTTTGGAAGATAATCATTCGTTATTAGTCCATAATTATTTTCAACATTTTCTGTATCTGTTCCTGTGCTCCATAAATTATATATAATTGATTTTTCTACATTATAACTATCTAAAATAATCATTTGTTGTATAATTCTGTCAGCCTGCTTGTCTAAATCTGTAAAATGAATTCCGTATTCAGTAATGTATTGTTTATAAAAACCACCTTCTTCTTTAAACATTTCATTATGAATATCCATTTTCATATATAGTCGTTCATTTAAATTTTGTTCATCATAAGAATCATATGGATGAAAAGCAAAATTATTTGTAAAATTATATCCTCCGTTTTCAAATAAATATTTATAAAAATTTTGTGAAGTTATTCTACCTTCTGAATCACTATCAGGAGTAGAGGTTCCAGATGTTATAATTTCGATATTTTCATTTTCAGAAAGCTCCTTCAATATTTTTGCATACCAAGCAATATTTTCTTCTGTTGTATAATATCCATTTATGTTTGCTTCATTGAATAATTCATATTCATATATTTGAGGATATCTTTCTATTACTGTATTGGCAAATTTTAAGAAATCATTTACTTCATCATCTGTATTTATAATTCCATCTTCTCCACCATATGTACTAAATCTATTAAAACACGCAACAATATTTATATTGTTATTTGTTAAAACTTCTATCCATTTATCATAATACGAAAAATCATATTCTCCGCTTTTTCTCTCTATATCTTTCCATGAAAATGTCGTCCTAATATTTTTTACTCCTAAATTTATTAATAATTCTGAAGTATATTCATATTTTTCCCATGACTCATTTAGATAATGTACAACAACTCCTTTGTTACTTAATTCATCCAAAAATTGTTTTTCATATGGCTTTATGTAATATACTACACTTTCTAATGTCTCTTCAACAGTATCATTTTTATAAATTTCTACTTTTATATTGTTTTCTCCCTCATCATTTATTTCTATTGTTTCTAAATTATAATTCTCGTCGTTTACTTCTTCTTCTATATATATATCATCATTCAAATATATTTTTACATTATAATCATTTTCTTCACTAAAATCGAGAATCTCGAAATTAATATTGCACACATTGTTATATATGACTTTTTCCCCGCCAGCTATATTTATCTCCACTGATGTGTAAGTTTCTTTAGTCAAAACCTCATATAAATCCACTATATTATATAATATTTTTCCTTTTAAACTTTCAGAATCGTTATATACCTGCTCCTGTATAGTATTTTTCATAGAATACAATATTATACTTGGTATTACCCATATAAAAATAATAACCATTAGAACAACTATAAAAATCAGTTTAATTTTTTTACTTTTTTTCCCCTGAATCATTGTCTCTCCTTACTTGATATTGACCCATATAATAAATTATTAATAATACTTATGGCAAAAAAGTATGTATACAACTGATGCCAGTAATAAAAAGTATTTCCAGTTATACCATATATAATAAATAATAATTGTATGTACAAAGAAAAATATATAAATATTTTACTTTCTTTATCTTTTTTATATTGCTCTATTCTTAATAACTTAATTGTTGTTATTATCGAGATACCAAACGCTATTAGAACCATAGTTATTCCTATAATACCAGTTTCTCCTAAAAGCTGAAAATATATATTATGGGCTTCGTATGTCCAGACTTCCCCATATTGTCTGTATCCCAAATCTTTATTATATTCATTAAAAGTTCCAAAGCCTTGTCCTATCCATATACTATCTTTAAACATAATTATGCAATTTTGCCACAATTCTTCCCTACCATTATCACCTACAGAAATAAATCTTTCTATGACATGTAGCAGACTAGGAAAAATCATTATTAAGATAACCATTCCTATTAATATAAAAGAACCTATTTTTAACATCTTTACTACCTTATTTTTTTCACTTGATGCCATATACATTATAAACAATAGAATAAAAGGTATTGCTACTAACGTCCTTTTTCCAGTTAAAAATATTCCAGCTAGTAATATAAATAACATAATCAAATCTTTCACTGAAAATTTTCCATTTGTCAATATTCTTGAATATACTATTCCTACACCTATATTTAAAATGAATGCTGATACTGCTTTTTCACCTGCTAATCCAGAAAAATTATTTCCAGCCAATTCTATGTATATACTTTCAGATACATTTACGAAAAATGAGAAGAATCTAGGTATAAAATTAGGTATAATCGCTGATAAGATATTGGAAATAGCATATATCAAACTTATATATAAAGAAATGTTTACTATTTTACTCATAACTTTTTTATCTATTTTGAAAAATATAAAAATTACTCCTACTGCAAAAATAGCAAGATATAATATAGTACTTTTTAAATTATAAGTGTAAGTTATCCCTATACAAAAATATATTAATACAATAACCCACTGTTTATTTATGTTTGTAAATAATATTTTTGTATTTTTGGCCAGTAGCATTTTTAAAAATGGTAATGCTACCAATAAAATAATTAAAACATATTTTAAATCATTTAATGTATTTCTACCACTAAATATTATACATAAAAGTATAACTATTAATATTTTATCAATTAAACTAATATTTTTTACTTTTTCCATAATAACATTTTATTTTTTTATAATATTTTTTACCTTTCTTTTTATTTTTGCCCTTATTGTAATTTTACTATATTTTTGCATTAATTTTAATACACTTTCATTATTTTTATTTAATTCCTTAAAAAATTTTTTTCTCCTCTCATTAGGAAAAACATTTGAAAAGTGATTGTACTTGCTAACATCACTAAATTTTACTGGTTTTATATCAACATTATCTTTTACTTTATCTAAAAATCTTTTTGCTTTTTCTGTGTTAATTAAAAATATTGAAGCTCCCATAGAATAATCGATATTAGGCTCTATTTTTTCTACTCCCCAAAAATCTCCTATTGTAATATCTGAAACTCTATAGATTGAAGCAAATTTACAATTATAACAACACTCTCTATTTATCAATTCTCTTGAAAAAGCTTTCGTAAATGTTCTTTCTTCTTCCTTTTCTCCATCATCATATTCAATAATTGGTGTTTGATTTTTCCATCCAGTTTCTTTACTTCTAAAAGATATTTTTTTTATTTTTTTCCCTTTATTTTTTTCTAATTCCTCTATATAAAGTTTGAATACTTTTGGAGAGGGATTTGCATGACAAATTATGTCTATAGTAATTAAATTTTTATAATTTTTACCTAGATATACATTTAGTCCTTGTATTTGACATGAAGTACCTGTAAACAAAACTTTCTTTCCTTCTTCTATAAATTCTTTGCACTTTTTATAAGAATCTTTTAAATCACTTCTTACATATTTAGATCCACAAAATTGTATTGCATCATCAATTTTAGTTGCAAAATCATGTATAACGTTTAAATTTTCATCATATTTTACACCAAAAACAACCCCATTTTCTTTTAATATTTCTTTTGCAAATAATAAATAAATTCCTCCTGAAGAACTTATTTTTAAATCTTGTTTATTTTTGTTAATTCCACTATATACTTCACTTTCTTTTTCTATAATATTATAATTAGAACAAATTTTTTTACATTTATTACATTTTATGCATATATTTTCATCTATCCTTGGATAAAAAAATCCTTCATCGTCTTCTTCCATTTTTATAGCATTTACTGGACATGCATGAGAACATATACCACAACCATTACATTCACTTTTTATATTATATTTAATATATTTGTTCTCCATCTTTTTTTCCTACTCTTTCTTTAATAAATTTTAATATAAAATAGAAATTATTCTTATTCATAAAGAAACAGAAAATTATAATTGCTATAAGTCCGAAAATATTTAATATTATATTATTTACATAGTATATAATACTTATAAATATAACAGCAATACTTACTAGAAATATATTTTTTATTTCAAACTTTATTTTTATATCTTTTCTAATATCAATATATCTATGTAAAAATGTTATTAAATAAGATAACAAAGTAGCAATAGATGCTGCATATAATCCTATAAAATTTATAAGAATAAGCATTATAATAATATTAATAATAGCTGCAAGCACTGTAGTTTTTGCTAATTTACTTGATTTTTTGTTTGCTACATATATTGCACTTATCAAAGAAATTAATACATATATTAATGAACCTACTAACAAGATTGGTATTTGATAATATGCATCTCTGAAATTCTCTCCTATTAATAGAGAAAAAACAAATGGAATACATGCTATTATTCCTACACACATTGATGAAAATAATATAAAAATAACGTTTATAACTTTATTAATATATTGTTCATTATCTTTTGAGTTTATATTCATAGCTACTGATTCTGTCCATGGAATGTTAAATATATTATAAATCGTTACGTACGCAGATGAAAATTTATTTGCAGCTGTATATATACCATTCATCCCTGTACCTAAAAAGAATGAAACAATCATTCTATCTGATAAATTCAATACCCACCATGATAATGAATTTGGAATTAATGGAATTGAATATTTTAACATATCTTTCAATAATTTAAAGTTAAAGCTTTTCAAACTTATAAAATTATAAATTTTTTGTTTTACAAATATGTATAATCCTCCTGCACAATTAGACACAAAGTTAGCTATTAACAATCCATAAGCACCTATTTTGAAATGTGCTATTAATACAACATTTAGTAATATATTAACAATAGATATAATAAAACTAGAAATTGTATAATCTTTATTACTCCCTAATCCACGTGAAATTTGTAACATTTCTGCGGAAAACATATGTGCAAATATATTTAATATTAGAAATATTTTATATTCGTTATTAATAAAATTTTGTACACATATATATATTATAGAAAATAATACTAACTGAATTGCTAGTACAACAAAATTACTAGTAATTATTTTCTTTTTGTAATCCACATCTTCTCTGGCATCTATCAAATATCTAAAAACAGCCTGCTCAATTTGCAATGTTACTAAAGGTAATGCAAAAACAACAATAGAATTTAATAAATCTACTATACCATATTCCTCTGTAGATAACATATTTGTGTATAATGGTAATAAGAAAAAAGTTATCAACTGGGTAGCTATTTTACCTATACTTACTATTATAGTATTTTTTATTAATTGTTTTTCTTTACTCATTTCTTAATCCTTTCAAATAATTTATAGAATTTTGCCTATTTTTTTCAAGTTTATCATTTACATACTCCCATAGGATTTCTTTATCTATATTATCATTTTTTCCTTCTATTATCAATCTATCTAATAAATTATATTCTTCTAGCAAAGTCTCTATTCTGCTATTACCAGTAGCAGGTTCTTTTTGAAACTCTACAAAAAATTTTTTATTTAGATTAATTGAAAAAGCTAAGCCATGAAACGAATTAGTTACTATATATTCTGCATTTTCAAAATATCCCAACCACTCTTCTGGCGAAACTATCTTTTTATGTTTAGCTTTTAACATTTTTTTATATGAATCAGTTATATATATAACCGGTAATCCAGTTTTTACAGATAATTCTTCAGTAAATTTATATATAGATTCGTTTTTTTGCATAACAAACAATAGTATATATTTATTCTCTTTAGGTTTTAATGCAATTTTACTCCAGTCTGCCTTACTTAATAAAAACGTAGGATCTACATCAATTCTCGCTTGTCTTTTAATTAATTTATTTACAATCTCTATTCCTTTTTTTTCTCTTACAGAGATATTGTTGAATTTACTTAAATTTTCTTTTATCTCATTTGCATACTCATTAGGTATAGTGTCCATCCCAAAACTTGCTGCATAACTATTTTTCTTACTAGAATCTTCAACAAATTTCAAAAAATAATTTTCATCTTTGCCTGTAATTCTATAATTAAAAACTTGGTCACTACCTGTTAAATATACATCATATATTTTTTCAGATTGTTTTAAATCACTTTCATCTTTATAAATCTTTTTAGAAATTTTTATATAATTATTCATGAATTTTTCAAATTTTTTTATTTTAGTTTTTTTTATTGGATAATAGTATATATCTGACATTATTTTTTTTAATGTTTTTTTTGAAAATAAAATATATTCTTTGTCAACCTTATTATATCTATAATTTATTACCTCACTATCAAATCCTATATTTTGTGTCACTTTATTTAATGCATATGTTTGTAGTATAGCACCATAATTTATAGCTCTATGAAATGTTATAATACCTAATTTCATAAAATTTTCCTTTCATACCTTAAATTTTCTATACATATTGTTCTGTTGTTTTGTTTTTCTTTTAATTATATATATAAAAAAAAGATGTGTATGTATAATCATAAAATCTAACTTAGTAATTGCTTTTTTATTTTTGAAAACTTTTAATTGTTCTTCGAATTCCTTTGTATGTATTCTTTTATAAGCATTTCTATATCTTTTATAATATGATATATTTTTTTGCGTAAATTCATTAGTAACTGATGACCATATAAATCCCCAAGAAATATCGTTTATTTCCTTAGATTCTCTTATTGCTAAAACTTTATTAACTTCTTCTATTTCCTCTACTACTTTCTTTTTCATATCAAGCATATTCTTAGTATATTTTCTGCTTAATCCGTTTGATACAACATAATTATATAGACTTTCATTTATTACTTTTATATTATTTTCTATATGCATTATATACTTCAAATTAAAAATCAAATCTTCTCCCACACTAACATTTATAGGAAATCTTATATTAAATTTATCTATAATTTCTTTTAAATATAATTTACAATATGGCGGATTTAGAATTTTTGCTTTATATAATTCTAACCATTCTTCTTTACTAAATGTATTTTTTTTCAGAAAGATTGTATCCTGAATTATTGAATTGTTCTTTATTATATTTTTTCCGCATATTATCAAATCATTTTTTCCCAAGTTTTGGTATAATTCTTCTATCATATTTTTTTCTATATAATCATCAGCATCTACAAAAATGATATATTTCCCTTTTGCTTTCTTTATTCCACAATTTCTAGCTTTTGATACACCTTCATTTTCTTTATCTATAATGATTACTTTATCATTAGTTTGATATTTTTTACAAATTTTTAGAGTATTATCCGCAGAACCATCATTTATCAATATAACCTCTATTTTTTGATAACTTTGATTAAGAATACTATCTATGCATTTATTTATTGTTTTTTCTGCATTATACATTGGTACAATGACACTTATCAAATCTTTTTGTTCTATCATTTCTTCCGCTTTTAGTAATTTGCATATATTATCTATAACTAAAGTATCTACTTCATAATCAAATTTTCTGGCAAACAAGAAGTTGTTTTGTGTTCCCATTAATTCATTTAAGTCATTATTTTTCCAAATATATGGTTTTCCACGTTTCCAGTCAATATATCTCAGATTTTCATTTTTATACAGCTTTTTATTTTTTAAATCAGAATTACAAATTATTGTCTGTAAAAATATTTCATCTGCACACATTGTATATTTATACTCTTTTTTTATCTCTGATTCTTTTTCAATTAAATACTTTGCTAATTCATTAGTAATACTAAACCAATTATCCCCTTTGTGATATATTTTTGAACTATTCTTTATCCTATCAATCTTTATTATTTTTTGTAATTTTAGTAAAAATTTTTCTATAGCTATAAAGCAATATTTAAAAATTTCATTTTTCTCACTTAATTTTTCTTGAAATACGTGGTAATATTTGACTCTAGGTATAAATTTATCATAATTTTGCTCTTTATCAAATTTAACAAATGATTTTTCTTTATTTTTATATAGAAAATCATTTATTTGCCTATTTGTTTTTATTGGTAAATCTTGACCTGATAATAAATGATAATAATCATATTCTTCAATATTCATGGCATTTTTTAAAAGTTCTAACTCTAATTCGATTTGACTATATCCTCCAAAATTAACATTTTCTCTTTTGATAATATATAGTTTTGATCTTTTCGGAAATATTTTGAATAAATCTTTGTTGTCTATTTTCATCTTTCTGTCCAAATGCAAATAAATATCATTATCATAATCATCTAATAGGTATATTAATTTTGATAATAATTCTACTTGTTTATGAGCCATAATTAAATAAGCATTTTTCATCCTATACCTCCACTTTTATCCAATTATCATTTATTAAATCTGATTTTAAATCATTTTTATACCATCTACTAGGTGAAATAACAACTTTATCATTATTTTTAGATAAAAATTGTGCCCACCAGCTAAAAGAACTATTACTAATTATAAAATGTTTACAATTGCTCATTAATCTGAGCTTTTCATCTACAGTATCATTTCCTGTCTCATAATAAACTTCAGTATTTTTTATTTTAATATTTTCTCTCGCCCAATTTATATCATCTGAAAAAACAAAAAATACAGGCTTTTCTATTTTTTCTTTTATGATTTTTATTGCATTGTTGTAATATTCTAAATCACAAATATTATATAGCTTACTATTTTTCTCATTTGTTACAAAGTCCCCTCTTCTTATTGATATACATATTGATTCAGTTGATTTCATTTTTTCATATAATAGCTTATTATTCTCATTTATTGGCCTGTTTGATTGAAATTCTTTCAATATTTCATCTCTAATATCTATAAAATATTTATCACATTCAAAACATCCACAAATATACTTTACTTTGTTATTCTTTAAATATTTAAAATCATAATCATAATAACCTATTTCTATAAAATATAAATTATATTTATTCAATAATGGTTGACATTTTAATTGATATCTTCTCAATTTAGCTTTATCTTTTTTGAAATAAAAATTTCCCACTTTATAAATAGTGTATATGATTTTCTGCATAAAAGATGCATTTTTGTAAAAAATATCCTTTCTATCATTAACCTCATAATAATTTTGAGTATTAAATAGTTTTAAAGAATTTGTCCAACCGTCTTTTTCTTCTCCTTTACTATATACTCTCTTAAAATCTATATATAATTCTTCTCCCGTTATTTTTTGTATTCTTTTGGCAAAGGCGTATCTAAATAATTGATTACCCAATCTTCCTGCCATTTCTAAATAAATCATATTTTTTCACCTAATACTTCATTATAAAATTTACGTCTTTTGTTTATTAATACATCATTTTGAAAACTTTTTGAATGATTAAAGTTATTCTTTGACATATTTTTTAGTTCATCTTTTGAATTCATTAAACTAATAATCATTTCGCTTATATCTTTAACATTTTTTCTTCTAAAAATATATTTATGTGAAATAAGTTCAGGAATTCCTCCTGTATTACTTCCTATTACTGGGCATGCTCTACTCATAGCCTCCACAACTGATCTTGGTAAGCCTTCTTGCAAACTAGGTTGTACATATAAATCAATATTATCTAATAACTGGAATATTTTGTCGTGTGGAATTCCTCCTAATAAATGAACTTGTTTTTCTAATTTGTATTTTTTTATAATTCTTTTTAATCTTGCTCCATTACCTCCACCTGCTAAATAATATTCTACAAATATTCCTTTATTTTTTAAGTTTTTCAATGCTTTTATAACATATTCTTGTCCCTTATATTTTAACTCAACACTAGCCAATGTACAAAGCTTAAAAACTTGATTTCCTTGTTCTATCTTCTTAATTCTATTTTCTAAGTTTTTCTCTTCTATACTTTCTAACACTACATCTGAACAACCTATATTTTTACCTTTAGTTGGATATCTTCTTTGTAAAAATTCATCAGATACGTATATGACATTTTTTGCATTATAAATATCTATTTTATTTAATATATATGTCGGAAAAGCAAATATTTTTTTTACTATTTTTCCATAATTCCATAAAGCATCCCATGGGCAAGCAACCATTTCTATCAAATAATTTTTATTTAGTTTTTTAGCTTCTTGAATAGCTACATGACCAATATAACTTGGCATTCTAATAATAATAAAATCTGCCTCTTGTATTGTTTGTCTTATTTTCTTTCTATTTTTTCCAAAAAAAAGTGAAAATACATTTAAGTCTTTTATACTTTTAAACTCTACTCCTCGTGTTGATGCTTTAGACATTTTACTAATATCATCATTTTCATTTATCTTTCTACTTCTTGTAAAAACTGTTATTTTCCCAAAATATTCAACATATTCAGATAACTTTTTTTTATCTAGTCCGACCTTTAGTATAATATATCTTATCTGTGTCAACTACAAATACACAGTCGTGAAAAAAAGCTGTTTTCATAATTACTCCTTATTTAAATATTTTTTCTAATTTTAACATAATATCTGTTCTTATTTCTTTAATTTTTACTTCTAATTCTTTTCTTATTTCTTTATTATTATGCATTAACATTTCAAATTTTTTTATCATTTCTTTATAATTCAAGTCATCTATTTCGAGTACATAATTTTGTTGTTCCACTGTTTCCATTATGCCATTTGTTTTTTTCTCATATGCAATAGCTAATGTTGGTATATACATACTTGTTGCAAATATATTTGAATGCATTCTAGTACCTACAAAATAATCAAATTTAGAAATTAACGTTTTTATTTCCATTGGAGACCAATCATCATCTCTAATAATAAAACTCTTTTTAGATTCTTCAGATAATCTTTCTTTTATCTCTCTAGCAATATCAGTATCACTAGCATATGATACTATAACCTGTGGAACAAAGACAAAAATTGCTTTTTTTCTCTTTATATAATATTCCATAAATCTTTTTATTTGTTCAATGTAGTTTTCTTTCGCTTTACCTTTATTCACTGCATTAGGAAAGTTCCAATTTCTTACTGTAATGCCAATTAAGATATTACTTTTTTTATTTAGTTCATTTATAAATGGAAAATTTATATTTGAGTTTTTTAACATAAAAGCCATATCTGGAATAAGTACATAGTTTTCTTTTGGTATAAATTGCGATAAATACTCCTCAGTAATTTTTTCTCTGGCAAAAATGTAATCTAGTCTTTTTAATACTTTTTCTGTAAAATATTTTATAATGTTATTTTTTATAGGCTCAATGGATGTTCCCATTAAGTAGACAGGTTTTCCAAATTTAGTATTTATATAAATTTGATATAAATGTTCTAAACTATCAAACTTTTTTCCTCCTAAAAAACCTCCTCCACATACTATAATAATATCACTTTCTTTTAAGGCTTTTAACGTTTCGTTTTTATCTGATATTTTATCAAAAGCCAAAATCATCATTATTTGTATTTTTAAAAGTTTTAAAAGTATTTTTACTATTGCAACAAGTTTTCCAATTTTAGTATGTTTATATGGATGTGGATTTAATATATTAGAATAAACATTTTTTATTGTTGAATCTTTACAATATCGCTTTTTATCTTCTTCTGGAGTAAAAGATAAAATTGTAAACTCAACATTACCACTATAAATTTTTTTTAGTGCCTCAACTATTCCTAATAAAATTCCCGCATCTCCTTTATTATACCAAGTATATGCATTTGTTATAGTTATCTTTTTCATATATAATCTCCATCTTTTTATTTTTATTTATTTAACTAATATAAACTAATTAAATAATCAATAATTATATTACAACACATTCTAAAATCATAAATACAATTATAATTCTAAGAACAATTATATCATTAATATAGAAATTATTTATAGTTCTATCCAGCACTTTGATATAATTCTTTATATTTTTTTATCATTTTCTTTTCATCATATTCATTAATTAGTTCATCATATGCATTCGTTATAAGATTACTAGTCTTGTCTTCATTTATATTTTTTAAATTATATATAAATTCTTCCTTTCCATCACAAACATAACCGTTTTTTTGGTTTTTTATAACATCTCTATTTCCTATAACATTACTAACAATACATATTTTTTTCATATACATTGCTTCTAATAAAGAAATAGGTAGACCTTCCCATAATGATGTTAATAAGAATATATCATTATTATTTAATTCTTGCAATACTTCTTTTCTCTCTTTCCAACCTGTTATCTTTATATTAGGAGAAGTTAATTCATTTCTTAATTCACCATCTCCTATCCATGTGAATTGTAAATTAGGAAAATTTTGTGCTATTTCATTAAACAGCTTTGGATTCTTTTGGAATCCTATTCTTCCTACTGTACATATTTTTAGATTATCATAATCAATCTTTTTTTCTGTTAGTTTTTTTGTTTCCTGTTCTAATTTTTCTATATTTATTCCATTATTTATACATACAGAATTTTTATTTAATTTTTTAGCTTCCTCATATTCGCCTTTTGAACATCCAACAATTGTACATCTAGGATTTACAATTGCTGCACCTTTTTCAATCATTTTATATATAAATCTTTTTAACCTTGAGTCATCTAACTTCAAAAAAGAAAATCCATGAGGATTGTAAAACTTTTTTATTTTTTTACCATGGATTCCCAATCTGCCTAATATTCCAGCTTTTGAAGAATGTAAATGTACGACATCTGGTTTTTCTTCTTTTACTATATTTCTTATTTCCTTTAATGCTTTTAAATCTTTTTTTAAATTTATACTTCTAGTAAAATTTTTTACTTCTATAAATTTTACATTTTCATTAAAATATTTTTTAAAATCTTTTGGTGTCTGTGGCCTAAGAGAATAAGCAATAACAATTTCATATTCATCACTTAGTCCATTAATTAAATCACATAATACAGTAAACACTCCTCCTCCAAAAGCTTCTACTATATGTAATACTTTTTTCTTTGCCATTATATAGCTCCTTCTTTTTTTACTACATTTTTTACTGTTTTATATAATATCTTTATATCTGTTTTTAAAGAATGATTACTATAGTAATTCATATCTATGGTTAATCTGTCTGTAAAAGTAGTTTCACTTCTTCCACTTATTTGCCATAACCCAGTAATTCCTGGTTTTACAGATGTTATGTATTTAAAAAATCCGTTAATTTCTTCTTTTTCTTTTGGTAAATATGGTCTAGGGCCTACTAAACTCATATCTCCTTTTAATACATTTATAAATTGAGGAAATTCATCTATGCTTGTCCTTCTTATAAACTTACCTATTTTAGTTACTCTTGGATCATCTTTAAGCTTTTTATATTCTTTGTATTCTTTTCTTGCTTCCTCATTTTCTTCCAAATATTTTTCTAACTTTTCATCTGCTCCCACAACCATAGAACGATATTTATATAATTTGAATATTTTTCCATTTTTTCCTATTCTTTCTTGTGTATAAAATATTGGTCCTCCATCTTTTAAAATTTTATTTGCTATCCATAAAAATATTGTAATTGGAAACAAACATAATGTTCCAACAAGTCCTCCTACAATATCCATTCCTCTTTTTAATATTCTTTCTAATTTTGAAATATTTTTATTTTTCTCTGAACCATCTAAATATATAAGTGCTAAACTTTCTACGTCATTTTTTTCTGCTGTTAGTGTATTATCCCTAACATCCATTCATAATCTTCCCCCTTATATTGTCTACTTTTTCCCTAAAATTCGACATTTATATTATAACATATTTATTTTTGTGTGTAAATATTTTTTTATTTGATCCTTTTACTAAAATTTGTAATCCTTTGAATTTTTTATCTGACTTTTGGTTTTCTTCTCATATTATATCATTATGTTTTTTATTTTCAAGTTTTTTTTAACATTTCCTATAATATTTTTAAAAAGTATTTTGGGTATCTTTATGCTTTGCTTGACTAACTGGCACTTTTTTATCCTGTGCTTAAAATAGCTTCATGTGGATTAAGTTCTCTTACTCGTCCTAAATTAACAATATAACTTTGATGACATCTTTCTTGTAAAACACCTTTTTTAAAATCCTTCTTAAATTTTTGTATATCTATATATTTATAAATTCTAACATCTTGCTTAATATATTTTCTTATTAATTCTTCTATATAATCAACTATTACTCTCTCATCATCAAAAATCGCTATTTTGACCACAAAAATACTCCCCTTCATGTGCTATTTTACTTTACTATTCTAACACAATTAGGGAGTATTCTTATTTTTATTTTTTACATTTTGGTCGTTAATTATTACATTATGTATTATTTTGTTGTTTTTTGTTTTTTATTGTTATTTTTTCATATATTTTTAATATTAACATAACAAGAAGTATTCCAAGTAAAACACCCATACTATCTATTATTATATCTGTAACTTGTGGTCCTCTACCTGGAGTAAAACATTGATGTATTTCATCTGAGGAAGCATAAATAACACCTATTATCAAACTATAAGAAAGCCTATCCATTTCTCCTAATTTATAAGTACTAAATAATGCCATAAGCAAAAATCCAACTACTGTATAAATAGAAAAATGTGCTATTTTTCTTACAATACTTTCAACTCTAGAAAGAATTTCTTCTTTTTCTTCTTCTGGTTTCTCTTGAATACTCTTTATCGGATTTGTTATAAATTCTGTTACTTTTCTACTAACGCCACTTGACTTTTCAGAATCTTGGCTAGAAAAACCAAATATAACACCAAATGTTCCAATTAATAAAATTATAAGTATTACTCTTAATATATTTATTTTAATATTATCTTTCATTCTACTCACTATACCCTGTCGCATCTATAATTTCTTGGCTAATTTCTTTTACTGTATCAGATGCTACATAATCAGTCTCACCAAATATTTCTTGATGTAACCTTGTTACATTACTTTCTAATGTTACAGGAACACCATACCATCTATCTAATGTTATTCCTCTTGTTTCATATGGCCAACCAATACTATCTGTTACTTTTATACTTGTTAAACTTGGTATCATACTAAATACATCTGATGCTGTTATATTTGTATATACTTCTGGTAAAAGTTGATCTATAAACTGATTTAATTCGCTTATGTTAAATGTCTTTACTTTTTCTAGTACTGCTACTAGTACATCTCTCATCCTTTCAGTTCTTTTATAATCTCCACCATCTGTATATCTAATTCTTGCATATGCTAAAGCTTGTTCTCCAGTTAAATCATAAGTTCCAGCTTCTGTTATTCCTGATATATAAGAAACCTCTTCTTCAGTTACAGTTATAGTAATACCACCAATATAATCTACAATTTCTTGTACAGCATCAAAATTTACTGTTACAAATTCTGTAATATTTAAATCAAAATTAGTATTTAAAGTTTTAATTGCAAGAGGAGCTTCTCCATAAGAATAAGCATGTGTTATTTTATCAAGTCCATACCCTTCTATTTGTACATAAGTATCACGGTAAACTGATATTAATTTTAATTCTTTTGTATCATTATTCAGACTTGCAATAATAATACAATCACTTCTATTTCCTTTAGAATAACTATCTTCTCTTGAATCAATTCCAAAAATCGCAATATTTCTAAAATTAGATAAACTTTCAGCAACTTCTTCTGATATATTTAAATCATCTTCATCTATTTCTACTTGTTGCATCATTCCTAGCTTACTATTAATAAACCAAAAAATACTTCCTATTAGAATTGCAAGCAAAACTAATAATATTAATACTGTAATTCCAAATGCTTTTAATTTTCTTCCCTTTTTTTTCGCCATTTTTTTGTACCTCTTTCTTATTTTTTTCTTCCTAATTATACTATTTAATTTTTTTGTTTACAAGCTATTTGTAATTTTTATTTCATTTTTTAAAAAAAAGTTAATTAAAAAAGTAAATTCTATTCAAATAAAAGTAAATAGATTTTAATTGTA
>CAZQTH010000032.1:0-18375 GCA_964596175.1 uncultured Clostridium sp. | reverse complement strand
GAAAAAAATTTTTTTCAAAATTAAAAAAGCTACCAATATGATATTTTAGATCTTAAAATATCAATATCGGTAGTTATCTACTATATGTCTCTTATTGTTAAATCATGTGCTGAACCTTCTCTAATACTTAATGTTGAAACTAAAGTAAATACAGCCTTTTCGTGGAATTCTTGTATTGTACAAGAACCACAATTAGACATTGTAGATTTAATTTTCTTAATTGTAACATCCAAATTATCTTTTAATGGTCCTGCATATGGGATATAAGAATCTACACCTTCTACAAAAGACATTTTTTGATTCTTAATTCCCAAATCATATCTTTGCCAGCTTCTTGCTCTTTTTGAGCCTTCGCCCCAATATTCTTTCACAAATTCATTATTTATTTTTACTTTATGTGTAGGACTTTCATCAAATCTTGCAAAATATCTTCCCATCATTACAAAATCACAACCCATAGCTAATGCTAAAGTAATATGATGATCATTTACAATTCCTCCATCTGAGCAAAGTGGTATGTAATATCCTGTCTTTTTAGCATATTCATCACGAGCAGCAACAACATCAATAACAGCTGATGCTTGTCCTCTTCCTATACCTTTTGTCTCACGTGTGATACAGATAGAACCTCCACCTATTCCGATTTTAATAAAATCTGCTCCTGCATCTGCTAAATAATTAAAAGCTTCTTGACTAACGACATTTCCAGCTCCTATTTTTATTTTTCCATCATATTTTTCATGCACCCACTCTATTACCTCTTTTTGCCATATAGAGTATCCATCAGAAGAGTCTAAACATAATATATCAGCTCCTGCTTCTACTAGTGCTGGTATTCTTTCTTCATAATCTCTAGTATTAACTCCTGCACCTACCATATAGCGTTTCTGACTATCTTGTAATGTTAATGGATTTTCTTTGTGCTGTTCATAGTCTTTTCTAAATACTAATGAATTTAAATTTCCATTTTCTTCTATAATTGGTAAACAATTTACCTTATTATCCCATATAATATCATTTGCCTCTGTTAATGTTATACCAACTTTAGCATATGTCAATTTTGAGATAGGTGTCATAATATCTTCAACTTTTTTATCTAAACTGTCCCTTGTTATTCTATAATCTTTATTTGTTATTATTCCTAATAATTTACCAGTTGCTGTTCCATCCTCTGTGACAGGTATCGTTGTATGATTGCTTTCTTCTTTTATTTTTAAAATATCTTCTAATGTATTTGATGGTTTTAAGTTCCATTTACTTTTTACAAATCCTGATTTTGTTTCTTTAACTTTCCTTATCATTTCAGCTTCTTCTTCTATTGTTTGTGACATATATATGAAAGCTAGCCCTCCTTCTCTTGCTAAAGCTACTCCCATTTTCTCTCCTGAAACAGATTGCATAATTGCTGATGTAAATGGTACGTTTAAGTACATTGATGGTTCTTCACCTACTTTATGTTTTACCAATGGGGTTTTTAATGATACTTTATCTGGTGTACATTCTCTTGTTGTTAATCTTGGAATTAATAAGTATTCATCAAATGTTCTCGATGGTTCTTCTAAATACTTTGCCATTCCTAATCCTCCTTTTATTTTTTAATTATTGTTTTTTATTATATTACTTTTTAAACTATTTTTCAAGCATGTTAGCAAATTTTCAGCAATTTTCCCTATTTTGTCAATCCATTATCTGTTTGATATATTATAATATCTCCTTTTTCATTATCTACCATAAAAACTTCCTTTTAATATTACGAACATTTGTATTGTGTCATATCTAAATTAAAGATACAATCTACATAACTATACAAGGTGTAAAGAAACTTAATTTGTATTTGGCATACTAAAAAAGGAATGTCTACATATATACTATGTCTACATTCCTTTTTTTTCAGTATTTTTTGTTCGCATATCTTGTGAAAATCGCTATTTATGTGTTTTTTCCACAACAGTTCTTATACTTTTTACCCGAACCGCATGGACAAGGGTCATTTCTACCTATTTTTGGATGTTCGTTTCTTACTGTCCTATCAACATCTGAACTCATTTTAGAACCATTATCAATACTACGAATAGCTTCTAGTGCTGCACCTGTAATCCTTACAGTTTCCTGACGTTTTGCCTCTTTTCCCTGACGAATATGCATTAATATTTTTGTTACATCTACTTTAATATCATTTACCATTTCATCAAACATATCAAAACCTTCAAGTCTATATTGAACAACAGGATCTTTTTGACCATAAGCACGAAGACCTATACCATTTTTTAGTTCATCCATACTATCAATGTGATTCATCCATTTTTCATCAACTACTTTAAGCATTACTACTCTTTCAAGTTCTCTCATTTGGTCTGATGTTATTTCTTCTTCTTTTTCTTTATATACTTCTAATGCTTTTTTCTTTAATTCTTCTGATATTTCGTCACTATTTTTTTGATGTTCTTTTATGAAATCTAGCATTTCGAATCCAAATATATTTAAAATATCATTATTTAAAGATTCAATATTTACTTTATTTGATTCAGGTTCTACATAGATGCCTGGTAATTCATCTGCAACAAATTCTATCATACTTATGATATTATCATGAATGTTTTCACCATCTAGTACTTGTCTTCTTTGTTTATAGATTATTTCTCTTTGTGCATTCATAACATCATCATATTTTAATACATTTTTACGTATTGTAAAGTTTCTACTTTCTACTTTCTTTTGAGCATTTTCTACTGCATTTGAAATCATTTTTGACTCTATTGGCATATTTTCATCTGCTCCTAAAGTATTATAAACTTTAGTTATTACATCTCCACCAAAGATTTTCATTAAATCATCATCTAAACCAATATAAAATCTTGATTCACCTATGTCTCCTTGACGTCCAGAACGACCACGAAGCTGATTATCAATTCTTCTTGATTCATGTCTTTCAGTACCTATAATTTTTAAACCTCCAGCTTCAATTACTTTTTCTTTTTCTTCTTCTATTTGCTCATTATATTTTTTAGTTAATTCTTTAAATTTCTTTCTTGCATTTAGAATTTCTTCATCATCTGTCTCATAATAAGTATTTGATTCTTCTATTAATTCAGGAGAAATTTTTTGCCTTCTCATCTCTTCTTTTGCTAAATATTCACTGTTTCCTCCAAGCATAATATCAGTACCACGACCTGCCATATTTGTTGCAATAGTAACTGCACCAAATTTACCAGCTTGTGCTATAATCTCTGCTTCTTTTTCATGGTATTTAGCATTTAATACTTTGTGTTTTATTCCTTCTCTTTTCAATAAACTTGAAAGTTTTTCTGATTTTTCAATAGATACTGTACCTACTAATACTGGTTGACCTTTTTTATGACTTTCTTTTATATTTTCTACAATTGCTCTATATTTTGCTGCTTCATTTTTATAAATAACATCATTTTCATCTTTACGAATCATTGGTTTATTTGTAGGAATTTCTACAACATCTAAATTATAGATTTCCTCAAATTCTGCAGCTTCTGTCATAGCAGTACCTGTCATACCTGATAATTTATCATACATTCTAAATAAATTTTGGAATGTAATTGTTGCAAGTGTTTTTGACTCGTCAGCAATCTTTACATGCTCTTTTGCTTCAATTGCTTGGTGTAAACCATTATTATAACGTCTACCATACATTATACGTCCTGTAAATTCATCAACAATTAAAACCTCTCCATCTTTTACTATATAGTCAATATCTTTTTTCATGATACCATATGCACGTAAAGCTTGGTTTACATGGTGAACTAATGTAGAGTTCTCTAAGTCGTTAAAATTCTCTAGTCCAAATGCTTCTTCTGCTTTTTTAATACCTTTTTGTGTTAATGTCGCAGATTTTGCTTTTAAGTCTACAATATAATCATATTTTTCATTATCTTGTTCTTGCTCAACATCTTTTATATCTTCTTCTACTATTACTTTTGGTGTTAATCTTCTAACAAAATTATCAGCCTTTTTATATAAATCAGATGATTCATTTGCTCTACCAGAGATGATAAGTGGTGTTCTTGCTTCATCAATTAAAATACTATCAATCTCATCTACGATTGCATAATGAAGTCCACGTTGAACTAACTGGTATTTATAAATTACCATATTATCTCTTAGGTAGTCAAAACCAAATTCATTATTAGTTCCATATGTAATATCTGCATTATAGGCTTCTTGTTTCTCTTTTGGTTCCATTCCTGCAATTACTAGTCCTACAGATAATCCTAAAAATTTATATAATTTTCCCATCCATTCACTATCTCTTTTAGCTAAGTAATCATTTACAGTAATTACATGAACACCTTTTCCTTCTAGTGCATTTAAATATACTGGAAGGGTAGCAACTAATGTTTTACCTTCACCTGTCTTCATTTCTGCAATTCTACCTTGGTGTAAGATAATACCACCTATTAGTTGGACATCAAAGTGTCTCATACCTAGAACTCTTTTTGAAGCTTCTCTTACAACTGCAAAAGCTTCTGGCAAAATATCATCTAATGTTTTTCCGTTTTTTAATTTTTCTTTAAAGTAGCTTGTTTTTGCTCTTAATTCAGAATCACTTAATTTTGAAATTTCATCTTCCATACCATTAATCTTTTCCACTATTGGCATTATTCTTTTTACTTCTTTTTCACTATAAGATTTAAAAATCTTTTTAAAAACACTCATTTATTTCAATCCTTCCTAAAAGTTATTTATACACATTTATACTTGTATAATATACCACTAATATTCTCTTTTATCAAGAAATTTTACAATAAATTTATTAAAATCATATTTTTATTTTACTACTCATATATTTTACTAAATATTTAATGAAATGAGGAATCAATATGTTTGTTTTTAATATTAAAGTAAATGGTAATAAACTATTTAAGACTTTTTTTATTTGTATGATTATACTTTTGTTAATAATCGTTGGTATAGTCATTTTTAGAGTAATTTCAGGTGCTAAGAATAATTCTAGTTGTTTACCACAAAATAGTGTAAATACTATTAATAGTAATAATTATACAAATATTTTAAAGGCTGTTCATGAAAATATTGATGATTATGTAGGTATAGAAATCAATTTTATAGGATATATATACCGCGTTTTAGACCTGACTGATAACCAATTTGTGTTAGCAAGAGATATGATTATATCTTCTGATTTTCAAAGTGTAATTGTTGGATTTCTTTGTGAATATGAGAAAGCAAGCGAATTTGAAGATAATACCTGGGTTGAAATAACAGGAGAAATTTACAAAGGAAATTATCATGGAGATATGCCTATTGTCAAAGTTACTCAAATAAAAGAAGTAGATGAACCAAATGATGAATATGTATATCCTCCAGATGAAACTTATGTACCTACTTCGGGAATTGTTTAGAGTATATATTAAAGTGTTTACTTTTTTAAATGTATGTGCTATAATGATATTTGTATGAAAAATTATAAAGAAACGAAAGGTGATTGTTACCAATGAATGAATTCAAAGAAGGTTTACAAGTAGATCAAGATCATTTACTTGAGAATTCTGAAATGAAAGCAGTAAGAGATAGTATTATAAGTATAGAATCAAATGCATATAAAGAGTTATATGATAACCCTGATTATAGAGAATATTTTAAATATTTAATGGCAGCCATAATGTTTTATCAAAATAAAAGATATCCATCTTATGGTGTGAGTATGACTTCTAGATTTAAGTCTTCTAGAAGTACAACTAATAAAGTACGAAAAAGATATGTTGAGGCAGATAAATCATATGATGAAACAGGTAGAATACTTAATGATATTGTTCTTAGGCCTTTTTCCGATGCTTTTGCAATTAATTTTATTTCAGAAAGTACACCACCATTATTCTATTCTACGTATCCTCATATAAGTGAGTTAATTGCTCAAAGAGATAAAAATCAATCATTTTTACGAAGCATGCAAGTATTTAAAAGTGAATTAATATATGATGATTTTAGAGATAGAAAAGATTATAAACCTAAACCAAATGTTCCTAAAATAGAATATTATCAAAATTGTAGGATGTTGTTAGAAAAATTATTAGAACTTGTTGATCCAAATGAAATTGAACTAATTGAAACTTATAGATCAAAAATAACTGATATTGACAACAGATTAAAATTATTGAGAACTTCACACTTAGAAAATTCTCCTCAAGGAATGGTTGATGAAACTGATATATCAACAAATAATAAAATTGATTTTTTTGCTTTACTTAATGACTTTGAAGGACGTTATAATAATGATGTAGAAATTCAAAATGCAACAATGCAGTTTTTATCTCTTTTTGAAACTAATCCTATTTTAAATAAATTAGGTGTTTCAATTGATTATTCTAAATTAGAAGAAAAAAGAACAAAAACAGGTTATGAATCAAATTTTGTTGTATTAGATACTCCTCTTGGTCCAGTGGAATGTCAAATACAAACAAATGAGCAACGTAGACTTGGATCTTATGGTCAAAATACTGCTCATACAAGATTAGAAGGAAAGGCAATAGATCCAATTGAGATACCTGATGGAAATGATGAAGAAGAACTTAGAAATTTTATTGCAAAAATTAATGAAATAGCTCCTAGATATTATGAAGTAAACATGGACCCTAATGAACAAGGTAGAGTTATGGTAAAACAACTAAGTGATTACCAAAATTATAAAGCTGTAATATCACAAGTTCCAAAAGGTGATCCTTTAGAAGAATTAATTTATTTACATTTTGATAAATTATCTGCACTTACTAGAACTGATGCTTTCAAAAGATTAGAAGAAACACATGAAATGACTGAAGGTTTCACTCAAATTGATATTGAAAAATATATTAATAGTGAAAAATTAGAAAGATTAAAACAAATGGCTACTGCTAGAAAACAACAAATAGAAGAAGAAAACCAAACAGATAGATAAAGAACTAGAATGATAAAGTTAGGAAAAACTCCCTAACTTTATTATTTTTTATCAAAAATCGTTTTAAATACTCCTCCATCTATTAAATTTGCAAATATATTTTTTACAATGATTAATGCTATTGGTCCTATAAGTAATCCAATTATCCCAATTAGTTTAAATCCTGTGTACATAGCTATTAAGGTAAAAATTGGATGTACTCCTATATTTTTACTAACTAATTTTGGTTCTAAAATTTGTCTTATAATACTCATTATCATAAGTAAAACAATAATTGCAATACCTAAATTAATATCACCATTTAAAGCACATATGATTGCCCAAGGTATCATAAAACTTCCTGAACCAAGTATTGGAAGTGCATCTACAAAACCAATAGCTAAAGCCATAAGTAATGGATATTGAATATTAAATCCTACAAATTGTAAAATATACAAACCAATTAAAGAAATAACAAATGAAACAAGAATTAAACTTACTTGTGCCTTTAGATATCCACCAAGTGTTTCAATTAACTCTTTTGAATGAATCCATATTTTTTTTACCCAAACTTTAGGTAAATGATGCTCTATTTGGTCTATTATATATATTTTATCAACACAAATAAAATATAAAGCAATTACAGTAATACCAATACATATTGCAATTGAAGGAAGACTTGTTACTAAATTAATCAATCCTGTTAGTCCATTTTTTAGCCAATTTGAAACAGTATCTAATACATTTCCAGTAGAATTTTGTACAACCTGTACAATCTCATCTGATAAATGTATTTTATCAAAGTTTAAAGTAGAAATAAATCCTTGGAATTGTATGTAAGCTTTATCAAAATAATCATTTATTCCTTGCAATAAACTAGATGCTTCAGAAAAAATAGTTATAATCAACCAAGTAAGTATTCCTAATATTAATAAAGAAACTAATATAAATATTATTATTGAACTTACTCTTCTTGTAAGTCCTGTTTTTTTCATTATAAATTTTATTGCAGGTTCTATTATTAAAGAAATAACAAAAGCAATTAAAAATGGCATATAAAAAATGGATAGTTTTAATCCAACATATAATCCAATTAGAATAAATATAACATATAAAATTCTTTTTAAAACTTTACTCCAGTATGATATATCCCAAATCATTTCTCCCTCCTAGCTTATTATATGCAAAAGAGCGGTATAATATCCGCTCTTTTTACTTACATATTATTTTGGTTTCCATTACAGTCACAAATATTTTCTAAAGTTCCACATACTTGTTCTTTTCCAATTTCATTATCTTTATTTGCCAAATCCCCTAAAGTTAACATTCCTACTACTCTATTATTATCATCACATACAGGAAGTCTTCTTATTTGTTTTTGCCCCATTATACTTTCAGCATTTGTTATATCATCTGTTTTTTTACAAGTAGAAACATCACAAGTCATTATATCTTTTACAGTTGTTTGCTTTACATCTTTATCACAAGAAATACATCTTAATACCAAATCTCTATCTGTTACTATTCCACATATAGAATTATTGCTATCACATACTGGTAAACATCCTACATGCTTTTGAGACATTAATTTTGCTACTTCTTGTATTTTTGTTTCTGGCTTAACACAACAAACATCATTACACATACAATCTTGAACTTTCATTTTTATTTACCACCTTTCAAAATTTCTTAATATTATTTTCTACAAAAAACAAAATAATATTCTTAAATGTTTATTTCAAGGTAGGTAAAAAACAACATTTTTATCAAAAAAATAGAAAATACTTTTGGAAATATTTTCTATTTTTTAAATCTATTTAGTTAATGTTTCTTCTTGTCTTAACTTAGTATATATTTCAGGATAAATATCCTTATATGAAAATTGTTTATCTTTTCCTTCACCTTCAAAAAATGGCTCATGGTCAAACAAATCACTTAATCTTAAACTATCAATCCTTTGTCTTGCTGTACCTCCACCATAAGGAATTCTTTCATCATCTTTTGCGATTACTTCATATGGTACTAATGTTTTACCTAAATTTGCCATCGCAAAATTTCTATGATGTCCTTCTATTATTCCTCTATATCCATTTGACTCTACTACTTCAATAGGTTTATCTGGTAAATATCCTTCTTTTTTAATTATATCTTCCATTTCGTCAAATGAATAAACTGCTCTCCCTACTGTCTCTCTTATTCCTTGTAATGGGAGTAATGTTTTCGGACTTGTCCAATTTTTTGCAAATGTTTTTCTTTCCATATAGTAATCTAAACATTTAAGTAATATATCTGTTTCATCTTCAATACTTGTATATGAAGTATCAATAATTAAGTCATAATTATCAGGATTTTCCAGGTCGACTCCGTATCTTTCTTTATATCTTTTTTGTTCTCCTATTCTCCTTTTTTCTCTAGCTATTATAGCTTCATCAAGAGAATTATATGAACTATCTTCTTTCCCTCTCGATATATCATTAAGTAATCTTTTAGCAGCAACTTCTGGTGTAGATGTCAATCTCACCGAAAATGCGTCTGGTATATTATGAAAAGCAAGTCTTGAGTCTATAATCCAAATTTCATCTGGTCTTTCTTCAGAATTTATTTCTTCTCCTTTTATTTTTATACCCACATCTATTAATTCATCAACTATAGCCCTTATTTCTTCTAATTCATCTAGATTATTTGCTTGCTCTATTGAAAAAGTTGCTAAATTAACATTGTTAATTCTTAATTTAGAGATTGCATTTATTAGGAGTAATCTTCTTTTACTTCCTTTCATAAGTTCCTTCATTTCTGATGTTTCAGATATTTCTTGAAGTTTTTGAGGATCATCTAAACTCCTAATAAAATCTATTAAAGTATTAAAATAACGTCTAAATTCATTGCCTGTTGAAATAACATGGATATTTTCTTTTTTATATCCTTGTTCTTCTAATCTCTCTATTAAAGTCTTGGTTATCGTTCCTTTTCCCGTAACCGGTTGACCTGATAATGTAATAATTTTATTTCTTATATTATTCATTATTCAAAACCTCCAATAATAACCTCACATTATCATTTTACCATTTTATGTAAATTTTGTCAATCTATACTTTCCTTTAATAATTCCACTTAAGTAAATCTTTCTTTAGCTCCGCTTCTATTCTTTTTATATCCATACTTGATATTTCATCAATTACCTTATATTCATTTATAATTTCTTTATTTGTTAAATCATAATCACTGTAAGTCCTTTTTTCTCTATTTCAGTTATATAGAAATGAGTTTTTGATTTATCATTTGTGAAATCTGTTGCAATAGTTCATTTTATAAATTCTTTAGAATAATTTAAATTATGTTTTCTTAAAATTCCTTCACTATTGTACTAAGAATTACAAAACTTGTCATATCATCCTTTATTATTTTTCATATATATAAATTGGTATACTAAATTGATTTTTAGTATACCATAAAAACTATCTTTCATAAATATCCATATACTTGTGAATTCTTGGCATTTGTGGTCTTCCTGGTCCTCCTTGATAAGGTGGTCTTGGTGGACGAGGAACAGGTTTAGAATTACCTATTAATTCTCTTAATAGCAATATTTTTATTAAATCTCTTAAGCTTGCATCTTGTTTTCTAACTTCTCTATTTTCCTTTTTTACCTCTTCTTTTCTATTTTGAGAATTTTGCATCTTATTTCTATTTGTTGTAATTTGGCTATTATTTACTTCGTTTTGAACATTTACATTTACTTCGTTTTGAGCTTCTATATTTGAATAAATTTCATCTGTAATTTCTTCAATTAAATCTCCAGTTATATTTTCTGTTATCCTATTACACCTACTTGTTATCATAGGATATACAATTCTATATATTTCTGGATAATATTGTTCTAAATCCTGACCTAAATTATTCATATTATTAGCACTATAATTAGAATAACTATTATAACCATTATAGCTATTATAATTATTTATTTCTGGATACATATTATTAATATTTGGATATCCTAGAATAGACCTTATGTAGTCATCATAAGATTCATTATTATACATAAAAAAACCTCCTATCTTTTTATATAATATGGAGATTTTTATTTTTTTGTTATAATTTATTTACTAAATTTTTAAATATATTTCCTCTTTCTGCAAAATTTTTAAACATATCAAAACTTGCACTAGCAGGAGAAAATAATACTACTTCTTTTGGTTTCGCATATTTTTTTGCTAAATTTACTGCTTCTTCTAAGTTATCTGTCATATATATTTCAATACTTTTCTTCTCTTTTTCTTCTTCTTCTTTTACTGCATCAAATATCTTCCCTGCTGTATTTCCAAGAAGTATTAATGTCTTTACTTTTTTTAGTATTGGTTTTGCAATTGGAGTATAATCTAAATTTTTATCATAACCACCTGCAATTAAAACTATATCCTCATCAAATGAATTTAACCCTGCAATTGTTCTTGTAGGAGATGAACTTACTGAGTCATTATACCATTTGACATTATTTATTTCTCTTACAAATTCTAGTCTATGTTCTACAGCTTTAAATTCTTTTATAGCCTCTACGCTAATTTCTTGGTCTACTAATGTTTTCGTTGCAGCTAAAGCTGCTACAACATTTTCATAATTATGATTTCCTCTTAAAAGAATTTCTTTTATATCTAAAATATGTTTTCTTATTCCATCTTCACTTTCTTTTATAATTCCATTATCTATAATAAAACCATTATCTAGCTTTTCTTTACTACTAAAATATGTTACTTTTGATTTTGTTTCTTTACTACAATTTCTTGTTATTTCGTTATCATAATTTAATACTAAATAATCATTTTCATTTTGATATTTAAAAATAGTTTTTTTAGAATCTATATATTCTTGATAATCTTTATGAATATTTAAATGATTTGGAGTTATATTAGTGATAACACCTATATGTGGACTAATTTCCATGTTTATTAATTGAAAGCTACTTAATTCTAAAACAAGTATATCATCTGGTTTAATTTCTTCTAGCCTAGTAAATAAAGGTATTCCAATGTTCCCTCCTAAATATGTGTTATATCCTGCTTTTTTTAATATACTATAAATTAAACTAGTTGTTGTTGTTTTTCCATCACTTCCAGTTACTCCAATAATTTTACATGGAGCTATTTTCATAAGCAATTCTATTTCAGAAGTTACAATTGCTCCTCTTGCTTTTTCTTCTACTAATTCTTTTCTTGTTGGTAAACAGCTAGGAGAACGAAATATAATATCAAAACCTTTTAAATTTTTAAAACAATTTTTTCCAAAAAAAGCATCTGCTTTATATTTTTCTAATCTTTCTACTAGTTTTCTTGGTACTTCTTCTTTTTCTTTTTCGTCAAATACTATAACCTTTGCATTTTTTTCATACATATATTTTAAAAGTGGTAAATTACTTACAC
This sequence comes from uncultured Clostridium sp., assembly GCA_964596175.1. Lineage (GTDB taxonomy): Bacteria > Bacillota > Clostridia > TANB77 > CAG-508 > CAG-269. Next base: position 6,060 of record CAZQTH010000032.1, on the reverse strand, counting down.
CTAGACCTATTATTGCAACTTTTTTCCCTTTTAAATAATTGTTAAATTCTATTAATTTTTGATTTTTAAATTCCATTTTAATCCCCCAAAAATTTAAGCCTATTTAATTTCTATTTATTTTGTAGGTATTATATAACAATTTATTTAAAAAAACAATTTGTACTAGAATATTTTTTCTTTTTTTAGCTAACAATATTATTAATATTTGATTGGAGGTGCTTTTCATGTCAAAGAAAAATAAAGAGAAGAAAAACAATAATAGGAATAATCAAAATAATAACAACAACGAAAGACAAAATAATGACAATAGATAGTTGTTTTAAACGGCATCAATTATTTGATGCCTTTATCTTTTAATCTTCTAGCATATGGTATGTGAGAATATACAGTTTCTTCAACTGAAAGTTTTTTTGTCGCCTCCCATATCATATTTTGCCTTATTTTTTCCATTTCCTTAAATATTTCTACTATTATAATATAACAGATTTTTAAAGTATTTTAAAATTTATTTTTAAGTTTTTTCTACATATCCTTGTTGACTTTTTATGTAAAACTTAGTATAATTGATTTGTAGTGTACATACACAATTGTTTGGAGGTTATTATGATTTCTGCAGAAGAGACTCGAGATATGGTTTGTAAAAGACAAATTGAGACTATTGGTATATTGATTGTCGAACTTCTCAAAGATGATGCATTTCCTTCTCCTACAGTTTCAATGACCTTGCCCTTTAAACCTGAAAATGAAGTCCTCGATCAGCTGAAAGAACTAGGCTATAAGTATGAGCTATTGGGAATTTCAGATTCTAATGAGGTTGTACTTCAGATTTCCTGCTAAAGAATCAACTTCCAATAGAAATGCCTATTAATAAGGTATTCTAAAAAGTATCTCCAGTTCAAAGCTGGAGATACTTTTCTACTATTTTTGATAAAAAAACATAAATTTTTTTGTTTTTTCTTTTATTTACTTTTATTATTTATTGTGATAATATTAGAAAAAAATTTGGAGGTAAAAATGAAAAACGAATTAATTTTAATCTTAGATTTTGGTGGACAATATAACCAATTAATAGCAAGAAGAGTAAGAGAATGTAATGTATATTCAGAAGTAGTTCCTTTTGATATTTCAATTGAAAAAATAAAAGAAAAAAATCCAAAAGGAATAATATTTACTGGAGGGCCTGCAAGTGTATTTGCTACTGATAGTCCAAAATGTGATAGTAGAATTTTTGATTTAGGTATCCCTATCTTAGGAATTTGTTATGGTATGCAACTTATGACCATAACTCTAAGTGGAGAAGTTGAAAGAGCTTCTAAAAGAGAATACGGAGTAACAAATGTAAATATAGATACTAATTCTTTATTATTTAAAGGTTTTTCTTCTTCTAATAGTTTCCTAATGAGTCATACAGATTTTGTAAAAAAATTACCATCTGGTTTTACAAACATTGCCTCTACCCCATCTTGTCCAAATGCTGGTATAGAAAATCAAGAAAAGAATTTTTATGGAATTCAATTTCATCCAGAAGTTGTTCATTCAGAAAATGGTATTAATGTAATTAGAAACTTTTTATATGAAGTATGTAAATGCACAGGAGACTGGGAAATATCTTCATTTGCAAAAGAGAAAATCAAAAGTTTAAAAGAAAAAATTGGAGATAAAAAGGCTTTATGTGCATTGTCTGGCGGCGTTGATTCGTCTGTTGCAGCAGTGCTTCTGCATAAAGCAATTGGTAAAAACTTAACTTGCATATTTGTAGACCATGGTCTACTTCGTAAAAATGAAGGTGATGAAGTTGAGGAAGTTTTTAGAAATCAATTTGATATAAATCTAATCCGTATAAATTGTAAAGATAGATTCTTAAATAAACTTTCTGGAGTAACAGACCCTGAAAGGAAAAGAAAAATTATAGGAGAAGAATTCATTAGAGTATTTGAAGAAGAAGCAAAGAAAATTGGAACAGTAGACTTTCTAGTTCAAGGAACTATCTATCCTGATGTTATAGAAAGTGGTTTAGGTAAATCTTCTGTAATAAAGAGTCATCATAATGTTGGTGGACTTCCTGACTATGTTGATTTTAAAGAAATTGTAGAACCTTTAAGAGATTTATTTAAAGATGAAGTAAGAAAAACTGGATTAGAACTTGGTATTCCGGAAAATTTAGTATATAGACAACCATTCCCTGGTCCAGGCTTAGCAATTCGTATTATTGGAGACATTACAGAAGATAAACTAGATATTTTAAAAGAAGCGGATAGTATATTTAGAGAAGAAATTGCAAATGCTGGACTTCATAAAAATATTAATCAATATTTTGCAGTACTAACAAACTTAAAATCTGTTGGTGTTATGGGTGATGAAAGAACTTATGATTACACAATAGCACTTCGTGCAGTTGAAACAACAGACTTTATGACAGGAGTATGGAGTAAAATACCATATGAAGTATTAGAAAAAGTATCAAGTAGAATTGTAAATGAAGTAGAACACGTAAATAGAGTAGTTTATGATATAACATCAAAACCACCTGCAACAATTGAATGGGAATAATAAAACAAAGAGAAACATTTCTCTTTGTTTTATATTTACGTAATTTTAAAATTGATACAAAAAAGTTGTTACATTATGTTTCAAAATTATATTTAGGTCTTGCTTCATAATGCGTATGTAATAATTTATGTGATAATTCTCCTCCTGGTTTTCCTAAATAATCTTTGTATATTTTCTTAAGTACTGGATTTTCATGTGATTTTCTAATTATAGATTTTTCGTCAATTGAATATAAACTATTTGCTCTTAGTTTTCTTACATCTACTTCTGAACGCATTTTTGCATTTTTTATTGGTTGACCTCCACCCATTACACATCCTCCTGGGCAAGCCATTATTTCTACAAATTGATAATCTGCTTTTCCATTTTTTATTTCTTCTAATATTTCTTGTGCATTTTTTAATCCACTTGCTGCAACTATTTTTATTTCTTTTCCACCTATATTTACAGTAGCTTTTTTAATTCCTTTTCCTCCACGTACTGATTTAAAGTTTATTTTTTCTAAATCTTCTCCAGTTAAAATATCTTGTGCAGTTCTTAATGCTGCTTCCATTACTCCACCTGTTGTTCCAAATATTGCTGCTGCTCCTGTTGCTTCTCCCATTGGGTCATCAAATACTCCATCTTCTAGTTTTGTAAAATCAATATTTGCTTGTTTAATCATTCTTGAAAGTTCACGAGTTGTAATTACATTATCTACATTGTAAAATCCATCATTTTGCATTTCTGGGCGAATAGCTTCGAATTTTTTAGCAACACATGGCATTATTGATATTATATATATCTTACTTGGATCTATATTCTCTTTTTTTGCGTAATATGATTTAATTAGTGCTCCAAACATCTGATGAGGTGATTTACAAGTAGATAGATGAGGAAGTAATTCTGGATAATTTTCTTCTATATATCTTACCCATCCTGGACAACAAGATGTCATCATTGGAAGTTCATCATTTTCTTTAAACCTTTCTATAAATTCATTTGCTTCCTCCATAATTGTAAGGTCTGCTCCTGTATTTGTATCAAATACTCGATTAAATCCTAATCTTTTTAAAGCTGTTATCATTTTTCCTTCTACATTTGTTCCTATATTCATTCCAAATTCTTCACCAAGTGCCACTCTAATTGATGGTGCAGTTTGTGCAATTACAAATGTATCTGGGTCTTTTAATTTTGCCCATGCTTCTTTTATAGTTTCTTTTTCATGTAATGCACCTGTAGGACATGACTCTATACATTGTCCACAAAATGTACAGTTTACATCATTTAAACTATGGTCTCCCACTGTTGATATACAAGATTCAAACCCTCTGTTTATACAGTCTATTGCACCTATTCCTTGAACATTTTTACAAGTTGCAACACATCTTCTACATAAAATACATTTATTAAAGTCTCTAACAAGTGCTGGAGATTTATCATCTATTTTGTGTTTTGTCATTTTCCCAGGATATTCTACATGTAAAACATTAAACTTAGTAGCTAAATTTTGTAATTCACAATTTCCTGAACGTGTACAAGTTAAACAGTCTTTTGCATGATTTGAAATTATTAAATCAAGCACTGTACGTCTTGCTTCTAATACATTTGGAGTATGAGTATGTACTACCATTCCATCTTCTACTGTTTGAATACAAGAAGTTGCAAATCCTCTTCTTCCTTCTACTTCAACAATACACATTCTACAATCTCCAACTTCATTTATATCTTTTAAAAAACATAATGTTGGTATATCAATTCCAGCATGTTTTGCAGCTTGGAGAATTGTAGTCCCCTTTTTTGCTTTTACAGTTTCTCCATCTATTGTTAATGTAACCATATTTTCTTCCATTGCTTTTCCTCCTATTTTTAATTTATTGCATGGAATGGGCAAGTTGTAATACAAGTACCACATTTAATACATAGTTCTTGGTCAATTACCCTTATTTCTCTTCCTTCACCTTTAATTGCATTTACTGGACAATGTTTTTGACATAATCCGCATCCTTTACATTTTTCTGCTTCTATTTCTATTTTTGCAAGTGCTTTACATTCAGATGTTCTACATACTTTTTCTATTGCATGTTCTTTAAATTCTTCTCTAAAGTAATTCAATGTACTAATTACAGGGTTTGGTGCACTTTGTCCTAATCCACAAATACTAGCCTTTTGTATATTTTTTGCTAAAGTTTCTAATCTATAAATATCTGATTCTTCTCCTTCACCATTACACAGTTTTTCTAATATTTCCAGCATTCTTTTAGTACCTATTCTACAAGGAGTACATTTACCACAACTTTCACTTACTGTAAATTCTAAATAAAACTTAGCAAGTGATACCATACATTTAGTATCATCCATAACTATCAATCCACCAGATCCCATCATAGATCCTATTTCTTTTAATGATTCATAGTCTATTGGCGTATCTAAATGTTCTTTTGGAATACATCCTCCTGAAGGACCACCAGTTTGTGCAGCTTTAAATTCTCTTCCATTTGGTATTCCTCCACCTATCTCATACACAATTTCTCTTAATGTAGTTCCCATAGGTACTTCTACCAATCCTATATTATTTACATTTCCACCTAGAGCAAAAACTTTAGTTCCTTTAGATTTTTCAGTTCCAATTGATGAATACCACTCTGCACCATTTAAAATAATTTGAGCAATATTTGAATATGTTTCAACATTATTTATAAGAGTTGGTTTACCCCATAAACCACTTTGTGCTGGATATGGAGGTTTAACTCTTGGTTGGCCACGCTTTCCTTCTATTGATTCTAAAAGTGCCGTTTCTTCTCCACACACAAATGCTCCTGCACCCAATCTTATTTCAATATCAAAATCAAATCCTGAATTAAATATATTTTTACCAAGTAATCCATAATCTCTTGCTTGCTTTATTGCTATATCTAATCTTTTTACAGCTATTGGATATTCTGCCCTTACATATATATATCCTTTATTTGCACCTATTGTATATCCTGCAATAGCCATGGCTTCAAGTACTGCATGAGGATCTCCTTCTAGGATACTTCTATCCATAAAAGCTCCAGGGTCTCCTTCATCTGCATTACAAACTACATATTTTTGTTTTTCTTCTGAGGCTTTAGTTAATTCCCATTTCTTACCTGTTGGGAAGCCTGCTCCGCCTCTACCACGAAGACCAGATTTACTTACTACATCTATTACTTCTTCTGCAGACATTTCTCTTAGTACTTTTTCTAAAGCCTTATATCCATCAAAAGCAAGATATTCGTCTATATCTTCTGGATTAATAACACCACAGTTTTTAAGAGCAATTCTTTTTTGTTTTTTATAAAAATTAAGTTCATCTAATGCCATTACCTTTTTTCCATCTATATCTTTACAAAGTAATCTGTTTACTATTTCTCCCTTAACTATATGAGTATCTACGATTTCTTCACAATCTTCTGGTGTTACATTAGCATAAAAAGTATCTTCTGGCCTGATTATAACAATTGGTCCTTTTGCACATAAACCAAAACAACCAGTTTTAATTACTCT
>CAZQTH010000031.1:952-18402 GCA_964596175.1 uncultured Clostridium sp. | reverse complement strand
TTAGCTTTTCCATTTCTATATCATACATTGGAATAGATGCCAAAACTGGTACCTTAATTCCTTTTTCTATATCTTCTTGTGTTTTAATAGTTGTATCTAACATATTTGAAATTAATACATACATAACTGAAATAATTAAACCTATAAAAGCAAAAATAGCAATATCTCTTATATGATTCACATTAGATGGTTCTGTTTCTACAACGGCTTCATCTATAATGTGTACATTGTTAATATTATAGATTTCTTTAGCAATCTTTTCTTCAAATACCTTTGCAGTTTCATTTGCAATTTTTGCTGCATACTCTGGATTTTCGTCAGAAACTGTTATTTCTATTAATTCTGTATCTTCTACTGAAGTAACTTCAATATTTTTCTCTAGATTATCTACCTCAATATCAATTCCTAAATTGGAAATAACTTGTCCTAATATATTTTTGCTTTTTACTAATTGACTATATGTAGAAACTAATTGTGAGTTAATTGATAGGTCTGATGTAGTAATTGTATTGGTTGATTGCTCTTCTGTACTACTTGCTGTACCTGCTAATAATAATGTTGTTGATGAACTATACATAGGTGTTACGAAACCTACTGAATAAATAATCCCTATAACAATAAAAATTAGTACAATCAATATAATATATATTTTTTTGTGCCAAAACATTTCAAATAATTCTTTTAAATCGATTTCTTCCATACTTGAATCCATTCCTTCCTCCTTTTATTTTTGCTTTTATTTTTCCACTTTATTAGTATAACTGTTTATCACTTTTTTTGCAATATTTTTAATAAAAAAAAGATAAGATTTTAAATCTCTTATCTTTAAATTAGCCTTACCTCAAATATTAAGCATTTTCTAGCCTTATGACATTTTTGTCATTTCTCTATGTCTCATCAGATGTCTCATTGGGGACGTTTCTTTTTGAGACATTTTGAACGATTTGACACGTCCCTATCGTTCAAAAAATATAATATTTATCTTAATATTTTATTTTTCTTGATTTTATTTTAAATATGATTGCTAATAAAATGATAATAACAACTGCAATTGCCATTATAAGAATATTTCTTACTCCTGCTGCTGGTAAAGTTTTTGAAGAAGTAGTTGTGTCTGTATTTGTTGCTGATGTGTTTGTAGTATTTGTTGTTGCACTTGTGTTTGTATTTCCTGTTTCTGTACTAGAACCTGCACCTGTACCAGCACTTTCTTCATCACTATCTTCTACAGTTACTGTAAATTCCATATCAACAGTAAGATTATTTGTTCCTCCGTCTGTTAATAGCATATTATTAAAATATACTGTTCCTGTTGCTCCACTAGTTAATCCATCTTGTAATGTCAATGTAATAGTTGTTATGCCTATACCTGTCGCTACTGACTCTGTTTCTCCTATTAAAATTTTAGTACTATCTGCATAATTTACTGTCCAACCATTTAATCCTTCTACATTACTAATTCCAGAAAAAATTTCTTCGTCATAGCTAATAGTACATTGATATCCTAATGGTTCTCCTTTTTCTATGTCTGTCCATTCATCTAGTATTATAGTTAATTCTACTGTTTCACCACTGCTTACTGTTGTTTCTCCTTGTACATATATCACAAATGCAGCAGCTGCTAAGCTTTGCACAATCCCTATTATGAATATAGAAATTATTATTATTGCCATTATTAGTAATCTTTTTTTCATTTTAATTCCTTCTTTCACAATTTTTTTTATTATTTTATCATTATTTATATATTTCGGCAATATCTATATTTTACTTTTTTGTTACGTTTGTTTTTCATTTATATTACAAATATCTTTTTTCGTTAGAATTACATCGTAAAATATAATGCGATAATTTTATAATATATTCCTATTTATGTTTCTAATCCTAATATAATTCTTCTTATATTTACTAAATCTTTTATGTTGATTATATCATCTTCTGCTAAATCCCCTGCCATTTTTTGATATTCATCAAGTTCTTCTAATCCTAGTATATTTCTTCGAATTTTTATTAAATCTGTTATATTAGTGATTCCGTCTTTATTAATGTCTCCTCTTACTATGATATAGTATATCTCTCCATACTCTGTTTCTAATTTATCTCCTGTTGCTACTATTTTTTCACTTTCTAATGTCTCTTCATCTCTATATGCATTATACTCTACATTAGCATTTAGTATTTCTGTAAATTCTGTTAATGTTGTGTTTTGATTTACTTGGATGATATATTGTCCATCTATTTGATATGTTTTGCTGTCAATTTCTAGTTCAACATCTTCATATTCAATTGTGAATGTTATAGTTGTTTCATTTCCTGCTTCGTCTTTGGCTATTAGTGTATATTCTCCTCTTTTTGTTATTTTATCTCCTGCTTTATATCCTTCTACTACTTCTTCATTTAATGTTAATTGCACTTCTGCTAAATTTTCATCACTAATTTGTGGAGTAACACTATCAGAATAAGTTGTCCTATTTTCTACTCCAGAAATTACTGGTGCAGTTTTGTCAATATAATCAACAGTTATTTCTTCGCTAAATGTTCTTCCTCTTCTTTCATATTCAAAAGTAAATGTTCCATTTTGCTCAAATGTATATGTATTATTTCCTTCATTATTTGTTATTGTGGTATCGTCACTAATGTTTAGAGTTACTGTTACATTTTCATTTGTTAGACTGGTTTCTGAATAACTTACTGTTATTGGATTATCTTCTATATACTCATCAATATATATATTTGTAAATGTATTTGCCCAATCAGCTAAATATTTTGCATGCAAATCATAGCTTACAATTAATCCTGTTTTTATATCGTTTTCTTCTTCTAAACTATTGATATATTCTGCGTCATCATATAAATCTTGACTGAATTCTAATATCTTTGTTGGATATACAATTTCTATGTCTGAGTTATCTTCTATTTCTTGTTCTGTACTATCTATTAGTTCTTTTGTAGCTTCTAAATCAGGATTTCTTGTTGTAGCTGTTACAGTTACTAAATCTTCAAAAGAATCTCCTATGTCATTTAGCATGTCTAACATTGAACTTAGATTTACATATTCTACATCTAGTTTTTTATTTTTATATGCTTCTAATATAAGATTTCCTAAATTGAAGTGTTCTTCCATCTTATCCTTTGCTACACTTTCAGATTCACTTTCTATATCACTAATACTTTCCATATATTGTTTTAGTGAATCTATTTCTTCTTGCAAACCTTCAACGCTTGCTATTTCTTCTGCAAATTTTTCTTCAAATTCAGCATATTTTTCTAAAGCTGTGTTAGATATTGCTTCATAGAAATATGTGTCTGATATATTATCTAGATATACTGGTGATGTTGTTATTTCTAATGTTCCATCTGTATTTTCTATTTCTTCTCCATATATATCTGTGGCTGTAAAGTCTGTATAATCAATTTGTATAGTATTATCAGAGTTGCTTGACCATGCTATTATTTTTGCTTTTCCGTCTTTGTCATATACGTGTGCTTCTAAACCATCAGCTAAGTTAATTGTTCCTATGTATTCAGCACCATTGGTGTTTTCATAATAATTTTTCATGGCATAATATGATAATTTTGGTGTGTAGTCATTATGTAGCAAACCATAATTTTGACTCTTTACTGTATTATCTGTTCCTGTATTCCATAAATTATATAAATTCTTCAATTCCATATTATAACTATCTATTTGTACAGACTGCCTAATTAATTGATTAGATTGTTCATCTTCTGACATTCCATTAATAGATGTTACTCCATATTCAGTTATCTCTTGCTTTATAAATCCTCCATAGTCGTTAAACTGTTCTTTATGCGTCTGCATTTTAGAAACCAAATCATAATATATATTATACGAAATATAATCTGATAACGTATAAATTGATGTATTAAGGCTTTTACTAAAAAAAGTTTTTGAGGATAAATATGTACTTGAATCATTTGTACCAGCAGAAAGGGAATATTGAGTAATTTTAATATCTGGGTTTATTGATTTCAAAGCTTCGCTAACTTCTTCTATCACTCTATTATACCACACTAGATCATCATCACTTACATAAACACCATTAGGTTCATTTAAAATCTGATAGTCTACAATTTCTGGATAGTGTTTCGCTACATTAGAACAAAAATCTACGAAAGCTTCTAGTTCTTCTTCTGTATCTATTTTTCTATCTTCACCTACAATACTTGCACTAGAATTTAATATACCCAATATCTTTACATTTGGTGCATCTTCTTTCATTGCATTAATCCATTCATCATATTTGCTAAAGTTATATTCTCCATTGAGATAGATATATCCCCAGAAAAAATCTGTCCTTATATAATTCACACCTAAATTTCCTAATAATTGAACACTAGAATCATAATCTTCATATTTTCCTGTTCTGTAATGAGTTGATATACTTACTCTTGTTAATTCATCTAAAAATTGTTTTTCATATGGTTTAATATAAAAAATCTGTAAATCTTCTTCTTTTTCCAATAAATCATTTTTATATAATTTTACATTAAAATTATTTTCTCCTTCTAATAAAGTATAGTCTAATATTGTTTCCTTATCACTTAAAACAAATTCTTCATCGTTGACTATAAATTTATATGAATCATCTTGAGAATAATTTTCTATTTCTACTTTTAGTTGGCATGCATTTTCATAAACACATTCTTCTCCATCTGCAATACTAATTTGATAATTTTCTGACTGTATAGCACTACTATAATCACTTATTCCATATGATAAAACCTTTAAAATCGAAGAATCTTCATCAAAGTCAATTAAAATTCCATTGTTATTTATTTTTATGTCACCATTTATCATCGCCGTTTCTACCGATATATATAGCTTTATCATTAATAATATTATTAATATGATTAGTAATATATATTTCTTTTCTGTTTTTATTTTATTCAAAAAATCACCTTCTTTTATATTCATTTGTGTTATACTAATTTTGTTTTGGGCCATTTTTCTTCTATCTTAATTTTAAATTCATTTATTATTTTAAATATAAGTTCCTTATTTGCAAAGAACAAATAAATATTAATAATTATTAAACCTATTATATTTATAAATACATTATTAATATAATATATTATAATAGATACTATAAACAAAACAATAATTTCTATTATCATTTTTTTATCAAATTTTATTTTTACATATTTTTGAACATCTTTATATCTATAAATCCCCATACTTCCAAATGCTATTGCTGTACTAATTGCTGCTGCATAAATTCCAATAAATTTTATACATAGTAAATTAATAACAATATTTAATATTCCTGCATATAATGAAGTTTTAGCTACCTCTTTTGTTAATTTTTTAGCTATATAAATTGTTCCTAACATTGAAACTAAAACGTGGAACAATGTTCCAATAATTAAAATTGGTATATACATGTATGCTTCATTATAATTAGAATTTATCAGTATTGGAAATAAAATAAACATTACCAGAATTGTTTCAATACAAACATAAGCAAATAATCTGAATACTTTATTCATTAAATCTGATAAATAGCTATCTCTATCTTTGTCATTAATATATAACGATACTGATTCAGTTAGTGATAGATTAAAAATATTATAAACTCCTATAATAATTGTAGAAAATTTATTAGATACTGCATATATTCCATTTGCTGCTGAACCTATGATTATTGAAATTATAGTCCTATCCGAAACATTTATTATCCACCACAATAACCCATTTGGAACTAAAGGTAATGAATACTTCAAAAGGCTCTTTACTTTTTCTTTTTCTATCAATTTTATTTTTATACTGTTCCAAATATTTTCTCTTACAAGCAAGAAAATGAAACAAAGAAGATTTGAAATTATCACAGATAAAAACATTGCTTCTATTCCCATTTTTACAAATAATAAAAGTATAACATTTAATATAACTGTTGTAGAACCTGCAATAATACTTCCTATGGCATAACCTATATTGTCTCCCTTACCTCTAGCAACTTGAAGTGATAAATTTGAATAAACTGTTACAACAACCATTGCATAAAAATAAATTTTATATTCTGAATTCCATAAGCAACATATAAACATATATATAATTGTAGCTATTATGACCATTAAAGTAGCAACCACATATGCATTAGTTATTATTACTTTACCTTCTTCCTTTTTTTCTCTTAAGTCTACAAGAAATCTAAATAATGCCATTTCTAATTGTAAAGTTATTACAGGAACTAATAATGTTATATAAGTTGTAACTAAATCAACAATTCCATATTCATCAGATGATAAAGTTGATGTATATAATGGTAACAAAAAGAACGATATTAATTGCGTACATGCTTTTCCTAAAAATATTATTATTGTATTTTTTATTAATTCTTTATTTTTCTTTTTCATTATTTTCACCTTGATTAAATTTTAATACTTCATCTAATTTTAAAAATTGCTTTTCTGCACTATTGATATATTCATCTAATTTATTTATTGTTTTCAAATTTTGAATATTTAATTTTTCCAAATTAAATTCTTCTATTTTTCTGATATCTATTACAGTACCTTGAAAATTTATGTCCTTTAAAACATTTATTGTTTTATCGCTATATGCTATAGGTAGAACTTTTTTTTTCATTAGCATTCCTAATATATTTGCATGAAATCTGCTGCCTATTACAATTTCTGATTGTGCTATTTCTTCCAATGCTTCATTAATATTTCCTTTATAGAAAAATTTGTGTATATGTTCTTTTTCTTTTTTACTACTTCTTTTTAATAGAGATTTAATTACTTTCTCGTCCCCTTGTTTTTTGCAAAATGACATCAAAGTTATGTCAAATCCTTTATTAATAAAATATTTCATCAATTGTAGTATTAGGTTTTCGTAATCTTTCTTCTTATCATATAAACCTTTTAAGTCACAATCAATGACAGATATAATAACTTTTTTCTTTTTTTCAACTTTTATTCCTTCTAAATTTAAAGAAAAAACTATATCTGAATTGTATCTTACATTATCTAGATCTTTAAATTGATTATATGATTCATTATCTCTAAATGAAACATCTTTAGCTTTCTTTAAAATATTTCTTATATAATTTTTATATTCTTGTGTTTTATATGGTCCGAAATTAGCACCTAATATATAAATGGATTTAGTTTCATCATATAAGAAAAACTGTTTTTGTACTTTAGAAAAGTCATCCTTTTCCATAAATATAGAACCACCTATACTTACCATATAATCACATTTTTCTTTTAATTTCATACCTATATAATTATATTTATTAAATAATTTTTCAAATAATTTTTCTATAATTCCTATACTTATATTAGAGTACAGTATCATATTATTTCCAAATGTATCTTTTTTATAATAACTTCTTGTCTTTGCATAAAATTGTATATTTTTATATCTTTCTGTTAAAATTTTAACAAACAAGTCATCTCCTAAATTATTAAATAGATATGCTTCGACATATACTTTCTTCAATGCTATCACTCCTTATTTCTGCTATTGATATAGTTGATATGGAACAACTCCTGATATATTTCCTGATAGTTGTATATAGAATGGAATAAATAACAATATTATTATCATTACATACCATAATTCTTTCCTTTTCCCTATTAGATTAATAAGCATTGGAATATATATTATCATAAATATTTCAAAATATAAAGATATTCTACCTACTAAAATAGATACTGAACCTAGTGAACCTGTAATACATGATATTCCAACTAAAGTTGAATATATCATATATTTTCTATATTCGTTTTCTGAAATTTCATTTTTTCTCTTATTAATAATATATAATCCTATAATTAAAAATACTCCATAAACTAACACAAGTAATATCTTTCTTCCTGATCCATAATCATAACTAGATGTAAGCAAATATGATGTGTACTTAGGAAATATAAATACAAATATATATACAATTCTGTCTAGTAGAAAAACAGAAATGATTCCCAGAATCATTATAGTCATAAAATTTTTTAAATTTATTTTTTTTATAACCATCAAAATTAAACCTACTAAAAATATCACAATTGATGTATTATGTATAAAAAGTGCTATAACATTTATTATTAAATATTTTTTTATATTCTTATTTACAACATATCTCATAGATATAGCAGATAAAAACATTGCCATCATTTGCCTAGCTATATTAAATCCCTGTAAATAGAAATATAATAAAATATACAATATTACACTAAAATATATATTAGGTGAATCTTTACTAATAAAAATATAAAATAATAATATAATGCATAAACTATTAGCAATAATAATGTTTCTAGCATTATCCCCGAAGATTTTTCCTATAAATATATTATAAAATTCATATAATTTTGATGAATCAAAATTATTATTATTTACAGTATTATGAACAAAACTAGTATATATTCTACAATATAAATCAGTATCTACACCAACAGTTCTATCTCTTAATCCCATTACAGAAAACAGCATTATAAAAGTTAAAAAAATAAATAATACTTTTCTTATATTTTTATTTGATTTTGGAGTTCCTAATATAATTGCTAATACTATTACAATTGCTAGTAAAATTAAATAAATTTCCATTTACCCTAATCTCATCTTTCTATATATTTTTCTTATTTTACTTAATATATTAACAAACATTTTTAATACAAAAACATTTTTTATTGTTAAGATTTTAATACATATTTTTATTTTTAAACTTTTAGTTCTATTTTTTATATTTTCTAATTCTTTTCTTATCTCTTTATTTTCTATATATTTTTTTAGATATTCTGATGTCTTTTCAGAATTGTTTTTTATTTTCATTGCAGTTAGACCTGACAAACAAGTATAAACATAATTGTTATCTATATATGTAAAATCATAGTTCATTTTCTTATACAATTTTCGATGTTCTTTCAAGTTATCAAGTTTAACATAGATTTTGTTGGGTCCTGTCTTTAAACTTAACCCCTCTTCTCCACTATAATATTTATATAATATTTCATCAATATATATTGCATTATTTACAGAAGCTATATATTGGATATTAAATTTGTAATCTTCACCTGATGATATACTAGTATCAAATTTTATGTCATTTTCAGTTAGAATAGTTTTTTTAAAAGCTTTATTCCAAATTTGATTAAACAAACATTCTTTTTGCAGTTTTTCTATAAATAAATTTTTATCTTTTCCATTTTTTATATCAAAACTGTATGTCCTCATTTTTTTTACTTTGTTCGTATTTACATGAATTCTGTCATATCCAAATACTACTAATTCTAGATCTTTTTTATTTTTTATTTCATAAGCAACTTTTTCAACAGCATTTTCATAATACTCATCATCTGAATCAATAAACATTATATAATTTCCTGTTGCTTTTTGTATTCCTATATTTCTTGCATTACTTACTCCTTTATTATTTATTTCAACATATGTTATTTTGTTATTTTGTCTAGCATATTCCTTGCAGATTTGCCCACTACTATCAGTAGAACCATCATTTATGATTATTAATTCAATATTTTCATATGTTTGCTTTATTATAGATTCGATTGTTCTTTTAATAACTTTTTCTGAATTATATATTGGTAATATTATTGATATTTTAATTTTTTCCATTTTTTTATCCTTTTTTTATAACCTTCTTAACAGAATTTTTTACTAAATCATTTAATTTTGTTTTTATCAAAATTTTTCTTATTAATTTTTCTCCTTTAGCTTTTATATTATTAGGAAAATACTTTTCAAACACATCTACTTCGTCCATTTTATTTAAATCTTCAAAAAATTTTTTTCTGTTTGGATTTTCAATTGGACTAACTACCATTTCTTTTACATTTTTTACAGCTTCTTTTACTTCTATATTTTTATAATTATAATTTGATTTTATTTTTTCAAAAATGTCTAATCCTTTTTCAGTCTGTATTATCATTCTAGTTGTACCTTTATTATCTGCCATCTTTTTATCAAATTCAGCTATTGTAAAGCAATCCCATAATGTAAAATCACTAATTCTTTTGTTGTCCCTAAACTTACAATTATAACAAGCTGGTCTGTCTGAATAATTATCAAAAAATGCTCTTAAATATGGATCTGTTTCAATACCTTCCATATATATGAATTTTTCTCCTTTCACAGTCATAGTTGAATAACCATATCCGTATTTATATTTATCTCTAAAAATTATAGCTTTTATTGGTTCGTTCTTATTTTTTTTACTTTGATAACTTAAATATTTTTTCAATACCAATGGTGATGGAACTGCTCTACATACAAAATCTACTGTTATTAGATTCTCATAATCTTTTTGTAAAAAATTTTTCAAACCTTGTACTTGACAAGGAGTTCCAGAAAAGCAAACTAATCTTTCTTTATCTAAAAATTCTTTTACTTCTGTAAAAACGTTTTTTAAATCACTTTGTACATATTTACTTCCTCTAAAAAGTTTTAATTCATCTATTTTTTCAATATATTTATGGTATACTTCTAATTTTTCATTATATGTTGCGCCAAATACTACACCTTTATTTCTTATTACATATTCTGAAATTGCGGTAAAAGCTCCTCCAGATGTACTTTGATTACGAATATCATTATCTTTATGATTAATCAAATATGCTGTTTGCTTTTGCTCTTTTCTTTCTCTTTTGTTTAATATTGGACAAACTTTTTCACATAGTCCACAATTTATACATTTTTTTTGATCTATTTTAGGGTATAAAAATCCTTCCTCATCCGGTTCCATTTCAATAGCTTTTACTGGACATATATTTTTACACGCTGTACAACCACAACATTCCTCTTTTTTATTGATTTGTATCATATGATTTACTCCTTAATATTATTAAATTAACTATATATTTAAATAACATACATATACCTATTACTATTAAAGAAATTATTATAGCAACAATATTATTAATTATTGTATCTTCTTTGTTTAAAATATCTCTTATAATCGGACATACCTTTTGAAAAAATAATATTGGAAATTTATGTAATAATAATATAATTAATGTATTTTGTCCAATATAACTTATCAATTTTTGCTTAGGTCTAACATAATCAATAAATTTACTTATAATCATAATATTTATAATCATAAAAGTACTTACAACAAAATAAATTAAATAATTTCCGTACTTATCTTGCATTACTGATAAAGTACTATTATTTTTCACTAAAGCAATTGATAGTACCAACGATGCAATACAAAATACTGGTAAAATATTAGTTTCTTTATTTTTAATTTTATTAATTAAATTACTTTTCAATATTTTTTCTTTATTATTTTTTATTATTATTCCTACATATGTAAATATTAGCATACATAATGCGGCTTCCAGTTGAAATGGTAGAAAAATCTTATATGCAGAAAAGAAGTATCCCAACACACATAGAAATGTTATTACTATAATTCTTATATATTTTTTCCATTTTAAGTTTGAAATTATATTCTCTAAAAAATTTATTATAATTAATTGTATCATTAATGAAGGTAAAAACCATAAAGGTTGATTCCATTGCATATTACCTAAATTTGGATTAGCGTACAACATTCCTTTTATATTTTCAGCAATATTTAAATCATTACCACTTACACCTATGTATGTTCCAAATATAGTATAAATTCCTATACTAAAAAGTGAAATTAATATATATGGTATATATATTGTTAACATTTTTTTTCTTATAAATACACTATTTTTCTTTTTTGAAAAGCACAATCCTGATAAAAAGAAGAATAGAGGTACATGAAATGAATAAATGAACTTTCTCAATTCACCAGTTTCTAATGTATGCCCTAATACAATAAGAAAGATACCTATTGCCTTTGCAATATCAATACTTTTTATTCTACTTTTCTTATTAACAATTTTTTCTGATTTATTGTTATTAATACTTTCAGTTAGTGTTCTTTCCATAACTTCTCCCTAATCTAATGCTTTTTCTAAAAAATCAATTGATTTTGCTCTGAATTTTTCTATGTTATCATTAACTGCTCTAAAATCTATCTTTTTACTTATTGTTTTTTCTATATCTTCATTACCTTTTAACAATCTATCCTTTAAGTTTACTAAATCTAATAATGAATAAATTCTTGAATTAGTTGACATTTTTTTATTTTTGTTGCTAAATCTCTCAAAAGTAAAGAACTCTACTTGATTAATTAATGCAAATACTGTTCCATGAAAAGAATCCGTACATACATACTTTGCATTTTTTATTAAATTCACAAAATCTCCTGGTCCAATATTATATGGACTTTCATCAGCAAATTTGTCATCATATTTTACATATTCGTCACAATGATTGATTGAAACAATTTTATATCCTGTCATTTTTTTCAATCTTTCAACAAATTTTCTGTGCTCAATATTTTTCCCTAAGAAATAACAAAAAATATAATCTCCTGTTACTATTGGCTTATCAGGTTGAATATCCTTCCACTCTTCTTTGTTTAATAATAATGTTGGATCGCATACAAGAGTTGCTTCTCTGTCTGATAATTGTTTTACTAAATCACATGCATTTTTTTCTCTTACTGAAATATGATTTATTCTTTTTAAAAAGTCATTATATTTCTTATGATATTTTTCTGGAATATTAGAAATTCCAAAACTAGTAGCATAAGAAATTTTATTTATATTATCTGGCACCCAATTTAATGTATAATAATCTGCAACAACATTAACTGGCAACCATAATTGATCACTTCCAACTATAACACTTGAATAATCCTTAATACAAGTTTCATTCATTTCTTTGTATGTATGAAATGGTTTTGTAAGAGTAAATTTTCCTTTAAATTTTTCAAATTCTTTATCTCTTATTTGTAGATTCTTTTTCAACTGTTTATTTATTTTTTTGTCTATTTTTAATTTTACCATTCCTATTTTTGATTTTATAAATTCAAAATTAAAAATTTGTTTTTTATAAAAATTATATTTGCCCTTTTTAAAATCAACATTTTGTTCTATGTTAATTGTTTCATTTTTTATATTAAGCTTATCCAAAATTTTTTGTGTTGCATAAGCTTGTAACATACTACCATAATTTTTTTTGAAATAACAAGATACAATTGCTACTTTTTTCATATCCTACACCTCTTTTAACAATTTTTGATATTTTTCCACTAAATTTCCAATATTATATTTTTCTCTATCTTTATAATTATATTTAACAATTTTTTCCATATTTTTATTATTATTTATTAAATCCAATATTTTTATACTTAAATTCTTGTAATCCTCTTTATTATGTAGCAATCCATTTTTGCCATCTTTTATAATATCCGTAATTCCTCCAGTATTACTAGCTACTATTGGTTTGTCACATGCCATATATTCTATTAAAACTAATCCAAATCCTTCCCATTTGGAAGGAAGAACTGCTACATCAAAAGCTGGAATATATTGTTCTACATCATTTACCCAACCTGTAATAATTACTTTGTTCAGTAAATTATTTTCTTTTGCATATTGCTTTACTTGTTCTTCTAGCTCTCCTGAGCCAACATACATTAATTTTGTATTCTTATTTTCTTTATTTACTAAATCAAATGCTTTTATCATTGTCAATGGATCTTTTTGCTCAGTCAATCTTCCCACAACACCTATAACTATTTCATTATTTTTTATATTATATTTTTCCCTAGTTATTTCTCTGTATTTTTCACTATTTTCAAATTTTGTAAAGTCAATTCCATTTTCTATTATACACATTTTTTTCTCTGGTGCAATTTTATATCTTAATGCCGAATCATATTCATTTTTTGAAATATTAATTATTTTATTTGTTTTTATTGCTAATATTCTTTCAATTAATGCAAAAATTTTTTTCTTTTTGTCACTTATTTGAGCATTAAAATACCATCCATGCGCATTATAAAGTATTTTAACTCTAAAATTTAAGGCTAGAGCAATTCTACCAACCGCCCCAGCCTTACTGCTGTGCAAATATGTTATATCTGGTTCTATTTGCTTTAGTATTTTTCTTACTTCATAAATAGCTTTTATATCATCTATTAGTTTTACTTCTCTTATCATTGGAACAATATATATATTACTAACATATGGTTTAAATCTATCTAATTGATCTTCATAGTCTTGAGATACAATTAATATGTTTTCATATTCTTCGTCCTTCCAATTTTTTAGAAGCATATATAAATACTCTGCAACACCACCAGCAGATTGTGCAATATGCACTATTATTTTTTTTGCCATTATATAGCCCCTTCTTTTTTTACTACATTTTTTAATGTTTTATATAACAATTTCGCGTCCATCTTTAAATTATGGTTATAATAATACTCCATATCTAATGTTAATCTATCTGTGAAAGTTGTATTACTCCTTCCTTTTGTTTGCCACAAACCTGTAATTCCTGGTTTACATGCAGTTATGTAATTAAAAAATCCGTTAATCTCTTCTTTTTCTCTTAGTAAGTATGGACGAGGTCCTACTAAACTCATCTCTCCTTTTAATACATTTATAAATTGAGGAAACTCATCTAAACTTGTTTTTCTTAAAAATTTTCCTATTTTTGTTATTCTTGGATCATTTTTTAATTTCTTGTACTCTTTATACTCTTTTCTAGCTTCTTCATTTTCTTGTAAATACTCTTTTAATTTTTCATCTGCTCCAACAATCATTGAACGATATTTGTACATTTTAAATGTTTTCCCATTTTGCCCAATTCTTTCTTGTGTAAAGAAAATTGGTCCATCTTCTTTTAATATTTTGTTTGATATCCATACAATGATTGTTAATGGTATTAAAAATATTAATCCAACTATAGCCCCTATTATATCAATAATTCGCTTTATTATTTTTTCAATTTTTAATACGGATTTTTTTCTTTCAATGTATCTTGGTATTAATGATACATTTTCCAAATTATTTTCTTCCAATGACATCATGTCATTCTTGACATCCATTTTTAATTCCCCCATATTTTTTTAAGTTATGCTTTTCTACATTGTTCGACATCAATATTATACTACATTACAACCTTTCTGTAAATACCTTTACAGTGACTTTTTATGTCATTTTTGCTAAAATCATGTTACTTTTTTATTACAGCTTACCATAATTTTTTTGTAAATTGCTCTTATAAGTATTAGTAATAGTATTCCTACAATAACCCCTAATGTATCTATACCTACATCTTTTATACTTGGTGTCCTTCCTGGAGAAAAGCTTTGATGAAATTCATCAGATACTGCATATATAATTCCTATTAATAGTGATAGTAATATTCTCCATTTGTCTTTTATTTTATAAGTTGTTAATAGCCCCATTAATAATAATCCTACAACTGTATATATTGAAAAATGTGCTAATTTTCTTATTATAGTTTCTGTTTTTTCTAATACCTCATTTTTTTGTTCATCTTCTAGCATATTGTATTTGTCAGATATTTTTAGTATATTTTCTGTTATTTTTCTACTTAAAGTGCCTGAGGTTTCTCCATCTTGGCTGGAAAATCCAAATATAATGTAAAAAGTACATAGTAATAAAATGATTAGTATAATTCTTATAATTTGTATTTTCATATGTGTTTTCCTTTTCTTTTTGATTCTAAAATATGATTAGATTACTTTGCTCTAATCATATTTCATAATTGTCATATCTTTATGTTATATTTATTCTGCATAACCAGTTGCTTCAATAATTTGATCACTAATTTCTTTTACTGTTTCTGATGGTGTGTAATCTGTTTCTCCAAAAGCTTCTTCGTGTAATTGTTTTACATTACTTTCTAGGGTAACTGGCACACCATACCATCTGTCTAATGTAATTCCTCTTACTTCGTATGGCCATCCAATACTGTCTGTTATATTAAAACTTGCAATGCTTGGTAATAATGAGAATATGTCACTTGAAGTGATATTTGTATATACTTCTGGCAAAATTTGGTCTATTATTTCGTTCATTTCACTAATACTTTTTGTTTTAAATTTTTCTACCATTGCTTCTACAACTGTTCTCATTCTTTCCGTTCTTTTATAGTCTCCACCTTCTGTATAACGGATTCTTGAATAAGCAACTGCTTGTACTCCATCTAATGTTTGTGTTCCTGCTGAAGTAATTTTTTCACTTTCAATTCCAGTAGATTCTGAAGTTGCTTCTATATATTCATTAATATATTCTAGTTCATCTTCTTCTATATCTATCGTAACTCCACCTAGTGCATTTATTGCTTCTGCTACTACATCAAAGTTTACTGTTATGAATTCTGTAATATTTAAATCAAAGTTTTCGTTTAGAGTTTTTAATGCAAGTGGTGCTTCTCCATAAGAATATGCATGTGTTATTTTATCCAAGCCATATCCTTCTATATTGACATATGTGTCTCTGTATACAGATATCAACTTTACTTCTTTTGTTTCATTATTAATACTTGCAATTATAATGCAGTCACTTCTATTGCCTTTTCCTAAACTACTATCTCTACTATCAATTCCAAATAGTGCAATATTTCTGTATCCTGATAAATTTTCTTCTACTTCTGAAGATACTCCTAAATCTGTTTCGTCTATATCTACTTGTTGTATTTTACTTAATTTGCTGTTTATAAAAATAAATACACTTCCAACAATTAGAACTAGAAGAATTACTAATATCAACACTATAATTCCAAATATTTTTAGTCCTTTTTTTCCTTTTTTCTTTGTTTTTACTTTTCTTTCATCTGTATCACTATGTTTTCCACTCATATATATTCCTCCAAACATATGATTATTTTTTTCTTTTTTTGAAATTCTTTTACATTATACTATTGTTTTTATTTTTTTACAAGTTTTTTCAACTTATTTCCTTATTGAATTTTACTTTACGTATTTTGTATAAAAAGTGTTCATAAAAGAATTAAAAAAGAGAATCATGTACACTAACTAAAGGAAAGTGCATATGTTTCTCTTTTTATTGTATAGGAAAAATCAACTTTTATCTTGATCCTATATAAGCATGCTTTTTTATTTATCTATGTTTTATTATGGTTTATTATTTTTGTTTATTTTTATTGTTTATATTTTATTTTTTGTATTTATATGTTGATGTTTCTTCTGCTAATTTAAGTTCAAATCGTTTATGTTCAAGTTCATTTTTTTCAATATATTTATCTAATTTATCATTTATTTCTTTTTTAAATTTTGTTAATTCTTCCTTGGTTTCTGTTACTGTGTTTAGTATTTGTGCTATGTTTGTATTTGTTGTGATGTTTAATTTAGCTTCTACTTTGTCAAATCTTTCTTCCATATTTGTGAATCTGACATCGAATTTTCCTTCCATGTCTTTGAATCTGGTTTCGAATTTTTCATCCATTTTATCGATTCTTTCTTCCATAGCTACAAATCTAGCTTCGAATTTTTCGTCCATCTCTGCAAATCTATTTTCGAATTTTTCGTCCATCTTATCGATTCTTTCTTCCATAGCTACAAATCTAGCTTCGAATTTTTCGTCCATCT
>CAZQTH010000031.1:0-852 GCA_964596175.1 uncultured Clostridium sp. | reverse complement strand
CTGCAAATCTATTTTCGAATTTTTCGTCCATCTCTGTAAATTTGGATTCTATTTTATTCCAAAGATCTTCTAAGTCTTTTATCATGATACATCACCTCCTTTAGGAAAGTATTCACTTTTAGTAGCAGTGTTAAAAAATTATATTTTTTGAAATTTTGAAAAAATATAAATTGAGATAAAATATTATGAATTAATTTTTGAATAATAAATTATCTGTATAATAAAATCAAACTTTTACAAAAAAGATTTAAAAAATATAAAATATATAAAAAAATTCAAAAAGAATTAAATCTAACCATATAAAAAATATAGATAAATCATGTTTGTATTCTAACATGTTTATCTATATTTTTCAAGTCCTTACTTACTAATTTTTGGTATTTTTTGATATATTATCTTTATTTTTCTTTTTATATTGAACAATATCTTTCTTTTTATCTTTTTTGAGCTTTATTTTTTTCTTTTTAGTTTATTGTAATTATTTTTCTTACATTTTGTCTGGCATTTCCATACCTAATAAGTTGGCTCCTGTTTTTAGTACTTTTCCTACTGCATATGTTAAGTAAATTCTAGCATTTTGAATGTCTTTATCTTCTATTAATATTTTGTTGTCATTGTAAAAGTTACTAAATGCTTTTGACAAATCAATTAGATATCTAGACAATATTGATGGTTCTTCTTTTTGTGTTACTTGTATTAA
Source organism: uncultured Clostridium sp. (assembly GCA_964596175.1). GTDB lineage: Bacteria > Bacillota > Clostridia > TANB77 > CAG-508 > CAG-269. Next base: position 152 of record CAZQTH010000031.1, on the reverse strand, counting down.
TATGTTTTCAAAATTGTATATTAATTTTATAATATTTTTTGATGCTTCATCTAATAGTTTGTCAAATTTGATTTTTTCTATTTCTGGTGTATATCCTGCTTTTTCTAAAACACTTCTTGTTCTTACATATGTGTATTGAATATATGGTCCTG
>CAZQTH010000030.1:0-18569 GCA_964596175.1 uncultured Clostridium sp. | reverse complement strand
GAACAGCAGACTCTGGATATTTAACAAGAAGATTAGTTGATGTTTCACAAGATATTATAGTAAGAGAGTATGATTGTGGAACTACAGAAGGAATTGCAGTTTATGATATCAAAGATGGAAATCAAATAATCGAAAAAATGGAAGAAAGATTAATAGGAAGATATCCACTAGAAGATGTTTATAATCCAGAAACTAAGGAATTAATAGTAGATACAAATACAATGATTACTGAAAAGATTGCTGAAGAAATAATTGCAGCTGGAATTGACAAATTAAAAGTTCGTTCAGTTCTAGGATGCCATTCAAAACAAGGTGTATGTCAAAAATGTTATGGAATGGGATTAGCAAGAAGAGATTTAGTATCAATTGGTGAATCTGTTGGTATAATTGCAGCTCAATCAATTGGTGAGCCTGGTACACAGCTTACAATGAGAACTATCCACTCTGGTGGTGTTGCAGGTGTAGCAGATATTACTCAAGGTCTACCTAGAGTTGAAGAATTATTTGAAGCTAGAAAACCAAAAGGTGTTGCAATAATTTCTGAGAATGCAGGTAAAGTTAAGATTAAAGAAACTAAAAAGAAAAAAGAAGTTATTGTTACATCAAAAGATAATTCTAAATCTTATACAATACCATTTGGTTCTAAGATGAAAGTAAAAGATGGAGATATGGTTGAAGCAGGAGATGCATTTATTGAAGGTTCAATAAATCCAGCAGATATATTAGAAATAAAAGGACCAGAAGGAGTATATGAATACTTAATCTCAGAAGTACAAAAGGTTTATAGAAATCAAGGTGTTGATATAAATGATAAGCATATAGAAGTAATTGGACGTCAAATGCTTAAGAAAGTTAGAGTTGAAGATAATGCTGATACAGATATGTTCCCAGGTGAATTAATTGATATGTATGAGTTTGCAGACAAAAACGAAAAAATAATAGCTCAAGGAAAACGTCCTGCTACAGGTAAGAGAGTATTACTTGGAATTACAAAAGCTTCTCTTGCAACAGATAGCTTCTTATCAGCAGCTTCATTCCAAGAAACAACAAGAGTATTAACTGAAGCAGCTGTAAAAGGAAAAGTAGATGATTTAATTGGATTAAAAGAGAATGTTATTATTGGTAAATTAATTCCAGCTGGAACTGGTATGAAGAAATATCAAAATATTCATATAAGTACAGAAAAAGAATTAGAACAAGTAGCAGATGTACAAGAATAAAGAATTAAGATAGGTAAATCCTATCTTTTTTCATGTCATTATCCTGATATTTGCACTTGCTTCCTTGACAAAATTACTATTTGCGAGTAAAATAAAATATAGTTAATATAAGGAGATGCGTATGCAAAATAGTAATAGAAAAATATTTGATTCACTAGTATCTAGAACAAAGATATATTTAGCAATAATATTAATTTTATTAGTGATAATTAGTGTAGAGAATTTTAATATGATAATTCCTGCAATTTTAATATATGCAATTATTGTGGGATATACTTATTATGCAAATAAAAAGAGAAAAAGTGAAATATCAGAAACTTTGCAAGATTTAACATTAACAGTAGATACTGCAGCTAAAACAAGTTTAATAAATTCACCTTTCCCATTAATCATATTAGAAACAGATGGTAATATAATATGGAGAAGCACAAAATTTACAACTGAATTTGCAAATATTGATATTAACACTTATTTAAATGAGCTAATAATAGACATTAAAGATGAAATAGAAAGTGGAGAAACTGGAAATAGTGATATTCTAACTGAGATGAAAATAGGAAACAACATGTATAAAGTAATGGGGAGATATGTTAATTTCAGGAATAGAGAAAAAGACAGAAAAAACAAAAAAGAATATATGGTAATTTTATATTTTATTGATGATACAGAAAATATAAAGCTACAAAGAGAATATAGAGATTCTAAATCTTGTGTTGGAATAATAATGGTAGATAATTATGAAGAAATAATGCAAAGATTAGATGCAAGTGAAAAACCACAAATTACAGCTGAAATTGATAAAGAAATGTATGATTGGGCAAATAAAACAAATGGAGTATTAATAAAATCTGATAGAGACAGATATGTATATTTGTTTGAACAAAGATATTTAGATGATGTCAAAGAAGATAAATTTAGTATTCTAGACAAAATAAAAGATATTGATACTAAAGAAAAAGTACAATTTACTTTAAGTATAGCAATATCTAATGAAGGTAATACTGATAAAGAAAAATATAAGTCAGCACAAAATGCTATGGATGTTGTTTTAGGACGTGGTGGAGACCAGGCGGTAATTCGTGAAAACGAAATATATAAATTCTTTGGTGGTAGAGTAGAAGAAGTAGAAAAAAGAACTAAAGTAAAAGCAAGAGTTGTAGCACATGCATTAGAAAATTTAATGAAAGATGCAAGTAAAGTAATGGTAATGGGACATACTAATGCAGATATGGATAGTATAGGTTCTTGTATGGGAATTTACCGTTTAGCAAAAACATTAAACACAAATGCTTATATAGTATGTAGTGATAATACAGCAGCTTTAGAGAATTTTATGAAAGAAGTAAAGAAAGATCCAGAATATGAAGATATTATTATAAATAGTGAAGTAGCATTGGAAAATGTTGATGAAGATACATTACTAGTTGTAGTAGACACACATAAAATAAATTACGTAGATAGCCCAGAATTATTAGATAAAGCTAAGAAAATAGTCGTAGTAGATCACCATAGAAGAAGTACAGATTTTATAGAAGATACAACTCTAATGTTCCAAGAAGTCTATGCTTCATCTGCTGCAGAATTGGTTACAGAACTTCTTCAATATGCAGAAACTAAAATTAATTTAAAAACAATAGAAGCTGAAAGCTTATATGCAGGAATTATGATGGATACTAAAAACTTCACATTTAAAACAGGTGTAAGAACTTTTGAAGCAGCAGCGTATTTACGTAGATGTGGTGTTGATATAATAAGAGTAAAAAAATGGTTCCAAAGTGATTTAAAAAGCTTTAATTTAATTGCTGATATAGTAAAGAAATCAGAAATAATAGAACAAGAGATTGCAATTTCAACATATGATGAAGTGACAGAAGATGCAAATCTTATTTGTGCCAAAGCAGCTGATGAATTATTAACAATAAGTGATATTACGGCTTCATTTGTACTAGGTAATACAGGTAATAAAATTTGTATAAGTGGTCGTTCTATAGGAGATATTAATGTACAAGTAATATTAGAAAAGCTAGGTGGTGGAGGACATATCACTTTAGCCGGTGCTCAAGTTGAAAATATGACAATGGAAGAAGCTAAAAAAGAATTAGAAAATAGAATAAACGAATATTTTTCAGAAATAGAAAGTTAACAAAAAAATAAAAAATTAGGTGAATCACCTAATGAATCTTCTGATTTTCCAACAGTAAGTACATTAATAAAAGAAGATTCAGATATATTAGAAACATAAATATAAATCTAAGGTAAAATAATTTTACTTTAGATTTTTTCTTTTGAGTTTACTTTCTTATTACAAAATTTACTTGAAAAAAATATGAAAATATAGTAAAATGTTGTCCTAAGAAAGGCGTGATAATATGAAAGTAATATTAAAATCAGATATAAAAGGTGTGGGAAAAAAAGACGAAGTAATAAACGCATCAGATGGATATGCAAGAAATTTCTTATTACCAAAAGGATTAGCGGTAGAGGCTAATAATGAAAATTTAAATAAATTAAAAGCAAAAAACGAATCAAAAGCATACAAAAAAGAACAAGAAAAAAAAGAAGCTAAAAATATTGCTGATAAGTTAGGTGGTATTCAATTAAAAGTACCAGTGCAAACAGGAGAAAACGGAAAAATATTTGGTGGAGTATCAGCAAAAGAAATAGCAGACTTATTAAAAACAAATTATGGTATAGAAGTAGACAAAAAGAAAATAGACTTAAAAGAAACAATAAAAACATTAGGGTTAAGAACAGTAACAATAAAGTTGTATGATGGAGTTGTAGGGAACTTAAAAGTAGATGTAATAAGTAAATAGAATATGTCACTAATGTGAGGAGATGAAATAATGGAATTAGGGAAAGTGCCACCAAATGATATAGAAGCAGAACAAGCAATTATTGGTAGTATGTTAACAGATAAAGATGCTGTAATTTCTGCAATTGAGCTATTAAAACCAGATGATTTTTATAGAGAAGATAATAAAATAATATATGAAGCTATATTAAATTTATATAATCGTTCTGAACCAATTGACATTATAACAGTAAGAGCAGAATTAGAATCAATGGGAAAGCTTGATAATGTAGGTGGTTTAGAATATTTAGCAGAATTACCTGAAAAAGTACCAACAACTGCAAATGCTATGAAATACATAAAAATAGTAGAAGAGAAATCTGTTTTAAGAAAATTAATAAAAACAGCAAATGAAATCATAGAACTTGGATATAACCCAACTGAAGATGTTGATGACATAATGGAAGGGGCAGAAAAGAAAATATTTAATATTATGCAAGATAAAGATCAAAAAGGTTATAGTCCACTAAAAGATGTATTAGTAGAAAGTTTTACAAAATTAGAAGAATTATATAATAGAAAACAGCATATAACAGGTGTACCTTCAGGATTTACAGACTTGGATTATAGGACTGCAGGTTTTCATGGGTCTGAATTAATACTAATTGCTGCAAGACCTGCTATGGGTAAAACAGCTTTTGCATTAAATATAGCAACAAACGCAGCTTTAAGAGCGAATGTACCAGTTGCAGTTTTTAGTTTGGAAATGTCAAAAGAACAATTAGTAAATAGAATTTTATGTAGTGAGTCTATGGTAGATAGCAATAAAATAAGAACTGGTAAATTAGAAGAAGATGATTGGACTAAACTTGCAGGAACAATAGGACCATTATCAGAAGCAGAAATGTATATAGATGACACACCTGGTATAAACATAATGGAAATAAGAGCAAAATGTAGAAAACTAAAAATAGAAAAAAATATTGGTTTAGTAGTGATAGACTATTTACAATTAATACAAGGAACTGGAAAAAGAAATGGAAGCCGTGAACAGGAAATATCAGAAATAAGTCGTTCACTAAAGATTTTAGCAAAAGAATTAAATGTTCCAGTAATAGCTTTATCACAGTTATCAAGAGCAGCTGAACAAAGACCAGATCATAGACCAATGTTGTCAGATTTAAGAGAATCTGGAGCTATAGAACAAGATGCTGATATAGTAATGTTCTTATATAGAGATGACTATTATAATCAAGATTCAGAAAAAAAGGGAATAGCCGAAGTTATAATTGCAAAACATAGAGGTGGTTCAACTGGAACAGTAGAACTTTTATGGCTTGGAAATTATACAAAATTTGTTAATATTGCAAAGGGATTTGATAATTAATAAGGGGAGATTTTTATATAATATACTCATGAATATAGATATAATAAAAAACTAAGGGAAAAAATGGAGATAATAAAGATATAAAAAATCAAGCACTTGAAAAAACTTTGAAAATATAGTAAAATAAGTAATACTTAATATATTACTTATTTTATTTTTCGTTTTAAAGAAGGAAGATATATATGAAAGAAAAAGTATTAGAAACAATAAAAAAATATAATTTAATAGAAAATGGAGACAAATTAGTTTTAGCAGTATCTGGAGGACCAGACTCAATATCTATGCTAAATATATTAAATGAATTAAAAAATGATAATACTATAAATTTTGATTTTTGTGTAGCACATATAAATCATATGATTAGAGAAGAAGCAAAAGATGATGAAAAATATGTAGAAAAGTATTGTAAAGAAAAAGAAATAGATTTTTATTCAAAAAGTATAGATGTAAAAAAACTTGCCAATAATAATAAAATAGGAACTGAAGAAGCAGGGAGAATTGCAAGATATGAATTTTTTAATGAGGTTTTAGAAAAAACAAGGTCAAACAAAATTGCAATTGCACATAATAAAAATGATAAGGCAGAAACAATAATAATGAACATTATTAGAGGAAGTGGAATAACAGGTTTAAAAGGAATAGAAGCAAAAAGAGGAAAATATATAAGACCATTAATAGAATGTGAAAGATTTGAAATTGAAAACTATTGTGAGGAAGAAAAATTAAATCCAAGAATAGATAAAACTAATTTTGAGAACACATATACAAGAAATAAAATAAGGAACATTGTAATTCCGTATGTAAAGAATGAATTTAATCCTAATATTATAGAAACTTTAAATAGATTATCAGAGTTGGTTATAGAAGAAGAGAGTTATATAGAAAAACAAGTTGAAAGTATATATAAAAAATTATTAATAGAAGAACATGAAAAAGAAATTGTTTTGAATTTAAAAGAGTTTAATAAACAGGAAAAAGTAATAAAATCAAAGATTATATTATATACTATAACAAGACTGTTTGGAACGACTAAAGAAATATTAAAGATACATATTGAGGATATAATTAAGCTTTGTGAAAATAATATTGGTAATAAATATCTAACACCAAATAAAAAAACAAAGATATTGATAAAAAATCACAGAATTTATTTTACAAGGGAAAATTGAGTATCCGTAACTAATCTCATGAAACCTGCTTGTTTGTAATAAAAACGTCACAAAAAAAATCTTTACAAAGGGGAAAATATATGTTATAAAACATTAAGAAAAATTCAAAAGTTAATCAAGGAGGAATTATTTTGAAAAATGGTATTAAAACATTAGCAATGTGGTTAATAATAGGGGTAATTTTTATTGTTGTATTATCATCAATAATAGAAAATAGTGATTCAAGATTACAATATTCTGAATTAATAACTAACATTAATAATGGTAATGTTGAAGCTATTGAAATAAATTCAGATGGATTATCAGCAACAGTAACATTAAAAGATGATAAATCAAGAAAAGAAGTGAATATCCCAGATATAGGAAACTTTATGAGTTATATAGAGGAATACTTAAGCGAAGGGGCATTTTCTTTAGAAGAGGAATCAGAATCAATCTTTATTACAGTACTTAGTCTGCTTACACCATTTGGAATACTTATAATATTCTTTATATTCTGGTTTTTAATAATGGGAGGAGCAGGAAATGGAAATGCTGGAGGAAAAACAATGTCATTTGGAAAAAGTAAAGCTAGAATGATGACTCCAGCAGACAAAAATAGAATAACATTTGACGATGTAGCAGGTGTTGATGAGGAAAAAGAAGAGTTAGAAGAAATAGTAGAGTTTCTAAAAAATCCTAAAAAATTTACAGATATGGGAGCAAGAATTCCAAAAGGGGTATTACTTGTTGGGCAACCAGGTACTGGTAAAACATTACTTGCAAAAGCAGTTGCAGGAGAAGCAGGAGTTCCATTTTTTATAATAAGTGGTTCAGACTTTGTAGAAATGTTTGTTGGTGTTGGTGCATCAAGGGTAAGAGACTTATTTGACCAAGCAAAGAAAAATGCACCATGTATTATATTTATAGATGAAATAGATGCAGTAGGACGTCAAAGAGGAGCAGGACTTGGTGGAGGACATGATGAAAGAGAACAAACATTAAATCAATTATTAGTAGAAATGGATGGTTTTGCTGAAAATGAAGGAGTAATAGTTTTAGCTGCAACAAATAGACCAGATGTATTAGATAAAGCACTTTTAAGAGCAGGAAGATTTGATAGACAAATAGTAGTTGGAATGCCAGATGTTAGAGCAAGAGAGCAAATACTTGAAGTTCATAGTAGAAAGAAAAGACTTGCAGATGATATTGACTTAAAAATAATTGCTAAAAATACATCAGGATTTGCAGGAGCAGATTTAGAAAATGTACTAAATGAAGCAGCATTACTTGCAGCAAGACGTAATTTAAAAGAAATAGGAATGCAGGAAATAGAAGATGCAATGGTAAAGGTAACAATGGGTCCAGAAAAGAAGACTAAAGTAAGAAGTGACAAAGAAAATAGATTAGTTGCATATCATGAAGCGGGTCATGCAGTAGTTAGTCATTTCTTAGAAACACAAGATCCAGTGCATCAAATATCTATAGTACCAAGAGGAATGGCTGGTGGATATACAATGTATAGACCAACAGAAGATAAATCATTTATGTCAAAAACAGAAATGGAAGAAAATATAGTATCATTACTTGGAGGTAGAGTAGCTGAAGCACTTATTTTAAATGATATATCAACAGGAGCAAGTAATGATATTGAAAGAGCAACTAAGATTGCAAGAAGTATGGTTACAAAATATGGTATGAGTGAAAGAATAGGAACTTTAACACTAGGACAAGGACAAGAGGAAGTGTTCTTAGGAAGAGACTTTGGCCATGCAAAAGAATATTCAGAAGAAACAGCAGCTATTATTGATGAAGAAACAAAGAAAATAGTTGATCAGGGATATAATAGAGCAAAACAAATATTGTCAGATAATGTAGACAAATTACACAAAGTTGCAGGAGTGTTATTAGAAAAAGAAAAGATAGAAGCAGATGAATTTGAAGCAATATTTAATGAAGAATAGTAAAATAATTAATGCCGTATAGAATATCCTATATGGCATTAATATTGTATAAATATAAAATTTCTATTGATATTTTATTTTTTTTATTATAAAATTATTTTGTAATAGAAAGGGAAAAGGAAAAAAATATGAAAAATTATTATGATTTATTAGAAGTTAATCCTAAAGCATCTAAAGAAATAATTGAGAAGGCATATAGAGTTTTAATAAAAAAATACCATCCTGATTTATATCAAGGAGCGGAAAAGATATATGCAGAAACAAAAGTAAAAGAATTGAATGATGCATATCATATACTATCTAATGATTTTCTAAGAGAACAATATGATTTAGAGTTAGAAAAGGAAAATCAATTCAATAATTTAAATAACAATAAAAATAAAATTAAAGAGAACAAAGACGAAACCCAAATAAATGAAGAGGATAAAAAAGTAAAAGAACACAAAGTTGGGACTTTGATGTCTATGATAGATTTATTGAAAATAATTTTTAAGAGAAAAAATAAAAATGGAAAACCAAGAGAAATAAAAAGAGAAGATAAAATTGCAGCTGTATTAACTATAATAATTGTTATTGTAATTGGCGTTATTTTATGGTTCATTCCAGCAACAAATGGATTTATAAGAAGTTTGGTTCCATTCTAATAGAAAAGAGGAGAAATATGTATTATGCAGATATAAAAAAAGCAGATGTAGCAAATGGAGTAGGAGTTAGAATATCTTTATTTGTAAGTGGCTGTACTCATAGATGTAAAGGATGCTTTAACGAAGAAGCTTGGGATTTCTATTTTGGAAATGAATTTACAGAAAAAGAAATAGATAAAATAATAGAATTAATGGATCATTCATATATATCAGGTTTAACATTACTTGGAGGAGAGCCATTAGAACATGTAAATCAACAGGGATTATTACCATTATTAAGAGAAGTAACAAAAAAATTTCCTAATAAAAATATTTGGTGTTATTCTGGATATACATTTGAAACAGATATTTTAGAAAAAATGTGTAAAGAATGGAAAGAAACTCCTGAACTTTTATCTTATATAGATGTTTTAGTAGATGGAGAGTTTGATATAGATAAGGCTGATATGAAATTAAGGTTTAGAGGTTCTAGAAATCAAAGAATTATAGATGTAAAAAAATCTTTAAAAGAAAATAAGACTGTTCTTTTTGACCTATAACTATTGACAAAATATACTGTTCTAAGGTATAATATATAACGTTATAAGGGTTATCCCACATACTTTTTGGTATGGGCCGGAAGGAGGGGAATATAAATGTCAGAGATAAAAGTTAATAATGGTAATATAGAAGATGCTTTAAAAAGATTTAAGAGACAATGTGCTAGAAATGGAGTACTTCAAGAAGTGCGTAAAAGAGAACATTATGAAAAACCTAGTGTAAGAAGAAAGAAAAAATCAGAAGCAGCTAGAAAAAGAAAATTTAATTAATAAATTATACATAATAAGAAGTAGAGTAAATAACTTTACTTCTATTTTTTTATAAAAAATAATTAAAAACTTGTTATTTGGTGTATAATAAATATGAAAAGGAGGAAAATTTATGGAACATAAAACAACAGAAATAAAAAAAGGTATAAAATTTCATGTTATAAATACAAATAAATTTAAAACGAATTTGTTTGCAATATTTTTAACTACAAGGCTAAATAGAGAAAATGTAACAAAAAATGCTTTAATATCCATGCTTCTAAGGAGAGGTAGTAAAAATATGACATCACAAGAAGAGATAAGTAAGAAAATGGAAGAATTATATGGTGCAAGTTTTGATTGCGGACTTGATAAAACAGGAGATAATCAAGTATTAAAATTTTATATAGAAGGAATAAATGATAATTATTTACCTAAACATAACGAGGATTTATTAAAAACGATTATAGAAAGTTTATTAGAAATAGTTTTTGAGCCATATTTGGAAGATGGAGGATTTAAAAAAGATTATTTAGAACAAGAAAAAAATAATTTAAAACAAAGGATTGAAGGGAAGAAAGATAATAAAGCAAGATATGCTTTAGATAGATGTATTGAAGAAATGTACAAAAATGAACCATATGGACTATATAAATTTGGTTTTATTGAAGATTTAGAGAAAATAGATGAAAAAAATTTATATAAGTATTATAAAGAGTTAATAAATTCTTGTAAAATAGATATGTTTTTGTCAGGAAATTTAGCAGAAAATTCACAAAAACTTATTGAAGAAAATGAAAATATAAAAATATTAGAAGAAAGAGAACCAGATTATGTAAGACCTAAAATTACAGAAAAAGAAGATACAAAAGAAAAGGAAAATGTAGTGATAGAATCAATGGATGTATCACAAGGAAAACTTGTAATAGGTTTAAATGTAAATATAAATAGTGATGAAGAAAAATATATAACACTAATGTATAATAATATTTTGGGAGGTTCAGCTAATTCTAAATTATTTCAAAATGTAAGAGAAAAGGCAAACTTGGCATATGTGGCATCGTCTAGTTATTATAGATTTAAAAGTATTATATTTATTAATAGTGGAATCGAAATATCAAATTATGATAAAGCATTAGAGGTAATAAGAAAGCAAATAGAAGAAATGAAAGATGGGAATTTTACGGAAGAAGATATACAAAATAGTAAAAAAGGAATAATAGCAGCAATAAAAACATTTGATGATGAACAAGATACAAAAATAACATATTATTTTGGACAAGAACTTTCAGGAACGAACGTGTCAGAAGAGGAGTATATTAACAAGATAGAAAATATAAATAAAAAAGATATTGTTAATATTGCAAATAAAGTACAAATAAATACTATATATTTTTTAAAAAATTAGTTTAAAGAAAGGAGAGAACAATGCAAATAATAGAGAACTCAAAGGTTAAGGAAAAATTATATATAGAGAAATTATCAAATGGTTTAACAGTAATGATTATACCAAAATTAGGGATGCAAAAAAAATATATGATTTGGGGAACTAATTATGGTTCAAATGATAATAAATTTATAGTTCCAGGGGAGGAAAAAGTTACAGAAGTACCAAATGGCGTAGCACACTTCTTAGAGCATAAACTATTTGAACAAGAAGATGGAACAAATAGTTTAGATACTTTAACGGCATTAGGAGTGAATGCAAATGCTTATACAACAAATGATCATACAGCATATTTATTTGAATGTACAGATAATTTTTATGAAGCTATGGATGAACTTATGGATTATGTACAACATCCATATTTTACAGATGAGAATGTAGAAAAAGAGAAAGGAATCATTGGACAAGAAATAAGAATGTATGATGATTATCCAGAATGGAGAGTTTATTTAAATACATTAAAAGCAATGTATCATAAAAATCCTATAAAAATAGATATAACAGGAACAATAGAGACAATAAATAAAATAGATAAAGATATTTTGTATAAATGTTATAATACATTTTACCATCCTTCAAACATGTTAATTGTAATTGCAGGAGATTTTGTACCTAAGGAAATTATAGAAGAAGTAAATCAAAGATTGGTTCAAAATAAACCAAGTGGAGAGATAAAAAGAATCTATCCAGAAGAAGAAGAGAGAATTGTAAAAACAGAAATAGTGGAAAAATTAGAAGTAAGTAATCCAATTTATACAATTGGAATAAAAGATATAAAAAAACAAGACGTTAGTGATAAAAATGAAATCGTTAAAAAACACATAAGTGTAGAAATATTATTAAATATAATATTTGGAAGAAGTTCTAATCTATATCAGGAATTATATCAAAAAGGTATAATATATGGAGAACCAAGCTTGGATTATGAATTTGGTAAAAATTATGCACATGTTTTAATTACTGGTATATCTAGTAATCCAAGAGAAATGTATAAAGCTTTTAAAGAAAGAGTAGAAGAATTAAAAAATAGTGGAATAGATAAAAACGATTTTGAAAGACTTAAAAAGATGATATATGGAAACTATATAAAAGAATATAATGATGTCCAAGATATTGCTAGAATGTTTTTATCTGATTATTTTAAAGGGATTTGTAGTTTTGATTATTTAGAGGAGATAGAAGGATTAAATGTAGAATATTTAGATCAAGTGTTAAAAGATGTATTTAAGGAAGAAAAAATGGTACTTTCCATTGTAGAAAATGAATAAAAAGGTCAAGTAAAAAATGTTTAAAAAACGGTGATTGTAAAATAAAAAAAGCAATGCCGTTTTTTTATGTGATATTTTGTCGAAATTTATTTTTTTTTGACGAACGAAAGTTGGCAAAAACCATTGAAAATACTTGACTTGATAAATTTTATGTGGTAATTTATAAATATACAAAGGATAATAAATAAAAAAGGAGAGATAAATATGTTAAATGATGAAATTTGTAAATTAAGAGATAAATTAAATAAAAGTATAGAGCAAGGAGAAGATTATAGTTACACATATAAATTAAGTGTTGAATTGGATGAACTTATTGCCCAATATTATAAAGAATTGAAGTCATCAGGTAAAAAAAAACTGGTTTGGATATAAAAGAAGATTAAAAGCCCTTAATTGTTTTTAAGGGCCTTTGTTGTCTGAAAAAATATGTAAGATTTTCTTTTGTATTTAATAATTTTTAAGAGTTTACGATTTTTAATATTTCTGTTAATTTCATTCCAGTTTTTTCCGCTATTTCTGATGCTGACATGTTGTTTTTAAATAAAGCTTTAATTATGCTCTGTTCTCCTAATTTTTTACCCTCTTTTTTGCCACGTCTTTCGCCACGTTTTTCACCACGTTTCTCACCACGTTTTTCTCCTTGAGTTGTAGCATAATTAATAGCACTAACTCTGTCCATTTCCCATTTATCTCTTAAATCTTGAAGTCTTCTTGCTTCAGCATCGCCTGTTAAATATTTTAATTCTTCTTTAGCTTCTTTGAAAATTTTATCTTCTTTAACTGCCATATTAATTAACCTCCTATCATTATTTATAAAAGCCAACCAATAATTTGTAAAATCATTCATATTAATTAGATTTAAACTAGCTAATTTTTTAAATTTTGGTAATTCTATAAAATACCATTCTAAGTCTTTTATAACAATATGTTCTCTATGTTTATCTAATACTATTGCTGTTTTAGATATGTATTCTTTGTGTTTATTGTATAATATATAATCTAAAATATTAATCATTATAACTTTTTTAATTTTTGTATAGTCAGTTCCGTCTAGCAACGTTTCTAGATATTATTTTTGAGCTATAATATTTTGTTCTATCTTCTATATTAAATTCGTTTTTTCTTTGCATTTCTATATTGATAATAGTGTTATTGTTGATTTCTACTAAAATATCTAAACTTCCGCCTTTTTCATAATCGAAAAGTTTTTCTAAAGCAACTTCTTCATATACTTTAATTTTGTAGATTTTAATATTTAAAAGAAAACTAAGAAAACTTTTTAAAAATTTTTCATTACATTTTCTACCCCAAAATGTTTTAAAAAGAACATCTTTTTTTATTCCACTTTGATTCAAAATCTTACTCCTTTCTACATTATAACAAGTAGAGCAAACAAATGCAATACCTATTAATAAAATTTTATGTATTTATTCTTGTTATGTTTAAAATAAGACTTATAAATAATATAATATAATATAATAAATAAGCTCCGATTTTACTTATAATTTTTGGGAATTTCTTCGATTAAAAATATAATTCATCTTTGTACAATACAAAGTCTTATTAAAAGAAAAAAGAATATATTATATATATCACATTATACATAATTTGTAAACAATTATCATTATTTCTTTTCAAAAAATTTTATAGATTTTTCATAGATTTTTCTTAGTTTTTAATTTTTGAGTAAAAATAGTGGATATTTAGCAATAAATGTGATAGACTTAGTATATATTAAAATATGTATATATTATACATATTAAAGTTTAAAAAAAACAAAAAAGCCATATCTAGACTTAGATAGAGCTTGGTAAATTAATAAAGGTTGTGACAAAAATGAACACAATAGTAGTTAAATTTGGAGGGAGTTCAGTTGCAGACAATATAAAGTTAAATGTTGTTGCACAAAAAATTATTAGCTTAAAAAAAGAGGCAAAAAACATAGTAGTAGTTGTATCAGCACAGGGAAAGACAACAGATAGATTAATAAAAGAGGCACAAGAATTATCAGCTGTGCCAAATGAAAGAGAATTAGATATGCTTTTATCTACAGGAGAGCAAGTAACTATTTCTAAACTTAGTATTTTATTAAATAGGATGGGACATCCAGCAATATCTCTAACTGGATGGCAAGCAGGAATAGGAACAAACTTGATTTATGGAAGTGCTAAGATTAAAGAAATTTACACAAGTAGAATAGAAGAAGAGTTAAAAGGAGGAAAAATTGTAATAGTAGCAGGGTTCCAAGGGTTAAATAGTAGAAATGATATTACAACACTAGGTAGAGGTGGCTCAGATACAACAGCAGTAGCTTTGCAAGCAGCTTTAAAAGCTGATAAATGTTATATTTTTTCAGATGTAGATGGAATATATTCAGCAGACCCTAATATGGTTACTATGGCAAAAAGACTAGATGAAATATCTTTTGATGAAATGCAAGAAATTGCAGATGCAGGAGCAAAAGTATTACATAATAGATGTATTCAAATAGGAAAGAAATTTGGAAATGATATAATTGCAAAATCTACTTTTACAGATGAAGGTGGAACTAGAGTTTGTAAAGGAATAGAAACTAGAGATGTAAAAAGTATTGTTAAAAATGATGGACTAATTACAGTTATAATGAATAATAAAAAAGAAGGTGTAACAGCAGAACAAGGTTATACAGTTTATAAAAGTTTATTGGAGCAAAATATAATTGTAGAGTGGTTTGAAAGAGATAGTGATTCTTTTAAATTTAGAATAAAGAAAGCAGAACTAAATAAAATACAAGAATTATTAGATAGTAAATTTCCTAAATACGAGATAGAATTAGAAGGTTTTATAAAACTTAGTATTATTGGATATGGTATTATACAAGATAATGTAATACTAAATAAAACAATGGACTTGCTTAAAGAATATAATGTAAAAGTAATAAAGATAAGTCTTACACAATCAAAGATAGAGATTGTTGTAGATGATATTAAAAAGGAAACAGTTGACTTATTACATAAAAAATTGATTGGAGAGGAGAGATAGCTTATGAAAAATACTATTTTTAAAGGCTGTGGGACAGCTATTGCAACACCATTTACAGAAAATGGAGTAAATTTTGATGAGTTTGGAAAACTTTTAGAAGAGCAAGTCGAAGCTGGAGTAGATGCGATTATAGTTTGTGGTACTACGGGAGAGTCATCTACAATGTCTGAGAAAGAAAAGAAAGACACAATTAAATTTGCAATTGATAAAGTTGCGAAGAGAACTAAAGTTATTGCAGGGACTGGAAGTAACAATACAAAAGCATCAATAGAGATGTCTAAGTATGCAGAGGAAGTAGGAGCAGATGGCTTACTTCTTGTTACACCATATTATAATAAAACAACTCAAAAAGGTTTAGTAGAGCATTACAAAGCAATTGCAGAATCTGTAAGTTTACCTATTATAATGTATAGTGTGGCTAGTAGAACAGGTCTAAATATTTTACCAGAAACTTGTTTAGAATTATCTAAAATAGAAAATATAGTAGCAGTTAAAGAAGCTAGTGGAAATATATCACAAGTAGCAAAAATAGCTTCTTTATGTGGAGATAATTTAGATATATATTCAGGAAATGATGACCAAATTATCCCAATTTTATCATTAGGAGGAAAAGGGGTTATATCTGTACTTTCAAATGTTATGCCTAAATATACTCATGATATGACTTATAAGTATTTTGAGGGAAATACACAAGAAGCAACTAAGATGCAATTGGAGGTAATTGATTTAATAGATGCATTGTTTTCAGAAGTAAACCCTATACCTGTTAAATATGCGTTAAATTTAATGGGATATGATTTTGGAAAACCTAGATTACCATTAATAGAATTATCAGATAGTAATAAAGAGAAAATGAAAGAAATTATGAAAAAACATAATTTAATATAATAAAGAATAAAGAGAAAAAAATACAAAAAATAAGACAGAAACAAGGAGAAAAAAGATGAATGTATTAATAAATGGTGCAGATGGAAAAATGGGAAATGAACTTTTAAATGCAATACAAAAACAAGAGGGTTTTAATGTTGTTTGTGGAGTTGATAAAGTTGCAAACAATGATAAAGAATTTCCTATTTATTCTGATATTGAAGATATTAAGGAAAAAGTAGATGTTATAATTGATTTTTCAGTACCAGTTGCTACTTTTAAAATATTGAAATATGCAGTTAGAAATAAAGTTCCAATTGTGATTGCAACAACTGGTTTTACTAAAGATGAAATTGAACAAATAGAAGAGTTTTCAAAGGAAATTCCTGTATTTAGGAGTTCTAATATGTCTTTAGATATAAACTTAATGGCAAAAATAGTTCAAGAAATTGCTAAAGTATTATCTGATACAGATATAGAAATAGTAGAAACACATCATAATAGAAAAATAGATGCACCAAGTGGAACGGCGATTCTTCTTGCTAATGCTATTAATGAAGTTTTAAAGGAGAAGAAAACTTATACTTTTGATAGGATGCAAAAAAGAGAAGCAAGAAAGAAAGATGAGATTGGTTTTTCTTCTATTAGAGGTGGAAATATTGTTGGAGAACATAGTGTTAAGTTTTTTGGTGAAAATGAAGAACTTGAAATAACTCATAAAGCTTATTCAAGACAAGTTTTTGCAGAAGGAGCCTTAAAAGCAGCAAACTTTATTGTAAAACAAGAAAAAGGCTTATATGATATGAATGATGTTGTTAAATAAAATATAGAGATACTAAAACAAACCTTAATTATTAGACAAATAAGTTTAATGGTTAAGGTTTATTATTTTGTCTTAAAAAAACATAAATATATATTTTCTTAGGGAATATTAGAAAAGAAGATTTTTTTTGAGAAAGATGACAAATTTATTAATTAAATGTAATGAAAATGTAAAATACAAGAAAAATGTCGTAAAAGCAGAAAAGCCGTAAAAACAAACAAAACATAGATGTTATATATAGAAGAAACTTCCATTTACAGTAAAATAAAAATATTTTATTATATATTTATATACATAAGAATTTGTGTACAGTTAAGTGGAGGGATTTTTGATGAAACTAAATAACAAAAAGGAATCTGTTGAAAGTAAAAAGAAGAAATTTACAAAAACAAAGCTAGTATTTCTAATATTGGCTGTTTTTTGCATAGCTGCATTTTTTATAAGTCAAAGAGTAATACAGTTAGAAAGTCTTGTAAATAGTCAAGAACTTGCATTAGCAATGACATATGACCAAGTAGAAGATGGAGAAGAAGATGTAGATGGAACAGGTGGAAATGTAAAGTTTGATGCATTTTTCTTACGTGATATAAATAATGACGGTTATGCAGAAAGTATAAGAGGAACGTCAAAAGAAATAGGAGATCAAGATACCTTGTATATGGAGATAAGTGTAAATACTGCAGGGTATCTTAAAGATGCGGTAATTACTATCAATGAAGGTAATTTTTATTTTCAAACATCCCTTCCACAAGATAATGAGTTAAAGGCAAGTTATATTGGAAATAATATAACAGAAATAGAATTTAATCAGTTAAATGCTGGAACACAAAAAATGTTAACAGGAATAGTAAGAAGTGGAAATTATTCATATTCAAGTCAAAAGTTTTCAGCAATAGGAAATAATATATATAATTATAGCAATAATGTGAATAGTATAACTTTAACAGGAATTTATGTAACAGAGGGAGGAGAAGAAATTCCTATATCAAAAACAGTGAGTTTTACAATAGATTGGTATGGAACAGCAACAACTTCACTTACAACATATTTAGGAAAAAGTTATACAAACCAAACAGGTTATTTAGAAGATGTATTAAATGAGGATGAAGATACAGTAGATGTAAGTTTTTATGTAGTACCAGCAGAAACAGATAATGAACTTTTACTTAGTAAATCATATATAGAAGGTGAAATACCA
>CAZQTH010000029.1:0-19377 GCA_964596175.1 uncultured Clostridium sp. | reverse complement strand
TAGTTGGAAAAGTTACAGGAGAAAATAAATTTAGTCATGAAATTTACGGAGAAAGCTTTTATATATTTAATCTAGAAATACCACGTTTAAGTGGAAACAGTGATATTATACCAATAACTGTTTCTGAAAGATTAATTAAAGAAGATACATTACAAGAAGGTAGAAAATTATTAGTCAAAGGTCAATTTAGATCTTATAATAGCTATGAAAATGAGAAAAACAGATTAATTTTAACAGTATTTGCAAAGGACATAGTAGAGGTCGAAGAAAATTGTGAAGACGAAGAAAATGAAATGGTAAGAAAAGATATTGTAACAAATGAAGTAGTATTAGTTGGTTATATTTGTAAAAAGCCAATATATAGACAAACACCATTTGGACGTGAAATATCAGACATATTACTTGCAGTAAATAGAGCATATAACAAATCAGACTATATACCATGTATAGCATGGGGAAGAAATGCTAGATTTTGCCAAAACCTAGAAGTAGGTACAGAAGTGAAAGTGGTAGGAAGAGTTCAATCAAGAAATTATGAGAAAAAACATGAAGACGGAACAGTAGAAACAAGAATTGCATATGAAGTATCTATTGGAAGTCTTGAGATTATAGAAGAAAAAGAAGATGAAAATAAAGAAGAAGTAGAAAATCAAGAAGCTGTTTAAATAAATATAAAAAATAGAAAAAGTTTCAAAAAGATAGTTTTTTGAAACTTTTTTATGTTATAATTAAAATCAGAATTTTATTTTGAAGGAGAGTTCTATGGAAAAACAACTAATAGAAAATAAAAAAGAAAAAAGTAAAAAAATAAAAATAAAATATAATACTAAATTTACAATAATGGCAATAATATTAATTGCAATATTTTGTGTTGCATTAACACCAGTAACTTTACAAAATGATACATTTTATACAATAAAAGTAGGAGAACATATAGTAAATTATGGAATAGATATGCAAGATCCATTTTCTTGGCATGAGGATTTAGCATATACATATCCACATTGGTTATATGATTTAATAACATATTTTATTTATAATGCATTTGGAATGACAGGAATATATATTACAACTTGTATATTATCAGTAATATTAGGATTATCTATTTATAATGTAAATAAAAAACTTTGCAAAAATCAATTATTTTCATTTTTAATTACTATAGGAGTACTGTACCTAATAAAAGGATATATTGCAGCAAGAGCACAGTTAGTTACATTTATATTATTTGTATGGACAATATATTTTATAGAGAAATTCTTAGAGACTAAGAAAAAGAGATATGCCATAGGATTAATAATAATACCAATTTTAATTGCAAATATGCATGCAGCAGTATTTCCATTCTATTTTGTACTTTATTTACCATATATAGCAGAATATGTGATTGCTTGTATATCAGAAAACATTATATATAGAAAAGCAGAAGTGAAAAAATTAGAGTTAAAAATAAAGTTTTTATCAAAGAAAGAAGAAAATAGTGAAAAGGTAGAAAAACTAAAAGAAGAGTTAAAAATATTATTAGAAAAAGTAGACAAAATAAAAGTAAAAAGAACAAAAGAGTTACAAAATCCATACAAATTAAAAATAGCAAAAAGAACAGCAACAAAATGGTTAATTTTAATATTCATAATATGTTTATTTACAGGATTATTAACTCCTATAGGAGATACACCATATACATATTTAATAAAAACAATGGAAGGAAATACCACACAAAATATAAACGAACATTTACCAATGACACTTTCAGATAATACAGAAGTAATTTGTACACTTATAATTTTCTTAGCAATAATGATATTTACTAAAGTGAAAATAAGGCTATGTGATTTATTTATGCTAGGTGGATTGTGTTATTTAATGCTTGCAACTAGAAGACAACTAACTATGTTTGCTCTACTATGTTCAATGATATTAAATAGAATGTTAGTAGATTTAACTAAAATATATACAAAGCAATCAATAGAAGCTGTTATAAAAAAGTTAACAAAAGCTGTGGGGATTATTATACTTTCTGGTATAATGATAGGATTTAGTTATTATATGGCGAGAAATAAATTTGATGATACATATATAGATGAAACATCATATCCAGTAGAAGCATGTGATTATATAATAGAAAATATAGATTTAGGAAAAGCTAGATTTTATAATGAATATAATTATGGAAGTTATATGTTATTTAGAGGAATACCAGTATTTATAGACTCAAGAGCAGACTTGTATGCACCAGAATTTAGTGGTAAGAAAAATGATATATTTATGGACTTTATTAATACTTCAAATATAGGAACATTTTATGAAGATACATTTGAAAAATATGGTATTACACATGTAATTACTTATAAAAATTCAAAGATGAATATGATAATTACAAAAACAAATGATCAAAAATACAACGAATTATATAGTGATGATTATTTTGTAGTTTATGAAAGATTGACGGACACACAAACTGATTAAAATGAACAAAACATTTAAAATGAATAAAATTAAAATTGGAAAGAGGCAATAATTTGAAAACATTCGTAGTAGAAAAAGAAGAAGAAGGAAATAGAATAGATAGTTATTTATCAGAAAAAGATGAAGAATTATCAAGAGTTGCTATTCAAAGGTTAATAAAAGATAAAAAAGTATTAGTAAATGGTAAAAAAGTAAAAGCATCTTATAAAGTACAAGAAAATGATAATGTGACATTAGAAGAGGAAAAGCCAAAAGAAATATCATTAAAAGCACAAGATATACCAGTTGAAGTTCTTTACGAAGATGAAGATATAATAGTGGTTAATAAACCAAAAGGAATGGTTGTACACCCTGGAAATGGTAATCCAGATGGAACTTTAGTAAATGCCTTGATGGCAATTTGTAAAGATTCATTATCAGGAATAGGAGGAGAAATAAGACCAGGTATAGTACATAGATTAGATAAAGATACATCAGGTGTAATCATTGTTGCAAAAAATGACAAAGCACATATAAATTTAAGTGAGCAAATAAAAGAACACAAGGTAGAAAAAACATATATAGCTTTAGTTAGAGGAATAGTAAAAGAAAACGAAGCTACAATTAATATGCCAATTGGAAGAAATAAAAATGATAGAAAAAAAATGGCAGTAGAAAAAGATGGAAAAGAAGCAATAACAAATTTTAAAGTATTAGAAAGATTTTCAAAAGATAATTGTACTTTATTAGAAGTAAAAATAGAAACAGGAAGAACACATCAAATAAGGGTACATTTATCTTATATAGGGTATCCAATAATCGGAGATACTACATATTCTAATGGTAAAAATAGATGGGGAATAGAAGGGCAATGTCTTCACGCAAAAAGACTGAAATTTAAACATCCGATAACAGGAAAAGAAATGATTATAGAAACAGAATTGCCAGAGTATTATAAAGAGGTTTTAAAGCAATTAAGAAAGGATAATTAAAAAATAATGGAAGAAATAAGGTTGCAAAAATATTTAGCAAATTCGGGAATAGCATCAAGAAGGAAATCGGAAGAATTAATTACAAGTGGAAAAATTAGTGTAAATGGAAAAGTTGTAACAGAGCTTGGAATTAAAATAAAAATTGGTGTTGATAAAGTAGAATATAATGGTAAAGAGGTAAAAGAAGAAAATAATTATGTATATATTATTTTAAATAAGCCAATAGGATATGTAACAACAGCAAAAGACCAATTTGGAAGAGATTCAGTAATGGACTTGGTTAAAGTAAAAGAAAGAATAGTTCCAGTCGGAAGACTTGATATGTACACATCAGGAGCATTAATCTTAACAAACGATGGAGATTTTGTATATAAAATAACACATCCAAAACATGAAATAGAAAAGACTTATACTGTTACTATAAAAGGAAGAGTTACAAATGAGGAAGTAGAAAAATTAAGAAAAGGTGTTAAAATAGAAGACTATATAACAAAAGAAGCAAAAGTTAGAATTTTAAAAATAGATGAAGAAAAAGAACAGTCAAGACTTGAAATTACAATACATGAAGGGAAAAACAGGCAAGTAAGAAAAATGTGTGAAGCAGTAGGACATAAAGTATTAGCTTTACATAGAAGCAAAATTGCTGGAATAGGAGTAAAAGATTTGTCTTTAGGAAAATGGAGATATTTAACTAAAATTGAAGTTAATAAAATTTTAAATCAAAATGTTGAAAAATAAACATATTATATATATAATAAAACAAACATAAGATAAAAGGAGAAAGAACAAATGGACATTTTAAAATTTGAGCCAGAAGGATGGAACAATGAAATTACAAAAGTTAATAAAACTAATTTAAAAGAGTATATGGAAAATAATTTGACATTGCAAGGATTAGTAAAAAATTGTGATGATAATTATAATTTATATGTAAGTTTTGAAAATGGATTAGTAGGAAAAATACCACGCGAAGAAGTGGAAGCTATAAAAACAGAGGAAAATGGACTTCCAAGAACAAATTTGTGTATAGGAAAAGTACATAAATTTGTTCAATTTAAAATTAAAGATGTAAAAGAAGATGGAATTATCTTATCTAGAAAACAAGTTCAAAAAGAGGCGATGAATTGGGTTAGAAACGACTTAGAAATAGGTCAAAAAGTAGATGGAATAGTAAAAAATATAAAGCCATATGGAGCATTCATAGAAATAGGAGGAGGAATTGTAGGGCTAGCACATATAGAAGATTTATCTGTTGCAAGAATAAAATCGCCTTACGAAAGGCTTAGAATTGGACAAAAGGTCGAAGTTGTGATAAAATCTATAAATAAAGAGCAAGGAAAAGTAATTTTATCATATAAAGAAATGTTAGGTTCTTGGGAGGAGAATGCTTCAAAATTTACTGCAGGTAGTAAAGTAAAAGGAAAAGTTAGAGAAACAGAAAAAAATAAGAATGGAATTTTTATTGAACTTACGCCAAATTTAGTAGGAATGGCAGAATATGAAGAGGGATTAGAATATGGACAAGATGTAGATGTTTACATTAAGAAAATTGATTATGATAGAAAAAAAGTAAAATTACTAATTGTTTAAAATACAGGGAGGAATTAGGATGGTTGAAGATGAAGAAATAAAAACAAAAGTATCGCCATTTGCAATAAGAGAAGGAGAAATAAAAACATTTGATGGTAAAGATGGATATGTGTCAATGAATCAAATAGTGCATAAAATTAATATTGGACATATAAGTGATATCCATTTTGCTATTTTAGATTTAGTGAATGAATTTGAATTTATAACATCAAGACAAATCTACCAAATGTTAGAAATTAAAGGAATTGATATAAAAACACAAGACAAATTAAATAATAAATTAGAGCAATTAGTTAAATCAAAAATTTTAACTAGATATTATTTTAATTCTGAAGAAGGTAAAGGAATTTATCGTATTTATTGCATGGAAAAAATGGGAAAATATTTATTAACATCACAAGAAAAAGAATGTAAATGGCAACCATCTGACAATACAAAAACAGTTGCTATGATTAAGAAAAGATTAGCTGGAAACCAAGTTTTAATTGCGTATTTAAGAAAAGTAAAAGCATTTGATAGTTATACTGTTAAACCATCTATAACAGCAAAAGTTGCAGGAAAAGTATTTAAAGCAACAGGTGGAAGTGTAAAACTTACTAAAAATAAGAAATCAATAGAATTTGTATTTGAAGTAGTAAGACGTGAAATAGACTGGCAAAAAAGATTAGTTGAAAAAATGAGATTATATAAAGATTTCTATGAGAACTTTGTACAAGGAGACTCAGGATTTTCAGGAATGCCTCAACTTATTTTAGTTTGTGAAGATGAAAGACATATTGCAGAAACGTTTAAAGAAATAGTAACAAATCAAGTTGAAATACCACAAATAAAATTATATTTTACAACTGATTTAAGGCAAAATGAAGAAACTCTTGAAAGTACTTTGGTAGAATTTAAACTTGTAGGTGGTAAATATAAGATGGAGAATGTAGAATTAAAATTATTAGGTATGTAATGTTGTTTTATGACAAGTCAAAAAATAGCAAAATACATCTCGAAAGAGGTGTATTTTTTTGTTGTAAGTAGATATTTTCTAACTAGTTCAAAAAAAGAAAAAGAAAAATATTAAATAAAAAAAAAACTATTGACAATTGAGTAAGTATTCAACTATAATAATAGTAACAGTTGAGTACTTATTCAATTATTTATACATATAATAAATTAGAGAGGAGAAAAAATATGTCAAAAAACGAATTTATATGTGATTGTAATATAATTCATAATGATATTGTAAAAGATACACTAAGTAAAATGCCGGAAGATGATTTGTTTAATAAATTAGCAGAATTTTTTAAAATATTAGGTGATACAACAAGAGCAAAAATATTATTTGCATTAGACCAAAATGAGATGTGTGTATGTGATATTGCAAATGTATTAAGTATGAGTAAGTCATCTATATCACATCAACTTGGTACTTTAAGAAGGATGAGCATTGTAAAATGTAGAAAACAGGGAAAAGAAGTGTATTATACAATAGATGATGACCATGTAAAAGGTTTGTTTGAATTAGGAATTGAACATATAGAACACAAATAGGAGGAAGAAATAATGAAAAAAAGTTTTAAGTTAAAAGGATTAGACTGTGCAAATTGTGCAGCTAAGATAGAAGAAGTAGTAAAGAAAATAGATGGAGTAAAAGATGCATCTGCTAGTTTTATAACTCAGAAAATGGTTATAGAAACTGATAATTGTGATGATGAAATGTTAAAGAAAATAAAAAAAGTAGTTAAAAAGGAAGAACCAGATGTGAAGATAGAAGAAATTTAAGGAGGATATTATGAAAAAGAGTTTAATACAAATAATAATTTCATTTGTTCTTTTTTTAATAGCAATGCTAGTGCCTTTTGAAAATGATTTAATAAATAAGGGGTTATATATAATTGCTTATATAATAGTAGGGATAGAGATTGTATGGAAGGCTATTAGAAATATTTTTAGAGGAAAAGTTTTTGATGAACATTTTTTAATGGCGGTAGCAACAATAGGTGCTTTTACAATTGGAGAATTTCCAGAAGCAGTAGCTGTTATGTTATTTTACCAAATAGGAGAATTGTTCCAAGATTATGCAGTAGATAAATCAAGAAAATCAATTTCAGATCTTATGGATATAAGACCAGATATTGCAGTTGTAAAACGTAATGGAAAATTAGAAACTGTAAATCCAGAAGAAGTAAAGATAGGGGAAGAAATAGTAGTAAAACCTGGAGAAAAAGTATCCTTAGATGGTGTAATAATAAAAGGAACATCAATGCTAGATACATCAGCACTAACAGGAGAGTCTTTACCTAGAGAAGTAACTGTTGGAGATGAAGTATTAAGTGGATGTATCAATAAAAATGGATTACTTAATATAAAAGTACAAAAAGAATTTGGAGAATCTACTGTAAGTAAAATATTAGATTTAGTAGAAAATGCAAGTAATAAAAAATCTAAATCAGAGAATTTTATAACTAAGTTTGCAAAATATTATACACCAGTTGTTGTTATAATTGCCATATTTCTCGCAATTGTACCACCTTTTGTATTTAATGCAGGAGAGTTTACAGATTGGTTATATAGAGCATTAACATTTTTAGTTGTATCTTGTCCTTGTGCTTTAGTAATATCAATTCCATTAGGATTTTTTGGTGGAATTGGAGGAGCTTCTAAAACAGGTATATTAGTTAAAGGAAGTAACTATTTAGAAGCCTTATCAAATACGGAAATAGTTGTTTTTGATAAAACAGGTACATTAACAGAAGGAGTATTTGAAGTACAAAAAGTAAATGCAATTGGATTAAACGAAGAAGAATTGTTAAAATATGTAGCATATGCAGAAAGTAATTCAAATCATCCAATTTCAGTATCAGTTAGAAAAGCATATAGTAGTAAAATAGTCCAAAGTAAAATATTAAAGACAGAAGAACTAGCAGGTAGAGGAGTATTATCAAATATAGATGGAAAAGAAGTGTTAGTAGGAAATGATAAATTAATGAAAGAAAGAAATATTTCTTATAATCCTTGCCAAGAAGTAGGAACTATTCTTTATGTTGCAATTGATAACAAATATGCAGGATATATTTTAATTTCAGATAAAGTAAAAGACGATTCTTATAAAGCAATAAAAGAGTTAAAGCAAAATAATATAAAAGAAACAGTAATGCTTACTGGAGATAAAAAAGAAGTTGGAGAAAGAGTTGCAAAAGAATTAGGCTTAGATAAAGTATATACAGAATTATTACCAGATGGCAAAGTTGAAAAAGTAGAAGAATTAATAAAGAATAAATCTGAAAAAGGAAAATTGGTCTTTATAGGTGATGGTATAAATGATGCTCCAGTACTTGCCCTTTCTGATATAGGAATTGCAATGGGAGGACTTGGATCAGATGCAGCAATCGAAGCTGCAGATATAGTTATTATGACAGATGAACCATCTAAAATAGGAACAGCAATTAAGATTTCTAAAAAAACGATGAGTATTGTAAAACAAAATATTGTATTTGCAATAGCAGTCAAAGTTTTAGTATTAATACTTAGTGCTTTTGGTATATCTACTATGTGGGAAGCTGTTTTCGCAGATGTAGGTGTCTCAGTACTTGCAATAATAAACTCATTAAGAGCATTAAGAGTATAAAAGCATTTTTATGATAATATCAAGATATGGCATGGAGAAGAGAATGAAATTATCAAATGTTATTAGAAAAAGATAAAATATTATTTAAAAGAAAAATGAGTGGAAAAATAGGATTATAAAAATATATAAATTACTACATATTGATAAAAAGTTTTAATATAATTTTAAAGTGTAAAATTAATGTGAAAAATAATAAAAAAGCCTACATTAATTTTACACTTTAAATTTTTCCATCTTTTTTGCAATCTTTTAAGCACAGTCCTAAAAAACGTTAGTTAACTAATTCCTAAAATTTTTTTTGCTCTTTTAATATCGTTGTCATTTGCTTGTCTAAGACCTTCTAAAGGATATTTTAGGTCAAGATTTTTCCATTTTGTAGCACCAATATTATGATATGGTAAAATCTCTATCCTTTCTACAGTTTTTAAAGAATTAATAAAATCTTTTAATTTTAATAAATCTTGTTTATCGTCTGTATATTCTGGAACTAATACTTGTCTAATCCACATAGGAATATTATTATCACTTAAATATTTTGCAAAAGCAAGTTCTAACTTGTTAGATTTCCCAACTAAGTTTTTACACTTTTCATCATCTATATGTTTAATATCCAATAATACTAAATCAGTAACTTTAAGTAAATTTTTAATATCATCTGTTAAAGAAACCATTCCAGAAGTATCTATACAAGTATGAATATTTTCCTCTTTTAATTTAGTAAAAAGCTCTATAATAAATTTAACTTGAAGAAGAGGCTCACCGCCACTTATAGTTACTCCACCTTTTGGACATATATAATTTTTATACTTTACAATTTTATCAAATATTTCATCTAAAGATTGGTAATGTCCATCATTTATGTCCCATGTATCTCTGTTATGGCAGTACTTACATTCTAAGTGGCATCCTTGTAAAAATAAAACAAAACGAATACCTGGACCATCAACTGTTCCAAATGATTCAACAGAATGAACTTTTGCATAATATCTTAAATCTTTTTTATCCTCTTTCATAATAACTCCTTATATGCTTAAAGGGGAATAAATTTTCCCCTTTAAGTATAATGATTTATATTTATATTCTTTCATGAATTGTTCTATGGATTACATCTAATTGTTGTTCTCTTGTTAATTTTGTAAAGTGAACAGCATATCCAGAAACACGAATTGTAAGTTGAGGATATTTTTCTGGATGTTCCATAGCATCTTCAAGAAGGCTTCTATCAAATACATTAACATTAATATGGTGACCTGTTTGTTTAAAATAGCCATCAAGCATATTAACTAAATTATCTATTTTTTCTTCATCAGTTTTTCCTAGTGTTCCAGGTGTAACTGAAAATGTATATGAAATACCATCTTCTGCACTATCAAATGGAAGTTTTGCAATAGAATTCATAACTGCTAATGCTCCATTTGTATCTCTACCATGAAGTGGATTAGCACCAGGTCCAAATGGTTCTCCAGCACTTCTTCCATCAGGAGTATTTCCAGTAGCTTTTCCATAAACTACATTTGAAGTTATTGTTAAAATAGATAATGTATGTTTTGAATTTCTGTATGTTTGATGTTTTCTTAATTTGTTCATAAATGTTTTTGTAATATCAACTGCTATTTGATCTACTCTATCATCATCATTACCGAATTTAGGAAAGTCTCCTTCAACTTTATAATCAATAGCAAGACCTGTTTCGTCTCTGATTACTTTTACTTTTGCATATTTAATTGCAGATAATGAATCAGCTACAACTGAAAGTCCTGCAATACCACAAGCCATTGTACGAAGAATTTCTCTATCATGTAAAGCCATCTCAATTGCTTCATAACAGTATTTATCATGCATATAATGAATAGCATTTAGAGCTTTTATATATATTTTTGCTACATAATCCATCATTTGATCAAATTTTTCCATAACTTCATCATAATCTAAATATTCTGAAGTAATTGATTCAAATTTTGGAGTAACTTGTTTTCCTGTTTTTTCATCTCTACCACCATTAATTGCATAAAGTAAAGTTTTAGCAAGGTTAGCTCTTGCTCCAAAGAACTGCATTTGTTTACCTATTTTCATAGGAGATACACAACAAGCTATTCCATAGTCATCACCTAAAGTAATTCTCATTAAATCATCATTTTCATATTGAATAGATGAAGTTTTAATAGATAATTTAGTTGTAAATCTTTTAAATCCTTCTGGTAATCTTGTAGACCATAAAACTGTCATATTTGGTTCTGGTGCAGGTCCTAAGTTTTGAAGAGTATGAAGTAATCTGAAAGAATTTTTAGTAACTAAAGTTCTTCCATCAATTCCCATACCACCAATACTTTCTGTTACCCATACAGGATCTCCACTAAATAATTCATTGTATTCAGGTGTTCTTAAGAAACGAACTAATCTTAATTTCATAACAAAATGATCCATAATTTCTTGAGCTTCTTCTTCTGTTAAAATACCATTTTGTAAATCTCTTTCAAAATATATATCTAAGAATGTAGAAGTTCTACCTAAACTCATTGCAGCACCATCTTGTGATTTTATAGCTCCTAAGTAACCAAAGTATAACCACTGAACAGCTTCTCTAGCATTTGATGCAGGGTTAGAAATATCAAATTCATATTTTGCAGCCATTTCTTTTAATTCACCTAAAGCTTTAATTTGTTCACCGATTTCTTCTCTTGAGCGAATTACTTCTTCCGTTAATTCATCTGTATTTAAAACATCTAATTCATCTTGTTTTTCAGCAATTAAAGCATCTACACCATATAGAGCAACTCTTCTATAATCTCCTATAATTCTTCCACGACCATACCCATCAGGAAGCCCTGTAATTAAGTGTGAGCTTCTTGCAGTTCTAATATCTGGTGTATATACACTAAATACTCCATCATTATGTGTTTTTCTATAATTGTGGAATATGTTTTCAACTTCGTCATCTACTTTTCTATCATAAGCTGCACAAGCTTTCTCTACTATACGAATTCCTCCATAAGGCATAATAGCTCTTTTTAAAGGTGCATCTGTTTGTAGACCAACTATCTGTTCTAAATCTTTATTTATATAACCTGCATTGTGTGCTACAACTGAAGAAATTGTTTTTGTATCTATGTCTAGTACACCACCTTTTGCATCATGTTCTTTTTTGTAAAGTTCTAAAACCTCATTCCAAAGTTTTGTTGTTCTTTCAGTTGGATCAGCTAAAAAGCCATCATCTCCTTCGTAAGGTGTGTAGTTGTGTTGAATAAAGTCTCTTACGTTTATTTCTGATTTCCAATCGCCTTTTTTAAAACCTTTCCATTGTTCAAAATCCATTTTTTTCCTCCTTTAAAACTATTTATATTAGTATAAACAATTTGCCATATATTATAATACCATAATAAAAGAATATAAGCAATTGTTTTTTATATATTTCTACAAATAATATATAGATATTAAAAAAATAAAACTGTTGCAAAAACAACAAAAAAGCCAATATTTTAATATTGACTTTCTTATAGATTATTTTATTTTAATTAGCTATTAAGAGGTTCATAAGGATCATCTTCAGCAATTACCTTTGCTACATTATATATAAGTCTTTGTGTCTCTGGTGAGCAACTTTTTAGTAATTCTGAGAATTCTTTTGTTAAATAATTTTCAGAATTGCTAGAAGCTCCATTTAAGATATATCCTTCTGATACATCTAATAAACGACATAATTGATTTAATCTTTTTAAATTAATATGTGAATTTCCTCTTTCTACTCTACTCAAGAAAGCAACTGAAATATCAATTTGTTCAGCCAAATCTTCTTGTGTTAAGTTTTTTGCAAGTCTTGCTTGCTTTATTCTTTGTCCAATTACATTGTAATCCAAAGCCATTTTTTATCACCTTCCTATATTCTTATAAGCACATAATAGCATTTTGTGGTTTAAATTTA
Source organism: uncultured Clostridium sp. (assembly GCA_964596175.1). Taxonomy (GTDB): domain Bacteria; phylum Bacillota; class Clostridia; order TANB77; family CAG-508; genus CAG-269. The sequence continues at coordinate 6,815 of CAZQTH010000029.1, read as the reverse complement.
CAGAAACTTAAATGTCTATATAAAACCAATAGGTTAAAGAATATTAATTTATATGTAAAATTTATAAATAGAATATATTATATGAGATTAATTCAAATGAAATAAAGCAATGTAAATAGGAATATTTTAAAAATGTAAATTATATAACATAGAAAACGAGAGAAAAAAAGAGAAAAGAAAAGAATATGAAAGAAAAAAACGGTAAAATCAAAAAAATAGAGAAATGATTTTTGCTAAATTTGACAAATTAGGTTATAAAATGTATACATAATTTGATTTTGGAAAGAATATATAGTATAATAAAACTTAGTCGCGTTAAAAAACTTTAAGCAAAAAGGAGTGTGAAGTTATATTTTAAGCAAAAAATTAAAATACTATACAAAAGAAATTTTTAAGTATTTTAACATAGCTATCATAGGATTTGGTTTTATTATCGCGATTATATTAATAAAATACAAACCAGTCTATACTGTAAGCTTATCAGGAGAAGAAGTAGGTTATGTAGAAAATAAAGAAGCTTTTGAAGAAGAGTTAAAACAAAATGTGGAACAACAAGAAAATGTAGACACTGTAGATTTAAAAGAAACTCCTGAATATGAGTTAAAATTTGTAGATAGGACTTTAGAGACAAATGAAGAAGAAGTTGCAAGTAAATTAGAGGAAAACTTAATTATAACGTATAAATATTATGAAATAGTACTTAATGATGAAAAAATAGAATTAGTAAATACTATTGAAGAAGCAGAACAAGTAGTAAACCAAATTAAAGAAGAAAATAGTGAAGAGGAATTAAATTTAACAATTATAGAAAAATTCACTCAAAATCAAGAAGAATTAGATACTAAAGATGTTGAAGTTGTTAAAGCTGAAATACAAACAAAAGTAGAAGAAATTATTGAGGAGCAAGAAGAGCAAGAAATAATAGATGCAATGCCAGAGGTAAATGGTATAAAATTAGCAACAGCACCAATTACAGGAACAATCACATCAAGATATGGATCAAGTAGTAGCATAAGAAGTTCAGCACATACTGGGTTAGATATTGCGGCAACATCAGGTACAGATATAAAAGTTGTAGCAGATGGTACAGTAACTTTTGCAAGTTATAATGGTTCATATGGTAATCTAGTAAAAGTAGACCATGGAAATGGTGTAGAGACTTGGTATGCACACACAAGTAAAATGTATGTAACGGTAGGTCAAGAAGTAAAAGCTGGAGATGTAATTGCAGCAGTAGGATCTACTGGAAATTCAACAGGGCCACATTTACACTTTGAAATAAGAATAAATGGAGAGCATGTAAATCCTCAGTTATATTTATATAATTAACAATATTATAAAATCACCATCAAGAAATCTTGTTTGACGGTGATTTTTTTTGATATATATTTTTCTTAAATTTAATTTAAAAAGTGTATTTTTTTTTAACATATGTTATAATTAAAAAGGAATTAATTAATAGTCATTATATAATTACTAGAATGTAAAATGAAAAATTGGTTAAAATAAGCAAAAGAAAAAGGAGGAAAAAACTTTATGGAAGAAGAAGCAAAAGTAAAAGAAATGATAGATGGCTTAGTTGAAAGGGCTAAAAAAGCATCAGAAAAATATTTAAAGCTTGACCAAGAAACTGTAGATAATATTACAAAAGCAATGTCGATGGCGGGATTAGAACATCATATGCAACTTGCTAAAATGGCTGTGGAAGAAACTGGAAGGGGCATATATGAAGATAAAATAACTAAAAATATGTTTGCAACGGAATATGTATATCACAGTATAAAATATGAAAAAACTGTAGGAGTAATCAGTAGAAATGAAGAAGAAGGATATGTTGAAATTGCAGAACCTGTTGGAATAATTGCAGGAGTAACTCCAGTAACAAATCCTACTTCTACCACAATGTTTAAGTCTATAATCTCAGCTAAAACTAGAAATGTAATTATATTTGGTTTCCATCCATCAGCACAAAAATGTAGTACACTAGCAGCTGAAATATTAAGAGATGCAGCAGTAAAAGCAGGGGCTCCGGAAGATTGTATCTTATGGATTGAAGAGCCAAGTATTTTAGCGACTAGAATGCTAATGAATCATCCAGATGTTAATCTAATACTTGCTACAGGTGGAACTGGAATGGTTAAATCTGCATATTCTTGTGGAAAGCCTGCTTTAGGTGTAGGACCTGGAAATGTACCTTGTTACATTGATAAAACAGCTAAATTAAAAACATCAGTAAATGATTTAGTAATGTCAAAAGCTTTTGACAATGGAATGATATGTGCATCAGAACAAGCGGTTTTGGTAGATAAAGATATTTATCAAGAGTTTGAAGAGCTTATGAGAAAAGCAGGATGTTATTTTACAAGTCCAGAAGAAAAGAAAATGCTACAAGATAGTATGTTTGAGGTAAATGAAGAATCTGGATACAAATTAAAATCTAATATACCTGGACAATCCCCATATAAGATAGCAAAAGATGCGGGATTTATTGTTCCAGAAGATACAAAAGTATTAGTGGTATATGAAGAAGGAATAGGAAAAGATTATCCATTTTCAAAAGAAAAATTAAGCCCAGTGCTTACTTATTATATAGTAGAAAATGAAGAAGAAGGAATTGAAAAAGCTGAAAAATTAATTGAGTTTGGTGGACTTGGACATTCAGCAGTTATACATTCAGAAAACAAAGAAACAATACTTAAATTTTCTAAAACAATGAAAGCAGGTAGAATCATTGTAAATTCACCTTCAACACATGGAGCAATTGGTGATATTTATAACACAAATATGCCATCACTTACATTAGGTTGTGGTTCATTTGGGGGAAATTCAACAACTGCAAATGTTTCTTCAGTAAATTTAATTAATATAAAAAGAACAAGTAAGAGGAGGGTTAATATGCAATGGTTTAAAATACCTGAAAAAATATATTTTGAAGCAGGTTCAATTCAGTATTTGGAGAAAATGCCTGATATAGATAGAGCTTTTATTGTAACAGATGAATCAATGATAAAACTAGGTTATGTAGATAAAATTCTGTATCATTTAAGAAAGAGAGAACATTATGTACATTCTGAAATATTTGAAGATGTCGAATCAGATCCATCTTTTGATACAATAAAAAAAGGTTTAGAAGCAATGAAACGTTTCAAACCAGATGTGATTATTGCATTAGGTGGAGGAAGTCCAATAGATGCAGCAAAAGGGATGTGGTTATTTTATGAACATCCAGATGCAGATCCAGAAGGTTTAAAGTTAAAATTCATGGATATTAGAAAACGTACTTATAAATTTCCAAAATTGGGTACAAAGTGTAAAATGGTAGCTATACCAACAACATCAGGAACAGGTTCAGAAGTAACATCATTTGCAGTTATAACAGATAAAAAGTTAAATAAAAAATATCCTCTAGCAGATTATGAATTAACACCAGATGTTGCAATAGTAGATCCAGATTTAGTAATGAGTTTACCAAAAACTGTTACAGCAGATACAGGAATGGATGTTTTAACACATAGTATTGAAAGTTATGTGTCAAATATGGCATCTGATTATACAGATGGATTAGCTGAAAAAGCAGTTGAAATAGTATTTAAATATCTATTAAAAGCTTATGACAATGGAGATGATAGAGAAGCTAGAGAAAAAATGCACAATGCAAGTACAATTGCAGGTATGGCATTTACAAATGCGTTTTTAGGAATAAATCATTCTTTGGCACATAAATTAGGTGCAGAATTTCATATGGCACATGGTAGAATAAATGCTATTCTTTTGCCATATGTAATTAGATATAATAGTAGCAAACCAACAAAATTTGTATCATTTCCTAAATATGAATATTTTATAGCAGATGAAAAATATTATGAATTGGCTAAAAAGGTAGGATTAAAAGCAAATACAAAAGAAGAAGGAATAAATAGTCTAATAGAAAAGATTAAAGAATTGAATGAATATATGAATATTCCAAAATCTTTTAAAGAAGCTGGAATTGCTGAACAAGAATTTTTAGCAAAAGTAGATATATTGGCAGATAGAGCTTTTGAGGATCAATGTACTACTGCAAATCCAAGATTGCCATTAGTATCTGAGTTAAAACAAATACTATTAGATAGCTATTATGGAAAAGAATATGAATAAAAATAAAGGTAGAGATTTCTGCAATCTCTACCTTTTAAACAAAAGAATGAGTTTTTCATGAAAAGCTTTTTCTGTAAAAGGTATTACACTTTACGACAAAAATAGCCTATCACACACAAGCAATATTAACACATAATAAATTATTTGTAAATACCTCATTTGAAAAATATATATAAAATTTAGAATTCACAGTTTTTAGGTGTTCTAGGAAATGGTATAACATCACGAATGTTTTGCATACCAGTTAAATACATAATAGCTCTTTCAAAACCTAAACCAAAACCTGAATGAATGCAACTGCCATATTTCCTTAAATCTAAGTACCAATCATAATTTTCAATTGGCATATCTAATTCTTTCATTCTTGAAAGTAATTTATCATAATTTTCTTCTCTTTGACTTCCACCTATAATTTCACCTATTCCTGGAACTAACAAATCAGCTGCTGCAACAGTTTTTCCGTCTGGGTTTTGTTTCATATAAAAAGCTTTTATATCTTTTGGATAGTCTTTAACAAATACAGGTTTTTTATAAATTTTTTCACATAAATATCTTTCATGTTCTGTTTGTAAATCAACACCCCAAGAAACTTTATATTCAAATTCATCGTTATGTTTTTCTAATTCTTTAACAGCATCTGTATAGCTTACTCTTGCAAAATCAGAATTAATTACATGATTTAGTCTGTCCAAAAGTCCTTTGTCTATAAAATTATTAAAGAATTCCATTTCTTCAGGACAATTCTCTAAAACATATTTAAAAGTATATTTAATCATGTTTTCTGCTAAATCCATATCATCTTCAAGATCAGCAAAACAGATTTCAGGTTCTATCATCCAAAATTCAGCTGCATGTTTTACAGTGTTTGAGTTTTCAGCTCTAAATGTCGGACCAAATGTATATATATTACAAAAACTTTCAGCAAATGTTTCACCATTTAATTGTCCACTTACAGTTAGATGAGTAGATTTACCAAAAAAGTCTTTTGAAAAATCAACTTGTCCATCTTTTGTTTTAGGAACAGTATTTAAATCAAATGAGTTAACATTAAACATTTCACCAGCACCTTCTGCATCACTACCTGTTAATATAGGTGTATGGACATATACGAAATCTTGCTCTTGGAAAAATTTATGTATTGCATATGACAGTACACTTCTTACTCTAAAAACAGCGTTAAAAGTATTTGTTCTTGGACGAAGATGTGCGATTGTTCTTAAAAATTCAAAAGAATGTCTCTTTTTTTGCAATGGATAAGTATTATCTGATAAACTTTCTACTTCAATTTTAGTTGCTTGAATTTCAAATGGTTGTTTAGATTGTGGTGTTAAAATAAATTTACCATATACTTTTATTGAAGAACTAAGTGTTAGCTTTTTTATTTCTTCAAAATTATCTAAAGAATCATTAAAAACTACTTGTATATTTTTAAAAAATGTACCATCATTTAATTCAATAAAGCCAAATGTTTTAGAATCTCTTAAATTTTTTACCCAGCCTTCAATTGTAATAGTTTTATTTTCAAATTCATTTGTTTTTTTGTATAAATTTCTAACTGTTATTTCTTTCATAATTTCCTCCATATACTTAAACTTTAAGTATTATATGATATTATTGTCAAAATTTCAAGATTTGATTAAATTTATTTTTTATGACATTTTGAATTTTGATGATATAATATATATAGTAAATTTGAGATTTAAATAAAAGAAGGGAAAGAAAAATGGAAGAGGTAAAAAAATATTTAAGAGAATTAGGGTATGAGGAAGGCGATATTGAAACAATATTAAATAATTATAGTTTGGCTAGGTATACACCTGAAACATTATTAAATAATATAAAAAGAAATTATGAATTTTTAATTTCGTTGGGTTATAGTAGAGAAGACGTAATAAAGATTACAAAGAATTTCCTACCAATATATAGCTCAAGCATAGAAAATATAAAACAAAAGATAGAAGACATGGAAGATTTAGGATATAGTAGAGAAGAAATAATAAAGATGACAAAAGCATTACCAGCAATATATGGCTATAGCATAGAAAATATGGAACAAAAAATAGAAGACATGGAAGCTTTAGATTATAGTAGAGAAGAAATAATAAAGATGACAAAGAAGTTACCACAAATATATGGCTATAGCATAGAAAATATAAAGAAAAAAATAGAAGACATGGAAGCTTTAGGTTATAGTAGAGAAGACGTAATAAAGATGACAAAGAATTTACCACAAATATATAGCTATAGCATAGAAAATATAAAACAAAAGATAGAAGACATGAAAGGCTTAGGTTATAGTAGAGAAGATGTAATAAATATGACAAAGAATTCACCATCAATATATGGCTATAGCATAGAAAATATAAAACAAAAGATAGAAGACATGAAAGCTTTGGGATATAGTAGAGAAGACGTAATAAAGATGACAAAAGTAGTGCCATCAATATATAGCCATAGCATAGAAAATATAAAACAAAAGATAGAAGACATGAAAGCTTTAGGATATAGTAGAGAAGAAGTAATAAAGATTACAAAGAATTTTCCACAAATATATGGCTATAGCATAGAAAATATAAAACAAAAGATAGAAGACATGGAAGGCTTAGGATATAGTAGAGAAGACGTAATAAAGATTACAAAGAATTTTCCACAAATATATGGCTATAGCATAGAAAATA
>CAZQTH010000028.1:0-20069 GCA_964596175.1 uncultured Clostridium sp. | reverse complement strand
AAAAGATGGTTTTAGGCAAATTGCAGCGGCAAGGCGTGGATATTTAAATGATACAGAAATAGAAGAAGAAAGAGAAGAAAAAGAAAAAGAAATATTAAAAGCACAAACAATTAATGAAGGAAAACCAGAAGCAATAGCAGAAAAAATAGTTCAAGGAAGAATTAAAAAATTCTTTGAAGAAGTTTGCTTAGTAGATCAAACATTTGTAAAAGATCCAAACAAAAAAGTTTCTGATTTATTAAAAGAAAATAATGCAGAAGTAACTGAATTTGCAAGATTTGAAAAAGGTGAAGGAATAGAGAAAAAAGAAGAGAATTTTGCAGAGGAAGTTATGAAACAATTAAAATAATAAAAAATTAGATGTACTACCTAAAAGATAAGGTGGTACATTTTTTATTGTTGTTTTTAATATTTAAAAGCACAATTTATTAATAAAATCTTAAAAAAATACTGTATTTTTTCTAAAAGTGTGATAGAATAAGCTAGAAAATAAAATTAAGGAGAGAGGAAAGATGCAAGAAACAAAATATAAAAGAGTACTAATAAAGCTAAGTGGAGAAGCTTTGGCTGGAAAAAATGGGACAGGAGTAGATGTAGAAACAGTAGGAGCTATTTGTGATGAAATAAAAGAAGTAGTAGAAATGGGAGTACAAGTAGCAATAGTAGTAGGAGGAGGAAATTTTTGGAGAGGAAGAAATGGACATCAAATGGAAAGAACAACAGCAGATTATATGGGAATGCTAGCAACTGCAATGAATGGATTAGCACTTCAAGATGCATTAGAAACAAGAGGAGTATTTACTAGAGTGCAGACAGCAATAGAAATGAGAGAAATAGCAGAACCATTTATACAAAGAAAAGCAGAAAAACACTTAGGAAAAGGAAGAGTAGTAATATTTGCTTGTGGTACAGGACATCCATATTTTACAACAGATACAGCAGCAGTACTTCGCGCAACAGAAATGAATGCAGAAGTAATATTACTTGGAAAAACAGTAGATGCAGTATATGATTCAGATCCAAAAATAAATCCTAATGCTAAAAGATATGATGAAATATCATACATGGAAGTACTAGAAAAAGATTTAAAAGTAATGGACTCAACAGCAATAGCTATGTGTAGAGATAATAATATGCCATTACTAGTATTTGGAATAAAAGATCCAAAAAATATTGTAAGAGCAATAGAAGGCGAAAAAATAGGAACTATTGTAAAATAATTAAAAAATAAAAAATAAAAAGGAGAGATTATTATGGATTATAAAAGTCTTGAAGAAAAAATGGAAAAGGCATTAAGTGTACTTAGAGAAAAATTAACAGAAGTGAGAGCAGGGCGTGCAAACCCAGCAATATTAAATAAAATAAGAATAGACTATTATGGAACACAAACACCAATAAATCAAGTAGCAGCAATATCTGTTCCAGAAGCAAGATTAATTGTTATCCAACCATGGGATGCAAGTGTGTTAAAAGAAATAGAAAGAGCAATTTTAGCATCTGATATAGGTATTAATCCAAATAATGATGGAAAAGTAATAAGACTAGCTTTTCCTGAATTAAATGAGGAAAGAAGAAAAGAATTAGTAAAAGATATAAGAAAGATGGGAGAAGAAACAAAAGTTGCAGTAAGAAATGTAAGAAGAGAAGGAATAGACAAATCAAAGCAAGAACAAAAAGATGGAGAAATAACAGAAGATGATTTAAAACATGCAGAAAATGAAATACAAAAAATGACAGACAAATACATTGAAGAAGTAGATAAAATCTTAGAGAAAAAAGAAAAAGAAATAATGTCAGTATAATAAAAAAATATTTTATAAAATATAATTTTATTGATTTAAGGAGAGTATAATGTACTTTAAAGAAGAACTAAAACATTATCAAGAAAAAGTGAATCAAGAATTAGAAAAATATTTAAGAAATAAGGACTCTTTAGAAGGTGTGTTAAATGAATCTATGGAGTATAGTTTAATGGCAGGAGGAAAACGTTTAAGACCAATTTTAGTGCTTAGTACTTATAAGTTATTTAGAGATGATATAGAAAGATGTTTTCCTTATGCTGTAGCAATAGAGATGGTGCATAACTTTTCTTTAATACATGATGATTTACCAGGGATTGATAATGATGATTTTAGACATGGAAAATTAACAAACCATAAAAAATTTAATGAAGCAACAGCTATTCTTGCAGGTGATGGTTTGTTGAATGATGCTTATATTGTAATTAGTAATGATTTAAAGAAAACAGATATAAAAAATAGTTATGAATTAGGAAAAAAAATACAAGTATTTAATGAATTTTCTATTGCTATTGATAGGATGATAGCAGGAGAATATGTAGATACAGAATATGAAGGAAAGAAAATATCTAAAGAAGAATTACAATATATTCATGAAAATAAAACAGCTGCATTACTAAAACTATGTGTTAGAATGGGAGCTATCTTAGGTGGAGCAAATGATAAAGAATTAGAAAGTTTAACATCATATGCTGAAAAAATAGGCTTGGCATTTCAGGTAAAAGATGATATATTATCTGAAGAAGGAGACGAAAAAGTTTTAGGAAAGCCTGTTGGAAATGATAAAAAAATGGGAAAATGTACATATGTTTCAGAATATGGATTAAAAGAGGCAAAAGAAATATTATCTAAAATAACAAAAGAAGCGATAAACGAGTTAGATAGCTTTGGTGATAAGACAGACTTTTTAAAAGGATTAGCTTTATATATAGAAAATAGAAATAAATAGTTTTAAGGAGAAACATAATGGAATTTGAAAAGGAAAATATGCCCAAACATATTGCAATAATAATGGATGGAAATAGAAGATGGGCAAGACAAAGAGGAAAAAATGCAAGTTTTGGACATAAAGAAGGAGCGAAAACTTTAGAAAAAATAGTTAGATACGCAAATAAAATAGGTTTAAAATATATAACAGTGTATGCATTTTCAACAGAAAATTGGAAAAGAGCAGAAGACGAAGTAAGTGCACTTATGATGTTACTTCAAAATTATTTAGATGATTATTCAAAAAGAGCTGATACAGAAAATATAAGAGTAAAAATATTGGGAGATATTAGTGCTCTTTCAGATGGTATGCAAAAAAGCATTTTGAGATGTATGGAAAGAACAAAAGATAATACGGGAGTTACTTTTAATATTGCATTAAACTATGGAGGAAGAGATGAAATAATAAAAGCAGTAAGAAAGATTGCAAAAAATGTAAAAGAAGATAAAGTAAATCCAGATGATATAGATGAAGAAATGATATCAAATAATTTATATACTGCAGGCATGCCAGACCCAGATTTATTAATTAGAACAAGTGGAGAATTAAGAACAAGTAATTTTTTACCATGGCAAATAGTATATTCAGAATTTTTATTTATAGATAAGAATTGGCCAGATTTTGATGAAAGTGATTTAGATAATGCAATAATAGAATATCAAAATAGGACGAGAAAATTTGGAGCAAATTAATTAAAGAAAAGGAATGAAAAATATGGATTTTAAAAGAATAACATCGGGATTGTTAGGTTTTCCTTTGGTGTTAATAATTTTGATAATAGGAAATAATATAGTAGTAGGTGTAGCTTTAACAATAATTGCAATGCTTGCTATGAATGAGTATTTTAATGCAATATCAAAAGTAGCAAAACCAGTAAAATGGATTGGATATTTAAGTTGTGTGAGTATAACGTTAATAAACTTTATTCCAATTGAGTATTTGCCATTGGTATTTACATTATCAATACCAACCATATTAATAATTTTATTCGCACAAGTTATTGTAACTGAAATGAAAACAGATTTTAAAGATATAACATATACTTTTATAGGAATATTCTATATAGTATTTTTTATGGTATTTGTAGCATTAATTGATGGTATGGAAAATGGAAAAATACTAATATGGTATATAATACTTGCATCATGGGGAACAGATATATTTGCTTTCTTTATAGGAATGAAATTTGGAAAACATAAATTTAGTGAAATAAGTCCTAAAAAGTCAATTGAAGGATGTATAGCAGGAACAATTGGTGGAGTATTATTAATGCTTTTATATACATATATAGTAAACACATTCTTTGGTATGAATTATTCATATTTATTAATTGCAGGAATTGGGCTAATATTAAGCCTAGTAGGTCAAATAGGAGATTTTGCAGCATCTAGTATAAAAAGATATGTAAGCATAAAGGATTTTAGTAATTTAATACCAGGTCATGGTGGTATGCTTGATAGAATAGATAGTTTAATATTTATAGCACCTTTTGCATATGTATTTTTTACATTAATATAATTATTATAAAATATAAATATCTAGAGTAAAAAATTAAGATAGAAAAAATAATGATAAAAAAGGAATGTGGTAAAATGAGAGAAAACGTAAAGTTTGATGTGGCATTAGAGATAATTTCGAGTGAAATTGCAAAAGCAATGAAGAATAAAAATAGAGAACTAACTAATAAACTTATAAAATATAGAGAGGAAATATATTTAGGAAATTGGGAAGTAATTAATAGAGTACTAGAAGAAAAATAGGAGTTATTATGGATGAAATTAATGAAATAAAAAAAGAATATAAGTTAAATGAAAAAGATTTTAATGAAATGTACCAGCGTACAAGAGAGATTGTATTTATGAATGCTAAGACTTATGAAAATCCTACTGCAATTTTGATAGGAGGACAAACAGGAGCTGGAAAAGGTGGAATAGATGTATATTCTAAAAGAGAATTCAAAAAAGAAAATTTAGATTCTATAGTTATTGACGTAGATTGTTTTAGAATGTTACACCCAAGAGCAGAAGAAATAATAAGAAAATATCCAACTTTATATACAGATATAACAGCTCAACAAACAGCTCCAATAGCAAAAGCTTTATTGGAGGAAGCAATAGAAAAAGGATACAATTTTATTTTTGAAGGAACAATGAAAAATACAGAAATATTGGAAACAATGAAAAATATGCCACGAAAATTCAATAAAATAGTAAGAGTTATTGCTACATCACCGAAAGAAAGCTTGTTGACAGCTTTTGAAAGAAACGAAGAACAAGTTAATAAAATAGGATATGGAAGATTTACAAATGTAGAAGTACATGATTATTCATGTGAAGGTGTAGAAAAAACCTTAAAAGTTATTGAAGAGTCAGGTGTGCCAGATAGAATTCAAGTATTTACAAGAGGAAAAGATATTGTTTCGCCAGAATTAGTATATGATAGTGAAAATGAATATAATAAATTTGAAACGGCATATGAAACTTTAATAGAGTATAGAAAAATAAATGAAGAAAAGATATATCCAACAATTCAAGAAAGATTGGATAATATTTTAAATAACAGAAAAGTAGATATAAAAGAAGAAAAACAAAGAGAATTATTAGAAAGAAACTTAAGGATGTGTAAATAGTGAAGTTAGAAGAAGCAATGGAGAAATATGGAATTTCAATTCCAGAAGATACAGAAAATTATGATAAAGAAGCATATAAAAAATTTGATAATATGTATTTAGAAAGTTTTTATAGTACATTTTATTCTAGAGAAAATGGCAAAGCAGAGAGTAACAGTGGTAGTGATACAAAAACAGCAGTAGTACTAGGAGGGCAAACAGGAGCAGGAAAGAGTTCGTTAGTAGCTGAAACTATGAGAGAATTCGAAGCTAGGGGAGAAAGAATAGTTTTGGTTGATGATGACCAATATAGAAGGTTTTATCCTTATTCAGAAGAAATATTGGAAGAATGTCCAGAATACTATACTCAAATAACAGCTACAGCTACAAATGTAATAACACCAAGAATTTTAAGATTTGCATCTGATAATGAATATAATTTCATTTTTGATGGAACTATGAAAAATACAAGAATAATTAATACTATGAAAACATGGAAAAAAGGTTATTCAATTAGAGTAAAAATTATGGCTACATCAGGCTTGAGAAGTTTGATGAGTATATCTATACGTAATGCAGAAATGAGGAGAATGAATAAAGGTGGTAGATTCATAACCAAAAAAGTTCACGATTCCACATACACAGGGATACCAGATACTCTAAGAATTCTAGAAGATTCTGGATTAGCAGATGAAATAGGAATATATACGAGAAGTAATAATCCATTATACCCAATAAAAAGGTTTTCATTTCTAAGGGATAGAACTTCTTGTGCAAGAAAATTAGAAGAATTACGTGCATCTGACGAAACAGAATATTTATATAGATGTGAAGAAGATATTAATTATCTAAGAACATTAGTAGAAAATTTATCAGAAAGAGAAAAAAGAGAAGCTGAAGATATAATTGCTTTAGTAGAAAAAGCAAGAGGTGAAAGAAAAAAAGCTTTAGAAAGAGATTCATATGAAAGATAATTAGGAGGTTTGAGGAACTATTGATTGGGATTTTAATAGTAGCAATAAAAATTATAGTCTTATTGGGATTTTTAATTTTTATACATGAGTTAGGCCATTTTACAGTTGCAAAACTTTGTAAAGTTAAAGTTAATGAATTTGCAATTGGATTTGGACCTACAATTTGGAAAAAGCAGGGTAAAGAAACTAAATATGCTTTAAGATTAATTCCTCTTGGTGGTTTTGTTAGTATGGAAGGAGAGGATGAAGAGTCTGAAAAAGAAGGCTCTTTTTCTAAAGCAAGTATCCCAAAAAGAATGGCAATTGTAATAGCAGGTGCAACTGTAAATATTATATTTGCTATAGTTGTGTACTTTATTTTAACAGCAACTTCTGGAACGTTTATTTCAAATGAAATAGACTCAACAATTGATGGATATGCAGCCGAAGAAGTTGGCTTACAATCTGGGGATAAAATAGTTAAAGTAAATGATGAAGAAATAAAAAGTAAATATGACTTAGATGAAGTGATGGATAAAAACAATGGTGAAGAAGTGAGTTTACAAGTAGATAGAAATGGAGAATTACTTGATTTCACAATAAAACCAACAGAAGTAAAATCTAGGGTTACAGGAATATATTTAAATGATGATGCAAAGATAATAGCGATAGATAAAGAAAGTCCTGCAGAAGAAGCGGGTATAGAAAGTAATGACCAGATATTGAAGATAAATGGGCAAGATGTAGAAGGTAGTAGTAGTAAAGTAATAGAAATATTAAGTCAAAGTGAAGAAGAAGGTCAAGAAAATGATGAAGCAATAGAAATAACTGTACAAAGAGGAAATGAAGAGATAACAGTTGAATTAGTTCCAGATGTAGTATATACCTATTATTTAGGTGTTAATATGAAATATGCAGAAGATACATTTATAAATAGATGTATAAATGGTTGGATGGAGACTAAAGAATTTGTTTTTTCTATATTTGATAATTTAAAACAATTATTTACAGGAAATGTTGGTTTAGACCAAATGATGGGACCAGTAGGAATCTCAGAGGTGGTTGCAAAAACAAATGGATTCAGAGAATTTTTTGCAATGATGGCATTAATATCATTATCATTAGGTGTTACTAACCTTTTACCAATACCGGCTTTAGATGGCGGAAAGTTGTTAATTTTATTAATTGAAGCTATTAGAAGAAAACCTTTAAAAAAGGAAACAGAAATGAATATTCAATTAATAGGTTTTGCTATTCTTATAAGTGTTTTTTTACTTGTGACTTACAATGATATTTTGAGGATTTTTTAACTGTTTTTCAGTACAATATTAAAAAACAGAGTTATGATGGAAGTTTTTTCTTCCATCTTTTTTATAGGGATGAAGCACATGGGAAATTTGTTTTAGAAATATTCTGAAAAAAATTAAAATATTATTAAAAACATTTGACAAAAGAATGTATTTAATAGATAATAGATATATGTGAATAAGATGCAAAGGAAAAAGGGCTTAAAAGTACGAAGGAGGAACAATGTATGTATGTATTTAATAGAATAACGGTAAATCCGCAGTTACCCAAAAGGATAGAAAAATTATCAAAAATAGCAAATAATTTATGGTGGTCTTGGAACACAGAATTCTTAAGATTATTTCAAAAAATAGATGGAGATTTATGGGAAAATTCAAATAAAAATCCAATTAAGTTTTTAAAACATATATCACAGGAAAGATTAGAGAATGTAGCAAAAGATGTTACATTCTTAAAAGAGTATGACAAAATAGTAGAAAACTTTGAAGGATATATGAATAGTAAAAATACATGGTTCAATAAAAGATATCCGGAGGAGAAAGAAGATTTAATAGCTTATTTTTCAGCTGAATATGGATTAGACCAAACAATACCAATATATTCAGGTGGACTTGGAATATTATCAGGAGACCATTTAAAATCAGCAAGTGACTTAGGGATTCCGTTAGTTGCAGTAGGATTATTATATAAAAATGGATATTTCAATCAAAAAATAGATGGTAATGGAAACCAAGAAACAGAATATAATGAAATAGATTTATATGATTTACCAATAAACCCAGTAAAAAATGATGTAGGTGATGATTTAATAATATATGTTAAATTTCCTAAAAGAAGATTATATTTAAAAGTATGGAGTATAGATGTAGGAAGGGTAAAACTATATTTATTAGATTCTGATATTGAGAAAAATAATCCAGAAGATAGAGATGTAACTTTGCGTCTATATGGCGGAGACCAAGAGATGAGAATACGTCAAGAAATAGTTTTAGGACAAGCTGGAGTGGAACTACTTACAAAATATCTAAAGCTAAATCCGACAGTATATCATATGAATGAAGGACATTCTGCATTCTTAACATTAGAACTTATGAAAAATATTATAAAAGAAAAACAAGTATCATTTGAAGTTGCAAAAGATATAACAAGTTCAAAAACAATATTTACAACACATACACCAGTGCCAGCAGGAAATGATATATTTCCACTTGATTTAGTAGAGAAATATTTCAAAGATTTTTGGTCAAGATTAGGATTAACTAGAGAAGAATTTTTAAAGCTAGGAATGAAACCAGGAAAAGAGTTAGACAGTGGATTTAATATGGGAATATTAGCTCTAAAAATCGCAGGAAAGAAAAATGGAGTAAGTAAGCTTCACGGAGCAGTATCAAGAGAATTATTTGGAGAAATATGGCCAAATATAGCGGCAAATGAAGCACCAATAGGATATGTAACAAATGGTATTCATACATGTTCATGGCTTGCTCCAAGAATGAAAGAATTATTTAATAAACACTTAATACCATATTGGCAAGATAATATGTACCAAGACCAAATATGGGAAAAGATAAGAAATGTGCCAGATGATAAACTATGGAATATTCATAATGATAGAAAAGTAAAATTATTAAAACTAGTAAAAGATAATACATATGAAAGATTAAGAAGAGCAGGGTATAATTATGAAGATATTAATGAGATAATATCAAAACTAAATCCGAATGCCTTGACAATCGGTTTTGCTAGAAGATTTGCAACATATAAAAGAGCAACTTTAATATTCAAGGATTTAGAAAGAATAACACAAATAGTAAATAATAGTGATAGACCAGTACAATTAATATTTGCAGGAAAAGCACATCCAGCAGATAAAGAAGGACAAGATTTAATAAGATATATACATCAAGTATCTATGATGCCACAATTTAAAGGAAAAATATTCTTACTTGAAAATTATAATATAGCAATGTCAAGATATTTAATAAGTGGTGTAGATGTATGGCTAAATAATCCAAGAAGACCAATGGAAGCTTCAGGAACAAGTGGACAAAAAGCAGCTGTAAATGGAGTAATAAATTTTAGTGTATTAGATGGCTGGTGGGCAGAAGGATATACTCAAACTAATGGATGGACTATTGGAAGCAATCAAGAATATGATTCTTATGAAGCTCAAGATCAAGCAGATAGCCAAAGTTTATATAGAACATTAGAAGAAAAGATAATACCAACATTCTATGATAGAAACAAAAATGGAATGCCTACAAAATGGATTGAACTTATGAAAAACTCTATAATAACAAATGGAGGAAAATATAGTACATCAAGAATGGTTGTAGATTATACAAAAGAATATTATATGCCACTTTGTAAATTAACCAAAAAATATTATAGTGATATAGATAATGTAGCTACATTTAATTCTTGGAAAAAGGACTTATACACAAATTGGAAAGATGTGAAAATAAGGCAAACAGAAGAGGATGTTGACAATATAACAATAGATGCTGGTAACAAAATTGAAGTGGGATGTGAAGTTGAACTTCCAAATATAGACATAGAAAATATTACAGTAGAAGTTTATTATGGTAAAATATTAGAAAATGGTATAGTTGAAAATGTAAGTATAACACCAATGGATTTAAAAGAAAAAGATGAAGATTCTAAAAAATATTATTTTACAGCAAAAATAGAATTAACAACTGGGGGAAATTATGGTTATACATTTAGAGTTATGCCAAGACATGAGATGATATTAGAACCAGCAAATTTAGACTTAATAAAATGGGTTACAAAGGAATAGGAGAGTTATCCTTTCCTTTTTTGTATTCTATGATTTACAATTTACATAAACTATGATATAATATGTCCTGTTAGAACTATTGTATTTCTAAAGTATTTTTGCATCACAGGGAAGACAATAGTTAAATAACCTTTAGAAAGGAAGGTAGGATGTAGTTTTAGTTTAGTAAATTTAGGTTATATCAAGGAGGAAAAAATGAGTAAAGATTTGATGTATGGTGCTCCTAGTGAATATCTGGCGATTTCACCACTTGATGGTCGTTATGCAGAAATCGGAAAAGCTTTGGCTCCATATTTCTCTGAATTTGGGCTTGTGAAAAACAGAGTATGGGTTGAGGTCAACTGGCTTGAGTTCTTGCTTGAGAACATAAAGGGAAGTAAGATTTTGGATGAATTTCCTAAGGGAAAAATTCCAGACATTCTAGACATCTATGAAAGTTTTTCTATCGATTCATTTGCTAGAGTAAAGGAGATTGAAGCAAAAACCAATCATGATGTAAAAGCTGTCGAACTTTACATTGCTGAAGAGCTTAAAGCCAGGGGAATGGAAGAGCTTGTTAGTTATGTACATATTGGTTGTACATCTGAGGACATTAATAACTGTGCTTATGCAAATGCCATCAAGGCTTCACTTCATGATGTTTGGATTCCAGAGGCTGAAAAGCTAATTGACATCATCGAAGGTATGGCAATGAGGTATGCTGACATTTCTATGCTTGCTCATACTCATGGACAACCGGCGACACCTACAACTGTAGGAAAAGAGTTTGCAGTTTTTGCTTATCGCCTAAGAAGTTCTTTGGAATATGTAAAGGCTATCAAGCTAACTGCTAAGTTTAATGGGGCAACAGGTAACTATGCAGCTATCTCAGTTGCGTTTCCTAACGAAAACTGGCCTGAACTTTCTAGAAAGTTTGTAGAAGAGACTCTTGGACTTACTTTCAATCCTGTTACTACACAAATTGAGAGCCATGACTATATGTGTCGTCTTTTTGATGAAATCAGCCACTTCAACAGTATCTTGCATGGATTTGATGTTGATATGTGGTTGTACATCAGCATGGAGTACTTCGGACAGAAAGTGGTTAAGAATGAGGTGGGAAGTAGTACTATGCCTCATAAGGTTAACCCAATTAGGTTCGAAAATAGTGAGTCCAACTGTGAGATGTCAAATGGTATCTTGAATGTCTTAGCTACAGAGCTAGCCTCTTCTCGTATGCAAAGAGATCTTACAGATTCTTCAACTCAAAGGAATATTGGTGTAGCTTTGGGATACTCACTTCAAGCTATTAAACAGACTATTAGTGGTCTGGGGCGAGTTAGTGTGAATATTCCAAAAGTTACCGAAGCTCTTCAGAATAACTGGGAGGTATTAGCAGAGCCAATTCAGACCGTACTTCGTAAGTATGGTATTCCTGATGCCTATGATAAACTCAAGGAACTTACTAGGGGAAAGAAGATTACTAAAGAAGACATCAAAGAGTTCATCAATTCTCTTGATGTTCTTTCTTCAGAAGATAGGGATAACCTACTTCAGCTAACCCCAGAAGATTATGTCGGGTATGCCTGTAAAATCGCAGAGAATACTGCTAATAAGTAGTTTCTTGTAACATTCTACTAAGGAGTCGTTTACGTTTTTTGTAGACGACTCCTTTCCTTATAAAATAGCACCTAAAATTAGAACACCAATATTATCATTATAGATTTCATCAAACTGTGATATAGGAAGAGGATTTTCACCAATTCCTGCTTCAATAGTATATCCAGGTTTATTAAATTCTTGAATAAACCAATCTTTATATCCTGCAAAGCTAGAATTATATGGTGTTTCTGCTAAGAGGTATCCACTAGCTTGTGCTAATCTATTTCCAATATACTCACTATTTGGAGGATTAAAATTTTGAAACTGCCAATAAATTTCCTGTCCTTGAGTATGAAAGGCAATAACTAATCTAAAGTTATAGGAAAGAGTAAAGTTATATATAGCAAGAGATTCTGGTTCTGTTAAAGGACCAAAACCTACAAAGTCACGAGGAGCAGGTTTATTAAATCCTTGAGAATATTTTATTTTTTTTGCTTGTTCCCAACCAGCAGGAAATTGTAAGTTTAAATCTACACCATTAAAATTTGCTTTCCAACCACTAGGAAAAGGAATATTAGGAAAATCTAGTGCAATAGATTGAAAAGAATGATAGATAGAACCATTAGGTAAGTAGAAACCCGTTACCAAATCAACTCCGTCAGGATTTACCATAGGCATTATATATAAAGAAGTAGAACTAAATAGATCTCTAATTCTAACTCCATAAAGGGAAGAATTGTTGACATAAGATAAACAATAATTTTCTATGAACTTCATAAGGAGAACAGAAGTTATCCATTCTTGAGCATGGATTGAGCCAGAATAAAAAACTTGATTTTTTCCATGTCCTAACTTAATTATAGGAATAGATCTACCAAGAACACTATATCCAGCATTTTGTATTTGGATAAATGGATAAGTATTGTTTAATTCATATAGATTAGACATCATAGTTTCATAAGTATAATTAATATTTGTTTGAACAATAGCCATAAAATCACCTTTAAAATATAATATGTAATAAAAGTAAAAAAGTGATAACTTGTAATTTTTAATTTTCTAAGTTATAATATTTATATGAGAAAATTAGTGGTTGATAAAAAATATGATGGAAAAAAATTAAATAAATTCTTGTTTTCAAATATATCTGGATTAACAGAAGGTTTATTTTATAAAACATTAAAGAGAAAAGATATAAAGATAAACGGAAATCGTGTTAATTCTAATGTAACAATAAATGAAGGAGATGAAGTTCTAGTATATATTTCAGATGAAGTATTGAAAGGAAGAGTATCATTAGATGTTATTTATGAAGACAAAAATATATTAGTTGTAAATAAACCATATAATTTGGAGGTAACAGGAGATAATAGTTTAACTAGCATTCTGCAAGAAAAATATAAAGATAGAAATATTTTACCTTGCCATAGAATAGATAGAAATACACAAGGATTAGTTTTATTTAGCAAAAATAAAGAAGCCCTAGAAATTCTCCTAGATAAATTCAAAAATCATGAAATAGAAAAACATTATTTAGCTTTAGTATATGGTGTGCCAAAAGAAAAATATAATAGAGAAGAAGCATACTTATTTAAAGATAACAAAAAAGCAAAAGTATACATAAGTGATGTTCCTAAAAAAGGATATAGGAAAATTATTACGACTTATAGGATATTAGAGAAAAAAGTAGATAATACAGCACTTTTAGATATTGAAATAGAAACAGGAAGAACACATCAAATAAGAGCTCATTTAGCTTTCTTAGGGTTTCCTATAATAGGAGACCGGAAAATATGGTAAAAATGATATAAATAAAAAGTTTGGTAAGAAATATCAGTGCTTAGAAAGTTATATATTAAAGTTTAATTTTAAAACATATAGTGGCATTTTAGATTACTTAAATGGAAAAACTATTACATTAGAAAAATAAATAATTATTTTAATCATATATATTGAAGATAAAATTAAATATAAGCAATGCAATAATCTTGCATTGCTTCAATAATTTAGTGAGAATTATTTTTCAATATTCCTTGTATATTTACATTTAGGATAATTTGAACAACCAACAAATTTACCATATTTACCAGTTCTCTCAACTAATTTTTCACCGCATTTTGGACAAATCATTTCTTTTTCTTTTTTTTCTTTTTCTTCTAAATTGTTCTTAATATTTTCTACATGTTGTTTTCTAATATTTCTATCAGAAATATTATTTAATTCTATTTTATCTCTTATTTCACTTAAATTAGTATCTAATATTTCTTCTTTATATGATTTTATTAAATTATTAATAAAATCTAATTGAGTGACATTTTTTGCGTTTACTCTAAGTTTTGCCTGATTAGATATACATATAATTGATATAAATTTACTTTCATCCAAATTTAATATTTCTTCAAGAGCCTTTATGTGCCCATAATTTTGATGTATAGGGTTATTAAAATAATATTTATTTTTTCCCAAATGTTGAACCCATTTATCTTTATATTCATTTCCTGTAATTAAGCCAAAATAGTTTTTTGTCTCAATCACAAATATACCAAATTTAGATATTATAATGTGATCTATTTGGTGAGTTGCTCTATTTGATTTAATCATAATATCATTTAATATAATGTATTTATCTTTTGGTAATTTATTTAATTCTAATCTTACCCAAAATTCTCCCATAAAACCACGAATTTTTTTATAAAAAATAGTTAATATTATTGCTAATATAATGAATATCAAAAATATTGGCTGGTTAAAGATTCCTATTAATAATCCTGTAACAAATTCTTTCATCTCTTACCCCCTATTTTCTATATATAAATTATATATTTTTTATAAAGAAATAACAATATGTATTATAAAAAATTTTTTTAGTCAATATACAAAAACAAAAGCATATTTTTAAGTAATGTTATAATAAAAATGTATTAAAATTGAATTTTGTTAATTGCTTTTTAGATATATCAAGAAATCATTTTTTAACCTCTTTTGTATTGACATTTTTTTATTTAATGATATTATATAAAAAAGGAAGTGAGTATATATGAATAATGATGATAGTTATGGTTGTGGTTGTTTTCTTTGGATTTTATTTGCTCTTGCAGGTATTTATATCTTTGTTGAAGGAGATGAAGATGAGTTTTCTTTTGTAATTAGTTGTATAATAGCTATTATTGTTTTTTTACTAATTTTTCGTTTCTTGTTAAAAAGAAGAAAAGTTAAGAAATATAATGAAAGATATCCTGGTTTAGATATAACAAAACAAGATTTAAAAAGACATATAAAATTAAATCGAAAAGAGAAAATACTATATGTGATTGCTGATATTGATATTGATAAAGACTTTCTAAAAATACCTTTTAAAAAAGTAGAACGCTTTGATTGGACTGATAGTGATAATGCAATTGAAAAAGACATAACAATTTTTACTAGCTTGAACAATCCATCATTAAGTATGATAAAACTTTCTTATTCAAGTAATTTTTATTTTGATGAAGCAAAAAAGATGCTTTATTATGTAATTACACATAATGAAGAAGAAGAAACAGAAGAGATAGAAGAAAAAGAACAAGAAAAAAACAACGAATCTAACGATAACGAAGAAGAAAAATCAAATAATAGTAATGAAGAATTGCGTAAAATAATAGAAGAACAAAACAAAAGAATTGCAGAGTTAGAGAAAAATCAAAAAAAACATGATGATAATGAGGAATAATAAGAGGCATTAAGAACAAAAGAAAAGGCAGAAGTTAAACATAAAAGTATAATTGGTAAGAAAAATATCTCATAATTAGATTTTTAAAAATAATAAATAATATATGACTGTAACAAAAAAGCTTAGTTATTTAGATTTATTACAAATTATCTAAATAACTATTTTTTTGCTTTTAAAAAATATTTAATAATTTTTTAATGTAATATTTTTATTTTAATGTAATTATTTTTATTATTTTAATGTAATTATTTTTATTATTTTAATGTAATTTTAATGTAAAATTATGCTATTTTTATAAATTATAATGAGATTTAATAAAAAAGTAAAAAAATAAAACCTATTTTTTAGCTGATTTTAAAAGCTTTTAAGGTTTTATGAAATTTTATAACTTTTTACAATTGTTAAATTTTTGGAGCGATTACGAAACAGGTATGCGAAAAAATGCCATACTTGCTATTTCAAGCTCTCTTATATAACTCGATTTATTGTTTATACTTTAGTATATAATTGATATTTTTACAAGTATATCATAATTTTTTATATAATTTTCATAAAAATTATGATATAATACTTAAAACTAAATAATATAATAAAGGAACATATTTAAGTGTTTTATACGATTTTATAGATGAAACTCCAGTAGCACCTAATTATGAAGGAATATATGAATGGAAAGATATTGACTTTGCTTTAGATTTTAATAATAGAGAGTTAGCAGGTTTTGCTAATATCAGTCAATTTATTAAAGAAATTTTTGATATTGAAGGTATTAAGAAGTTTTACGAATAGGGGTTTTTTATGGATAAAAATGTAACTGTTGTTATAGATGGGCAAGCAGGTAGTTGTGGAAAAGGTAAAATTTGTGGCTATATTGCTCAAAAAGATAATATAGAGATATCAACTAATAATTGGTCTTCAAATGCAGGACATACATATGTCAAAGATAATGAAGAAAAAATTGTAGTCAGTCATCTACCTATGGCTATAATAAACAGTAATACTAAACTATGTTTAAATGCTGGTAGTATTATTACTCCAGAAATACTAGAAAACGAACTAATAAAATATAAAGATATTCTAGGAGAAAGAAAGATTTACATACATCCCAGAGCAATGATTATTAAAGAGAAACATAGAAAACAAGAAAAACAATTAATAAAAAGCGGTTCTACCTTTAAAGGCTGTGGTTCAGCTTTATCAGAAAAGATTATGAGATTACCAGAAGTAGAACTAATAAAAGATTTCTATAATAATTTTTCAGACTATGCTAAAAGTAAAATAGAAATTGTAGATACTTCTATTATATTGAATCAATCACAAAATTCTATATTAGTAGAAGGTGCTCAGGGAGCAGATTTGGATATAAACTATGGACTTGATTATCCTAATGTAACAAGTAGACAATGTAGTGCTAGTCAATTGATTGCAGACGCAGGTATTTCTCCTTTTAAAGTAAAAGATATAATAATGATTATAAGACCATATCCTATAAGAATTAGTAATAAAACTAATATAGGTATAGATATATATAGCGGAGATTATGCTGGAAGTAAAGAACTAACATGGGGAGAAATCAAAGAAAGATGTAACTCTACTATAGAGTTAAAAGAATATACAACTGTCACAAAAAAAGTAAGAAGAGTTTTTGAAATGAACTGGAATAGATTAAAATATAATGTAATGATAAATAATCCAACTCAAATTGTCTTGAATTTTGCACAATACATTGATTGGAAAGCTTATAGATGTAATAACTATGATGAATTACCAATTAAAGTAAAAGATTTTATTCACAAAATTGAAGAAACAACTAATACGCCAATTACAATGATAGGTACAGGTGAAAGAAATAGTGATATTATTGATTTGAGATAAAATCATTTTTATAATTTTTGTTAAAATTTAAGTTTCGTTTTTTAATATGTTATAAATTCTATTATTTTAGAAATAAATTAAATATCTCAAAAATTGGAAATGTTTGCCAACCGAAACAGCAAATATAAAAGCTATAAAAGCAAGAAATCCAGCTCAATAAGAGTTGAATTTCTTGCTTTTGGAGGTCTTATTTCCTCCATATGAAAAATTTATTTTTCATTGGACTCTAAATATTCTTCTTTCTTAGACTATTTATTAGAAAGTGGTGTTAATGAAAATTACATTATAAAATTAGAATTATACTCCATTGAAAACGAAGAGTACACTAACCCTAAAAAACTTTATGAATATATTATGAATAAAATAACTGATAACAATACTTACTATATTATTTTAGATGAAATACAAAAAGTAGATAATTTCGAATTATTAAATGGCTAGATGATAATGGAATAATATATATGAGCATATATGATTTTTTATTAAACGAAAATAGCCTTAATGTCTTTTTATGTATTTACAAATTAATTATTTTTCCTATAATTTCTTTATCTTCTATTTTGTTAATTCCAAAACATTTTTTTCCTAAATCTTTGATAGAAGCTCCTAAATGATACATTTCTTTATTATCTAAAACTATAAATCTATCATGAAATTTATTTGTTTTAGCAACTTTTAATATAGGATATTCTTTATTAAATTTTTGGATATCTATATTTTGAATATTAGTTTTATCAGATGTTAAAATAACTACTTCTACATTATTTTTCTTTTTAGTCAACATTTTTAGAATACTATCATCAATATAGTTGTCTATAATTAGAATTTTCTTATGGGCTTTTTTTATAATATCAATGATAATACTATATGCATCATATATTTGCCCCTCGAAAAATACCCTTTGTTTTATATTTTCTTCAAGTTGTAATTGATCAAATATTTTATCAAATCTTTTATCATGTTCTATCAATTTATATTCCATAGTTGTTAATCTCTTAAAAATTTGTCCATTAAGCATTAAAAATTTTCTCATTTCAACAAATGCATTCATGATATTTATACTAACTTGAATAGCTATATTATTTTTTAATAACCCGGCCAACATTGCTATTCCCTGCTCTGTAAAAACATAAGGCAAATATTTACGATGCTTACCTCTTCCTTCATTTTCGTTTAAGGTCGCAATTTGCGACCTTAAAGAAGAATTGTTAAAATTTTCATATATAGCATCATTGTTTGCAACAATATTTTTACTTCTTAAAAGTTCATATTCTCCTTTATTCAATTGAAAACAAAAGTTTTCTGGAAATCTTTGTTTATTTCTATTTACAGTTTCATTTATTCTTTTAGTAGGATAATTGTATAGCATTGCCACATCACTATCCAACATTACTTGTTTTCCTCTTATGGTATATATTAATTTTTTTATTTCTTCATTAGATATTTCATTCTGGATTGATAATTTATTTTCTTCCATAGATTCACATCCTTTTCTTATATTATATATTGTAAAACGTTTGTTTGTAATTGTCAAGTAATTTATTTAATTTATATATAAAAACTCTAAAATAAATATCCCTATTGATATTTTAAATAAGAAAAGCGTGCGTAAGCGAAATCAAAGATTTCGACGCACAGATGTGTAAAATTGCTTCGCAATTATTGCACGAATATAGAACGCTTAAACTTGTTATATAGCAAAAATCTGGCAATTTTTCCTATATAATAAAAAAATCTCGAAAATACTCTTATCAAGCACTTTCGAGATTTTATTATTTGGAGCGGGTAGAGGGAATCGAACCCTCGCAACAAGGTCGGAAGCATTGCATTCTACCACTAAATTATACCCGCAATATCATTATGATAATAATTATAACATATTTTTTAAAAAATGTTAAGAAAAATATCTAGAAAAAGCAGTTTTATCCAGTTGATAAAAGACATAAAATATAGTATAATAAATAATACATGGGGATGCAATGGTTTCGACATAATACTAGAAGCATAGATTGCAGGTAGTGGATGGTCGCTTTGGCCACTTAAAAAAAGCGAAAATAAATATAAACGCTGATAACGAAGAATTAGCATTAGCAGCTGCTTAGAATAAGTAGCTCCACTTTACTAAGAATTCCCACGTTTTTAGTGAGGTGTTAATTTAGTGGGTAACGAAACTACTTTTGCTTTTGGGGTAGAGGGTATTTTAAAAAGCTATATCTTAATAAAACCTGTTTGTTGGTATTACTAAGATGAATAAAATAAACAAACTAAACTTGTAGATATTTATGTGGAAAGTATTATGGACAGGAGTTCGATTCTCCTCATCTCCACCAATGACGTTTCTGTTCGAACGCCATCAAACAGAATTGATACAAAATCAAACAGAAAATAAAATCTGGTTGATTTTTTTGTTGTCTAAAAACAATATTAAAATTATCCAAACGAAAGGAT
>CAZQTH010000027.1:0-20170 GCA_964596175.1 uncultured Clostridium sp. | reverse complement strand
AACAAAGGCTAATAATATATATGACTTTGCGGGAAATTTATGGGAATGGACAACAATTTGTACTGATAATAGTGTATTTGCTCGTGGTCGGTGGTTATAGCGTGAGTGGTGATAGTCCTGTGATATGCTATTTGTACCTTGGTTCTTCTACTACTAGAATCGATGTTGGTTTTCGTCCAGCTTTGTATTTATAAAGCCGTTTGTTAGAAATAGTATATAAGTATTAAGCCATTCCTTTGAATGGCTTTTAGTGATACTTTTCTATCAGTGAGGAAATAGGTTAATGAAAACCTAAAATATTATATGTATTTTTATTATACAAAAAATGTCGAAAATTGCGATGAAAAGTTTGGAAAAATGTGTAAAAAAGGTTTACATATTTTAGAGTTTGTGGTATATTATATGTATTCTATTTAAGCCAAAAGGCTTTCTAATTTTTGATTCTTTATCTTTCTTTGAAAAAATTTTAAAAATTCAGAGATTTAAACTAGAATAAAATATATTAAAAAAATTTAAAATAAAATCGAAAAAAATTCAATTGCAATAAAGAGATGTACAAAAGATATGAAAATTATCTCCTTAAAAAATAGAGTAAAAGTAAATATATTAAAATAAAAAATAAAAAATAAAAAATATAAAATCATAGAAAAGAAAGCCATTGGCTAAATAGAATGTAAAATATTAATTTAATATATAAAATCTCTAATCCAAATATTTGGATTTTTTTATTTTTGTTGAAAAAATAAAAGATGTTTAATATAATTGTAAAAAAAATCAGGAGAATTATATGGAAATAAAACAAATAGCTGAGAAAATACTAGATTCTGGAGGAAGACTATATTTAGTAGGTGGAGCAGTACGAGATAAGATGCTTGGAAGAAAAAAATATGATGAAGATTATTGTGTAGTAGGAATAGATAGTTCTGAATTTACTCATCTTTTCCCTGAGGCTAAATTAGACGGAAAATCATTCCCAGTGTACAGAATGAATGGCTGTGAATTTGCGTTAGCTAGAAAA
The DNA here is from genome assembly GCA_964596175.1 of uncultured Clostridium sp. GTDB lineage: Bacteria > Bacillota > Clostridia > TANB77 > CAG-508 > CAG-269. The sequence goes on along the minus strand of CAZQTH010000027.1, from coordinate 19,152 downwards.
GAGAAAAAAGTAGGAGTAGGACATAAAGAATTTGAAGTGTTTTCTGGTTCTACTGTTACTTTAAAAGAAGACTTAGAAAGAAGAGACATAACAATAAATGCAATGGCAGAGGACGTTTTAACTGGAGAACTTTTTGATTATTTTGAAGGAAAAAAAGATTTAGAAACAGGGATAATTAGAGCTGTAAGTTCACATTTTTCTGAAGATCCATTAAGAGTATATAGAGTAGCAAGATTTAGCTCCATTTTAGGTTTTAGTGTAGAAAAAGAAACTATAGAAATGATGAATAAATTAAAATCGGAACTAAAATACTTATCTAGAGAAAGAGTTTTTGAAGAATTAAAAAAAGCATTAGGAAGTAATAAACCATCTATATTCTTTGACGTATTAAAAGAAGCAGATGTTTTAGATGTGCATTTTATGCCAATATATAAATTAATAGGAGCATTACAACCAGAAAAATATCATCCAGAAGGAGATGCATATAATCATACAATGATATGTCTAGATAAATCATGTGATTATACATCTGATTTAAAGATACGTTTTAGTGTATTGGTTCATGACTTAGGAAAAGGAGAAACACCAAAAGAAGAGTACCCACATCATTATGGACATGAAGAAAGAGGGGTAGAAGTAGTTAAGAAATTTTCTAATGATTTGGGTGTTCCTAATGCTTGGAAAAAATGCGGAATGGTAGCAGCAAGAGAACACATGAGAGGTGGAATATTCAATAAAATGAAGCCAAGTAAAAAAGTTGATTTTATAGAAAGAATAGATAAATCATATTTGGGATTAGAAGGTCTTCAAATAGTAGTAAACTGTGATAAAGGTGGAAGAGTAGAAAACAATTTAGATTTCCTATCTGTAGGTAAAAAATGTTTATCTTCTGTAACAGCATCTGATGTTGCTAAAAAGTATAATTTAAAACCAGGTAAAGATTTAGGAAATAAACTTCATGAAGAAAGAATTAAATGGATTAAGAATTTGACAAAATAGTTAAAAGATGCCATAATAATAAACGTTAAGAATATAGAAAGAAGGTTGTTTTATGAGTAAATATTATTTCACATCAGAAAGTGTAACAGAAGGACATCCAGACAAATTATGTGACTATATATCTGATAGTATATTAGATGCATATATAAAAGAAGATAGAAATGCAAGAGTAGCAGTAGAAACATTTGCATCAGGAAATAAAATAACAATTGCAGGACAAGTAACAGCAAAAGGAGAAGTAGATATAGAAAAATTAGTAAGAGAAAAAATTGCAGAAATAGGCTATGATAATGAGAAAACAGATATTGATTATAGAACTTGTTTGATAGATATAAATATAACAAAACAAAGTCCAGATATAGCACTAGGAGTAGATGTTGGAGGAGCAGGAGACCAAGGTATAATGTTTGGATATGCATGTTCAGATACAGAAGAATATATGCCATATGCAGTAAATATGGCACATAAATTAGCAAAAAGATTAACAGATGTTAGAAAAGAAGGAATCTTAAATTATTTAAGACCAGATGGGAAAACACAAGTAACTGTAGAATATGAAGAAGATATTCCAAAAAGAATAGAAACAATATTAATATCTACTCAGCATTTAGATGGAGTATCTCAAGAAAAGATAAAAGAAGATATAATAAAAGAAGTAGTAAATAGTGTTGTTCCAGAAAATATGATAGATGAAAATACAAAAATATATATAAATCCAACAGGAAGATTCGTAATAGGAGGACCTTTAGGAGATACAGGTTTAACAGGAAGAAAAATAATAGTAGATACATATGGTGGATATTCACGTCATGGTGGAGGATGTTTTTCAGGAAAAGATCCAAGTAAAGTAGATAGAAGTAGTGCATATATGCTTCGTCATATTGCAAAAAATCTTGTAGCAAATGGTTATTGTAAAAAATGTGAAATACAAACAGCATATGCAATAGGAATGAAAGAGCCATTATCAATATATATAAATACATTTGGAACAGGAATAAAAACTGAAGAAGAAATAGTAGATTTAGTAAAAGAAAAATTTGATTTAACACCAGATGGTATTATAAATTATTTGGATTTAAAGAAACCTATTTATAAAGAAACCACAAATTATGGTCATTTTGGTAAAAAGAATTTGCCATGGGAAAAAATCATTAAGATATAAAAAAAGCTGTTTTTTGAGAACAGCTTTTTATATTTCAATAATTTTTAAATTATATTTATCTTCAAAAACTTTTTTCTTAGCAATATATTCTTTGGTTTTAAAACCTTTTACATCAACAACTTCTGTAGAGCCATCTTTATTGAAAATAATAAAATCAGGCTTATATTTTAAACCAGGTGCTAACATAAAAATAGGTTGAAGGCAAAACCCATTAATTTCTTTTGCTTGTAACTTTAATTTTAATTCGCAATAGAAATCAGCTTCTTTTTGGCTATCAAATGTATGACCATCTATTGAAACTTTATTTGCCCTATATTTACTTTTTTTCTTATTCTTATTATTAGTAAAATTTTTGTAATCTTCAATACTCCAATGTTCCATAATTTTCTCCTAAATTAAGTTAAAATCTAACTCTTATAACATTATATATAAAAATTAAAAAATGTGCAAGAAAATTGATATAATAATGTTTGTATAATTTTATAATACATAGTATAATATTTATACAAAAAAAGAAAAGAGGTAAATTATGCGGAAATAACTTTAGTAGATATAATAGTAGAAACCATAAAGGAAAAAGCTTACTTAAATGGGTGGATGATTATGTTTTAGTAGATATAGAAACAACAGGATTATCACCAACTTCTAATGAAATAATAGAAATAGGAGCAATAAAAGTTAAGGAAAATAAAATAGTAGATAAATATGATACACTTATTAAAATAGAAGGGTATTTAAGTCCTTTCATAACAAATTTAACAGGTATAACAAATGAAATGTTAGAATATGGAAAGAATCAAGAAGAAGCATTAAAAGAATTTGTTGAATTCACAGGAAATGAAATAATAATGGGACATAATGTTAATTTTGATATTAATTTTATTTATGATAAATGTGAGAGCTATTTAGGTTATTATTTATCTAATGATTTTATAGATACTATGAGAATAGCAAAACATATATTTCCAAATATCAGAAATTATAAATTAGGAACTTTAGCTGACTATTTTAATGTGGATTATAGAAATGCTCATAGAGGTTTAAATGATGTTAAAATAACTTATGAAGTATATAATAAAATGAAAGAGTTAGCCAAAAATTAGGAGGAATTATGATACCAGAATTTTTAATAAAAATGCTAAAAGAACAATATGGAGAAGATTTAAGCAGAAAAATAATAGCAGGATATAAAGAGGAAAGAAAAGTAACTTTTAGAGTAAATACTTTAAAAGCTAACAGAAATAAAATAGAAAAAGTATTAGATGAAAAAGGGATTATATATAAAAAAGTTCCGTTTTATTCTGATGCATTTGTAATAGAAAATGTAAGGGAAGACAAAATACGAGAACTTAATATTTATAAAAACGGAGAAATCTATATGCAAAATCTATCATCAATGCTTCCACCAATCATATTAAAACCTGAAGAAAATACGGATATATTAGACATGACGGCAGCACCAGGAGGAAAGACAACACAAATAGCAGCACTAGTAAATAATAAAGCAAGGATAACAGCAGTTGAAAAGAATAAAATAAGAGCAGAAAAATTAAAGTATAATATAGAAAAACAAGAGGCAACTTGTGTATATGTAATGGAACAAGATGCAAGAAAAATAGATAATTTATTTTCTTTTGATAATGTTCTTTTAGATGCTCCATGTTCTGGAAGTGGAACATTAAATCTAAATAATCCAAAATTAGAAAAAGTATTTACAAAAGAACTTATAAAAAATTCGGTGAAATCACAAATAGATTTATTAAAGAAAGCAATGAATGTATTAAAAAAAGGAAGAGAAATGGTATATTCTACTTGTTCAATACTACAAGAAGAAAATGAGAAAGTAATAGAACATATATTAGAAAGTAAAAAAGCTACAATAGTAGATATAGAATTTCCTGGAATAGAAGATTTACCGAAACTTCCAACTAAAATTCCAGGTACTTTATGTGTTATGCCAAATGAAGAATATGAAGGTTTTTTTGTAGCAAAATTAAAAAAAATATAAAATCTTGTAACAAAATCGCATTTCTATGACACTTAAATTATAGAAGGGGGAAATGTTATGCAGGATATAGAAAAAATTTATCAAGAGCATGCAAAAACCGTATATAAATATATATTCTGCTTAAGCCGGAAATAAAGAATTGTCAGAAGAAATTGTCCAAGAAACTTTTGAAGTTGCAATAAAAAATATTGATAAATTTAAAGGTGAATCTAAGATTTCTACATGGCTTTGTCAAATTGCAAAATACATATGGTATAAAACTTTAAAAAAGGAAAAGAAAATAAATAATATTTCTTTTGAAGAATTAGAAAATATAATTGTATCTAATACAATTTTTGAAGAAGAAGTTTTAGAAAAACAAGAAAAAATAGAAATCTTTAAAAAAATACAAAAACTAGATGAACAAACAAGAAATGTGATGTATTTAAGAATACTTGGAAACCTAGATTACAAAGAAATAGCAGAAATAATGGGAAAAACTCCCACTTGGGCAAGAGTCATATTTTTCCGAGGAAAACAGAAATTAAAGGAGGAAAAAGATGAAAAAGGAATGTGAAATAGTACAAGATTTATTATTTGGTTATCAGGATGGAATACTACATAGTGAGTCTAAAGAATTAGTAGAAAAACATTTAAGTACTTGTGAAGAATGTAGAAGAATATTTAATGATATGCAAAAAGATGAATTAGTAAAAGATAATCAAGAAAACGAAATTGATTATCTAAAAAAAGTAAAGAAAAAAATGAGTAAAAAAAATAAATTACTTATAGCCATTGGAATAATACTTACAATTATTATTTTATTCAATGTTTTTATATTTGCTTATTATTATCATGAAATGAGAAAAGTAGAAATTTATCTAAATAGTGATATAACAGAAGAACAAATGGAAGATATAAAAAATGCTATATTTGATATTGATGAAAATGCAAAAATAGAATATTATTCAAAAGAAGATGTACTAGATGAGTTAAAAGAAAAATTTAATGATAACGAAGATTTACTTTCTGGATATGATTATGATAATAATCCATTAAATGCTTATTATGTTATAGATACTAGTATAAAAAATGCAAGAAAAATAGAAAGCTTGGAGGAATCTTTACCAGGAGTAAAACAGATAATAAGTAATCTTAATTATAATCCTTATGAATTTATATTTTCTAAAATTGCAACAGAATTAACAAGTGACAATTAATACTTACGAAAAAATTTCTGATTTATAAAAATGGTAAAATACAATAGTAATACATTTTAGTATCATTATTGTATTTTTTATTTATATTTGATTGATAAAAAAAGTTAGAAGTGATAAACTTTCCTTAAAGTCAAAGGATAAATGTACAATAAAAGGAGTAGATAAAATGTATTATGTATATATGCTAAGATGTATGGATGATTCAATTTATACAGGAATTACTGTAAATATAGAAAGAAGAATGGAAGAACATTTTTCTAAAAATGAAAAATGTGCTAAATATACTTATACACATTTAGCTAAAAAATTAGAAGTAGTATGGGAATGTGAAAATAAATCTTTAGCTTCTAAATTAGAATATGCAATCAAAAAATTAACAAAACAAAAGAAAGAGGAATTAATTACAACTAAAAAACTAAAAAATGTATTTTATAATAATGAAAAAATTGATATAGAAAACTATAGGTATAAATAATATAAAAACATATATACCCCTCCATTTACAAAATACCCGTCAGGGTATATAATACGGCTAGAGGTGATAAAATTGGAAAAGGATTGTTGTAAGAAACAAACAAAAAGAAATGAATCTGAAAAGAAAATAATCAATAATAGACTAAATAGAATAGAAGGTCAAGTAAGAGGCGTGAAGAAAATGATAGAAGAAGATAGATACTGTGATGATGTACTAATCCAATTATCAGCAATAGATAAATCTATAAAGAGTTTAGCAAACCATATATTAGAAAATCATATGTACACTTGTGTTCAAAATGACTTAGAAAAAGGAAATTATGAAATAATAGACGAAGTAGTAAATTTATTTAGGAGGTTTCAATAATGCAAAAAATTGTACTTAAAATAGGAGGTATGACATGTAGTGCTTGTTCTAGTGGTTTAGAGAAATATTTAAATAAACAAGATGGGATTGTATATGCTAGTGTAAATTTAGTTATGGCAAATGCTCTAATAGAATATGATGAGAAAAAAGTAGATAGGAAAATGTTGGATACATTTGTAAAAAAAGCAGGGTTTAAGAGTTTAGGAATATATGATGGGAAAGAAGAAAAAAATAAACAAAAGAAAGATAAAGTATTGTTTATTATATATGGCATTCTAGCAGTAATACTTCTATATATATCAATGGGGCACATGATAGGACTTCCAATATTTAATTTCTTAAATATGCATGATAATCCAATAAATTATACAGTTATATTATTTTTATTAACAATACTGTTTTTAATATATGGATTTGATATTATAAAAAGTGGATTTAAAAATTTAATTCACAAATTGCCTAATATGGATACATTAGTTGCAATAGGAGTGTTAAGTAGTTTCTTATACAGTGTATATAGCATGATTATGATAATAAAAGGAGATAGTTCATATGTAAATGAATTGTATTTTGAATCAGCAGCAATAGTACTATTTTTTATCAAGCTAGGTAGATATTTAGATGGAATAAGCAAAGATAAAACAAAAGAAGCAATACAGAAATTAGTACAAATAACACCAAGTAAGGCAATCCTAAAAAAAGACGGAAAAGAACAAGAAGTTACAATTGATGAAATAAAAAAAGGAGATATAGTAGTTAGTCATGCAGGAGATAGAATAGCAGTAGATGGAAAAATTATAAGTGGAAAAGCACATCTAGATGAATCATTTTTAACAGGTGAGAGTAAACCAGCAAGTAAAAAGCAAGGAGATAGAGTACTTGCGGGAAGTGTGAATTATGATGGATACTTAGAATATGAAGCAGAAAAAATAGGTAGAGACTCTAGTATCTCACAAATTGTAAAACTAGTGGTAGAAGCAACTAATACAAAAGCACCAATAGCAAAAGTGGCAGATAAAGTAAGTGGATATTTTGTTCCAATAGTAATATTAATTGCTATAATAACATTTATTATCTATTTATTATTAGGATTTGGAACAGGAGAGGCATTAACGACATTTGTGACGATATTAGTAGTTGCCTGTCCATGTGCACTTGGTCTTGCTACACCGCTTGCAATAGTTGTAAGTGAAGGAAATTGTGCTAAGTTGGGAATATTAGTAAAGAAAAGTGAAATATTAGAACATGCAAGAAATATAGACACAATTATTTTTGACAAAACAGGAACATTAACATATGGAACATTAAAAATATCAAAAATTCTAAATTATAGTAATAATTTAAATAAAGAAGAGATACTTAGAATTACAGGAAGTATAGAAGAAAAATCAACACATCCGATAGCAAAAGCATTTTTAGATTATTTAAAAGAACATAAATTAGGAACATACAATGTAGAAGAATTTAAAAATTTAAGTGGTTTAGGAATAACTGGAAGAGTAGAAGGAAAAGAATATGCACTTGGAAATTATAAAATATTGCAATATTTGGGCATAGAAAATAATGAAGAAGAAATAAAAGAAGAAGAAAAAGAATTAGCTAAAAAAGGAAATAGTATTATTTATGTAGTAGAAGAAAAAAATATAATTGCTTTAATTGGAGTAAATGATTTAGTAAGAAAAAATGTAAAAGATGTTATCAAGAAATTAAACGAAAATAATATAGAAACAATAATGTTAACAGGAGATAATAAAGAAACAGCAGAGCTAATTGGTAAGGAAATAGGAATATCTAAAGTCATAGCAGATGTAGTACCAGAAGAAAAAACAAATACAATAAAAAGATTGAAGAATGATAGTAAAAAAGTTTTAATGTGTGGAGATGGAATAAATGATAGTCCAGCCTTAGCAACAGCAGATATAGGAGTTAGTGTAAATAGTGGAACAGATATTGCAATGGATTCATCAGATGTTATTTTAATAGAAAATGATTTGAGCAAAATATTGGATTTAATAAATATTAGTAAAAAAACAATAAGAAATATAAAACAAAATCTATTTTGGGCATTTTTCTATAATAGTTTAATGATACCAATTGCAATAGGAATGTTAAAACCAATAGGAATATCAATAAATCCTATGATAGCAGGACTAGCTATGACACTAAGTAGTTTAACAGTAATATTAAATGCATTACGTTTAAAAAATATAAAATTAGAAGGAGGAAAATAGAAAATGTTTGGAAAGGAAAAAACAGTAAAAACATTAAATGTAGAAGGTATGAGTTGTATGCACTGTGTTAAAAAAGTAGAAACAGCTTTAAAAGAAATAAAAGGAGTGAAATCTGTAAATGTAAGTTTAGAAAATAAAACAGCAGAGGTTACTTTAAAAGAAGATGTTGATATAGATAGATTAAAAAAAGCAGTTGAAGATATTGGATATGAAGTAAAAGAATAAAAAAATTAAAGATGACATTATATATTGTAATGTCGTTTTTTGTCAATAAAATTTACAAAAAAATCACAATAATTACTTGACTAAATTTGTGCAGATTACATATAATTAATGACAGGAGGACAGAATATGTTAAAATTAGAGAATATAACAAAAGACTATAAATCAGGAGATACTATAGTTCGTGCACTAAAGGGTGTAAGTATAGAATTTAGAGAAAATGAATTTGTCTCAATACTTGGACAAAGTGGTTGTGGAAAAACTACTCTTTTAAATATAATAGGAGGTCTTGATAGATATACAAGAGGAAATCTAATAATAAATGGAAAATCAACAAAAGAATTTAAAGATAAAGATTGGGACGCATATAGAAATTATTCAGTAGGGTTTGTATTTCAAAATTATAATTTAATTACACATCAAACAATACTTTCAAACGTAGAACTTGCACTTACCTTATCAGGAGTAAGTAAGAAAGAAAGAAAATCAAGAGCAATAGAAGCGTTAAAGAAAGTGGGTTTAGGAGATCAAATACATAAAAAACCTAATCAATTATCAGGAGGGCAAATGCAAAGAGTTGCTATTGCAAGAGCAATAGTAAATAATCCAGATATAATTTTAGCAGATGAACCAACAGGAGCATTAGATAGTCAAACAAGTAAACAGGTAATGGATATTCTAAAAGAAATTGCAAAAGATAAACTAGTAATAATGGTAACACATAATGGAGAATTGGCAGAAGAATATTCTACAAGAATAATAAAAATATTAGATGGTGTAATTACAGATGATAGTAATCCATTTGAAAGTAAACAAAAAGAAGTAAATAATTCAAAAGAAAAAAGAAGAACATCAATAAAATTTTTAACAGCATTATCTTTAAGTTTAAATAATTTGATGACTAAAAAAGGAAGAACTATTCTTACATCATTTGCAGGAAGTATTGGAATAATAGGAATAGCTCTAATACTTGCAATGTCAACAGGAATACAAAATTATATAAATAGAGTAGAAGAAGATACATTATCATCATATCCGATAAGTATAGAAGAGTCAACAATAGATACTTCGAGTATGCTAGAAAGTATGATGCAAGAAAATAGTGACGATGAAGATACAGATGATGGAAAAATCCATTCACAAAATATAATGACAGAGATGTTATCAACAATTTCAAACAAAGTAGAAAACAATAATTTAACAGAATTTAAAGAATATTTGGAAAGTGAAGAATGTGAAATAACACAATATACTAATGCAATACAATATAATTATGACTTAAACTTAAATTTATATAAAGAAGACACAACAGATGGAATAGTTCAAGTAAATCCTAGTACTGTTATGGAAAAACTAGGATTAGGAACATCAGATAGTGCTAGTATTAGTTTAATGAATACAGATGTATGGACAGAAATGTTAGATAATGAAGAACTACTACACGCACAATATGATTTAGTAGCAGGAGCATGGCCAGAAAATTATAATGAAGTTGTTTTAATAGTAGATGAAAATAATAGAGTAAATGATTATGTGTTATATACATTAGGATTAAAAGATCAAGATGAATTAGAAGAAATAATGGAAAAATTAATAAATGGAGAAGCTGTAGAGGAACTAGAAAATACAACCTATACTTATGATGAATTATTAGGTTTATCATTCAAATTATTGTTAAATAGTGATTATTATCAAAAAGAAAATGGCTTATGGATAAATAAAGAAGATGACGATGATTACATGAAACAAAAAATAGCAGATGCAGAAAGTATAAAAGTAGTAGGAATTATAAAACAAAACGAAAGTAGTTCAGCAACAAGTATGTCAGGAGGAATTGGTTACTTAAAAGACCTAAAAGAATATGTAATAAATAAAACTAATGAATCAGAAATTGTAAAAGAACAAAAAGAAAATCCAGATATAAATGTATTTACAGGATTGGAGTTTTCTGAAAACCAAACATTTAATATAGAAAATCTAACTACTGAACAACAAAGGGCTTTAGCACAAATGTCTCCAGAAGAAATTACAGAGATAATAGAAACATACAGAGAAAATCAAGAAGCAACATATGAAGATAATTTAGCCACTTTAGGAGCTATAGATTTAGATAGTCCTTCATCTATATCAATATATCCAAAATCTTTTGATGATAAAGAAAAAATTGCAGAGGCAATAGAAAATTATAATCAACAGCAAAGAGATGAAGGAAATGATGAAAATGTAATAACATATACAGATATAGTAGGAACTATGATGACATCTGTAACAAATATAATAAATGCTGTAAGTTATGCGTTAATAGGATTTGTAAGTATCTCACTTATTGTTTCTTCAATAATGATAGGAATAATAACATATATATCAGTATTAGAAAGAACAAAAGAAATTGGTATATTAAGGGCAATAGGAGCGTCTAAGAAAGATATATCAAAAGTATTTAATGCGGAAACATTTATAGTAGGATTAATTGCGGGAGTTCTGGGAATAGTAGTAACAATACTTTTAACAGTGCCAATAAATAGTTTAATATATAATTTATCAGGAGTACAAATAACAGCAACTGTAGAACCATTAGCGGCAGTTATATTAGTATTAATTAGTATGTTCTTAACAATAATTGCAGGATTAATACCTGCAAAGATGGCAAGCAAGAAAGATCCAGTAGAAGCATTAAGGACAGAATGATGTTTTTTGTGATGAAATCAAAAAATTATTATAAAATATATTATAGAAAGAGAAGATAAAATGATAAAAAAAACAAAGAAATTAATAAATAGTTTTAAATATGCATTTCAAGGAATAATTACTTCATTTAAAGCAGAAAGAAATATGAAAATACATATACTAGTGATGGTATTAATAATAATTGCAGGAATAGTATTTAAAGTAAGTAGTTTAGACTGGATAATTCTAGTTATTATGTTTGCTTTAGTAATTTCAGCAGAGTTATTTAATACTACTATTGAAACAGTTGTTGATATGATAACAACCGAAAAAAATGAAAAAGCAAAAATAGCAAAAGATATATCTGCTGGAGCAGTGCTTGTTCTAGCAATTGGAAGTGTAATTGTTGGATTAATTATATTTGTTCCTAAAATTATGGAATTAATTAATTAAAATTAAAAATTTTAAATTTTTATACAATAGAAAAATTTTCTATTGTATTTTTTTTGTGTTTAAAACAGATATACAAACGATCCTTCTAAAAATTACTAAATAAAAAATAACAAAAATCGACATAATAAAATTATAAAAATAAAAAAGGAGGATTTTCAATGAAAAAAATAGTTAGTATTATAGCAACTTTAATGATAGTAAGTATTTGTATTTTTACAGGAAATGTTTATGCAGATTCACTAGATAGTATAAATGTAGAAATATCTAAAGAATTAGTAAGGCCAGGAGAAGAAGTAAGAATAAATATAGAATTTGGTCAGGCACTAGGTTCGTATACATTTGATATTGCTTATGATAATAATATATTTGAATATGTGTCAGCAGAAGGAGGAACAGCCAATGATACAGGTACAAAAGTAAGAGTAGTTTTTTATGATAGTTCTGGGGGAACAAACCCACGTACAAATATGTATATAACTTTTAAAGCAAAAAGTGATATAACAACTTCAAATCCTACAGAATTTAATATAACAGCAGAAGGTTTAGCAAATTCAGATGCATCTGTAACATTTGATGATATAACAACACCAATAACTAAAAATGTAACAGTAGAACCAGAATATATAGATTATACATTAAATTTAGAAGCAAATGGAACACTTGTAAAAGGACAAGAAAACGATATGGTACTTTCTTATTCATCTTCTATGGGGCGTTATTATAGTAAAGCAAGACTTATAGCTGAAAGCTCAGGAAGTGGAGATGTTCAATTAATAGGAACAGATGAACAACAATTAGAACATGACATAATCGAAAGTGGTTGGGGAGAAGAACAAGGATATGAAATTGGGGGAAAAGATGTATTACAAGTATTAAATGTAAAAGGAATATTTAGTGAAGCGGGTGAATATCAAATTACTTTAAAATTAATAGATAGAGAGAATTCAGATTCAGTAATTGCTGAAAAAACTTTTAATTTTACAGTAGTGGAAGAAGATGTAACACAATCAGAAGAAGAAACAACTGAAAATGAAACAAATGATAATACCACAGAAGAAATAATACCATCAGTAGAAGAAAATGTAACTGAAAATACAATGCCTACACAATTACCTAAAACAGGTACAAATATTTATCTTCCAATATGTACTATATTAACAATACTACTAGGAGTAATTGTTTATTATAATAAAAAGAAAAATGTTAAATAGAAAATAAATAGTAAATGAGAAATTCTCATTTACTTACATATAGAATCTATTTTTGGAAGGAAAAGTAAATGAAGAAAAAAATAAGAAGATATATTGTAAATATATTTTTGGTAGCTATTATATTTTGTATATTAATTTGGCTTGGAATAGAAGAATATACAGAAAGTAATATAAATAGAGAAAATTACGAAGTGCAAAATGTAAGTACAAATATAAGTGCAAACATAATTAATGATAATAAGGAAATAGAAGATGAAGAAGAAAATGATTATCCAAAAGAAGAGGTTGATTTAGAATACAAAGGTTATAATGTTATAGCGAAACTAGAGATACCAGAAATAGATTTAGAAACATATGTATTAAATACGTATTCAACTGAATCTTTAAATATTTCAGTAGTAAAGTTTTGGGGAGCAAAACCTAATACAGTAGGTAATTTTTGTATTGCTGGACACAATTTTAAAAATAAAAATATGTTTTATGATTTAAAAGATTTGAATATTGGAGATAATCTTTTTATTATAAATAATGAAGTCGGAAGAGTAGAATATGAAATTTATAATATATACAAAGTTCTACCAGATGATGTAGATTGTTTATCACAAGAAACAGGAGGAGAGAAACAAGTAACTTTAATTACTTGTACAAATGATTCGAAAGAAAGAATTATAGTAAAAGCAAAGGAGAAAGAATAATATGAGTATCTTGAAAAATAAAAAAACATATATAGTACTTTTAATAATTCTTTTTTTGGGATGTATTGTTTTTGTTGTGACAAATGGAGCAGAAGAGAGTAATGGTATAGAAGATTTTCCTGATAGTTATAAACCATATTTAGAAGAACTTGCAAAAAAATATCCAAATTGGAAATTTACAGCATTATATACAAATTTAGATTGGGAATATGTAATAGATAACGAAAATGAATTCGGAAAAAATTTAGTTCCCAAAAATTATTCTGATAGATGGAAAAATACAAATCCTGGAGAATATAATGTTGAAGTTGATAGTCGGTTGGGTAGATAGTTCTAGACAAGCAGTAGAATATGCAATGGATCCTAGAAACTTCTTAAACGAGGTTAGAATATTCCAATTTGAGGCATTATCATTTAGTGAGCATACAAATAATTTAGATGGAGTTGAAAAAATACTTTATGGAACTGAGTTTTATAATACAAAAGTTTCTTATTATGATAGTAATGGAAATACAATAAATATGAGTGAAAAATATTCTGATTTAATTTTAAAAGGAGGACAAACATCTAAGGTTAGTCCATATCATTTAGCATCAAGAATAAAACAAGAAGTTGGTCCTTTTTTATCACATAGCTCTATTAGTGGAACAGTATCTGGTTTTGAAGGTCTGTATAATTTTTATAATATAGGAGCAACAAGTTCATCAGAACCAATGGGAGCAATAAAAAATGGACTTAGCTATGCAAGGGATGGAAATGGAGCAAGTGAAGCTACAAAAACTAAATTCTTAATTCCATGGAATACGAAAGAAAAAGCAATTACTGGAGGAGCTGTTTTTATAGGAGATAGTTATATAAATCAAGGACAGGATACAGTATATTTACAAAAGTTTGACGTAACAGGAGAAAGTTTATTTTGGCATCAATATATGACAAATGTTTTAGCTCCTTATAGTGAATCAAAATCTATTTATAATGGATATAAAAACAGTGATTTACTTGATATTCCAATGAATTTTATAATACCTGTATATGATAATATGCCAGATATTCCAACTCAAAGTCCAAGTATTGAGCCAAGTGATTTCACAGATGATGATACAAAGGTATATTGCAATGCTACAAATGTAAATGTAAGAACAGGACCTCGGAACTTCTTATGAGGTGATTACAATGGTTCAGAATGGTAATCAGATGACAAGAATAAAAAAGGGAATCGGAACAGGTGACAGATGGGATATGGTAATACTTTCAAATGGTATTATTGGTTATATATCACAAAACTATGTAACAGAAGTGTCACCTGTAGAAATAGAAAAAATAGAACTTAGTTTAGACAATAATGTAATACAAAAAGGAGAAAGTAAAAAAATAACTGTAACAATAACGCCAGAAGGAGCAAAAGATAATAAAATCACATATTCATCTAGTAATCCAAATGTCTTAACAGTTGATGATGAAGGAAACTTAAGAGGAATAACAAGTGGGAATGCTACTATTACTGTAAAATCTGAAGAAAATGATGTTCAATCAACAATTGATGTTGAGGTTTATAGCAAAGTATCAGATATATTAGTGGATAATAATGATATATATATGCAAGTAGGAGATAGTTTTAAAATAAATGCAGAAGTAGAGCCAGATGATGCAAATGAAAAAGGTATTATTTTTGAAAGTAATAATACTGATATAGTATCAGTAAATGAAAGTGGTAATTTAACAGCAAAAAAAGAAGGTAATACTGTGATAACAGTCAAATCAAAAGAAAATGAAGAGATAAAAAAAGAATGTAATGTAACAGTTGTAAGAAAAATGGAAGATTCTGAAATTCATTTTGATAGTTCTTTAAATTTAAATAGTTTAGAGATATCAGGAATAGATTATAATAAAAATACAGTAATTGATTTAAAAGATTTGATTACTACTGATTTAGAGTTGGAATTTGTAAATTATAAAGGCGAAACTTTAGAGGATACTGATATTGTAGGGACAGGAAGTAAGATAATAGTAAAAGAAAATGATGTGATTTTAAGAAAATATACAATTATAGTATATGGGGATTCAAATGGAGATGGAAAAATAAATAGTGTAGATTTATTAGTTTTACAACGTCATATATTAGAAATAGAAAGGATAGAAGATATATTTATAAAGGCAAGCAATGTAAGAAAAACAGGTACAAAACCAACTTCTGTCGATTTACTTTTAATCCAAAGACATATACTGGGATATCAAGAAATTGAACAGTAAAAGGAGATTATTATGAGGAATATAAGATTAACAAAAATATATAAATTATTAATTATTATAATATTGTTTTTAATTTATATAATTAACTATTATGGAATATACGCAAATACTACTGGTACAGTCTATTTAGATAGCAATAATGATATTATAGACATAGACGAAGAAGTTGAAATAAGTATAAATATTAGTGATTTTAAAACATTGGCATATACTGCATATCTTTATTTTGATGATTCAAAATTTGAATTTATATCAGGACCTGATAATATTAATGTAGATGAAAATAGAATTATATATGTTTGGTATGATGAACAAGGAGGTAATGGTGCGAAAACAGAAAAGTTAGAAAATTTTGTATTTAAAGCAAAAGAGAAAGGTTTAGCTACATTTAATATAGAAGGAGATTTTTATACAGAAAAAGGACAAGAGGTAGAAGTAGAGTTTAAAGAAAAACAAGTACAAATAGGAAAAGAAGAAACAATTTTAGAAAAACAAGCCAAGGAAGAAGTTGGAATAAATAAAGATTCTAATAATTCTAATCTCCAAAATTTAAGATTAAATATAGAAGGTATAGTTCCAGAATTTGAAACTGATATTTATAACTATTATTTAACAGTAAATAGTGATGTAGAAGATATAGAAGTTTTGGCTACAGCTGAAAATAGCGAATCAGAAGTAAAAATAACAGGAGATGATAAATTAGAAAATGGTTTAAATCAAATAATAGTACAAGTAATATCACCAGATAAAAAAAGTAGTAGTTCTTATTTAATAAATGTTACTAAAACAGATGACTTAGAATCTGCAAACACTAATCTAGAAACTCTTGCTATTGAAGACATCTTACTTTATCCAGCTTTTGATACAAATGTTACAAATTACACGGCAGAAGTAAGTAATAGTTTAGAAAATATAAATCTACTTGCTATCCCAGAGAATGAAAGTGCAGAAGTAGAAATAATAAAAGAAGATGTGTTGCAAGAAGGTAATAATCAAATTAAAATTATAGTTACTGCAAGTAATGGTTATACAACAAGGGAATATAATATTAATGTTTATAAAAGAAATAGTGAAGAAGAAACAGAATATCAGAAAGAACAGCAAGAAAATCAAAATAAGTTGAATGAAATTTATGAGGTTTTAAAAACAAGTAATAATCAAAGTGAAGAAACCCAAACACAAGAAGAGATTAATGAGAATGAAGGAGAAGAAAATAGAAATAGGATAGTAGCATTTATGATTTTTATTTCAATTGTTATTATTTTTGCGAGTTTGTCTATCTTGTTTAAAAAGAGAAAAAATAAGAAATAATCATGTTTACACATGGTTATTTTTATTGACTTTTAGTTATTAACGTAATATAATATAAAAGCGAAACATAAGGGATAATGAGTTATAATATAATTAATTTAATGAATTTTACAAGAAAAATATTTAAATGTATAAGAGAGGTTAAAAATGATTAATTTTAAAAAGAATATTTCAAAAGAATTAGCAAAAGCAACAAATTTAAGTGAAAAAGAATTAGAAACTTATATAGAAATACCAAAAGACAGTAAAAATGGTGATTATTCTTTTCCATGTTTTAAATTGGCAAAAGAATTAAAAAAAGCACCACCTATAATTGCAAATGAGATAAAAGAAAAAATAAATATAGAAGGAACAGGTATAGAAAAAGTAGAAATAGTAGGAGGATTTTTAAACTTCTTTTTAGATAAAAAAATACTTACAAAAGAAGTGTTAAATGAAATTGCTAATAATGAAAAATATGGAGAATCAAAAATAGGAGAGGGTAAAAATATAGTAATAGATTATTCAGCTCCTAATATTGCAAAACCATTTCATATAGGACATTTAAGAACTACTTTAATAGGAAATTCATTATATAAAGTATACAAATATTTAGGATATAATACTATAGGAGTAAACCATTTAGGTGATTATGGAACTCAATTTGGAAAAATGATAGAAGCATATAAAATGTGGGGAAAAGATTATGATTTAACTACAGATCCTATTAATAAAATGATGGATATGTATGTAAGAATAAATGAACTTTGTAAAAATGATGAAGAAGTACTAGAAAGATGTAGAGAAGATTTTAAACTTTTGGAAGAAGGAGATAAATATTGTACAGATTTATGGAATAAATTTAAAGATTTAAGTATAATAGAATTTAATAAGATTTATGATGTTTTAAATATAAAATTTGACTCATATAAAGGAGAATCTTTCTATGCAAATAAAACTGGAGAAGTAGTACAAAAATTAGAGGAAAAAGGAGTATTGATAGATTCAGAAGGTGCGAAAATAATAGATTTAACTAATGAAGGAATTGATACACCATGTTTAATACAAAAAGCAAATGGATCATCAATATATGCAACAAGAGATTTGGCTGCAATTATGTATAGAGCTAAAACATATGATTTTGATAAATGTTTATATGTAGTGGCATATGAACAAAATTTATACTTTAAACAAATATTTACAGTTGCAAAATATTTGGTAGATGAAAAATATGTTAAAGGATTAGAACACGTATCTTATGGAATGGTTGCTCTTCCAACAGGGAAGATGTCAACAAGAAAAGGAAATGTTGTTAAAATAGAAGACTTAATAAATGAAACAATACAAAAAGCTAAAGAAATAATAACAGAAAAGAATCCTGGTCTAGAAAATAAAGATGATGTTGCAAAGAAAGTTGGAATAGGAGCAATAATTTATAATACATTAGCAACAACAAATGTCAAAGATCAGATATTTGATTGGAATACAGCTTTAAATTTCCAAGGAGAAACAGGTCCTTATATACAATATACTTATGTAAGAATTAAGAGTGTATTAGAAAAAGCAAATGAATTACCAAATATAAAAGATATTAATATTGAAAAATTAAATGATAGTTATTCACAAGAAATATTGAAATTAATATATAATTTTGAAAATATATTAATTGAAGTAACAGAAAAAGAAGAACCATCAATTTTATCAAGGTATTTAATAGATTTATCAAAAGCATTTAGTAGTTTTTATAATGAGAATAAAATAATTACAGATGATAAACAAGTTCAAGATGCAAGAGTATATTTAAGTTATGCTACTGCAAAAGTATTAAAAGAAGGTGCTTCTTTACTTGGTATGGAAATGCCTGATAAAATGTAGTATTATTAAGAAAGTATAATAATTGTACTTTCTTAATTTTTTTAAAAAA
>CAZQTH010000026.1:0-20286 GCA_964596175.1 uncultured Clostridium sp. | reverse complement strand
TCCAAGAAACATCAAAACCATCTGCAACATTATCATTTAAAACAAATAATAATTCCTTTTCTTCATCATCTTCATTTAAAATTCTAAGACTTACATTACTTCCAGTTGGGTTTTTAGCTAAATTTATAATTGTGGGAATCCCTCTTATAGTTACCTCTTCTAATCTACCATTATTTAATACAAATTTAGATAAAGCTTTTTTAATAACCTCAGTATTTATATTATATAAACTAACACAACTGATTACAGCAGTTAAATTATATATATTATAAATACTATTAAATCTAATTTTATAAGTTATATCATCTATCTTAAAAATCCTATTTTTTAAATCGACATTAGTTGCTAATTTATAAATAGGGTTATCACCATAACCACAATTAGGACATTTAAATTTACCAATATGAGAATATTGATAATACTCATATTCTATCCTAGTATTACAAAATGGACAGAATTTTCCTTCGCCTGCTTCATTTTGTTCTGTAGTTGCAAAATCATATTTTTCTACACTAAAATAATATATATTATGATTATCAGGGTTGGCTTTTCCAAGTCTTGCAACATTAGGATCATCAGCATTTAAAATTAAATTATTTGAATATGTTTTTAAAAATTCATTTATCTTTAATATCAAAGATTCAACTTCACCATTTCTATCTAATTGGTCACGAAAGAAATCTAAAACAACTAGAGTATCTAAAGGAAAATCTTTAAATATTACAGGAACATAACCTTCATCTACTTCAAATACTAAATAATCTGCTTTAATTTTTCCTGTTAAAGTACAGTTCTTAAGTAATGTAGATAAAATTCCTGTTTCCATATTGTTTCCTTCTATATTGCTTATAACTTTTTTATCAGCTGTTTTAAATACATAGCCAATAGCATTATTTGTCATAGTCTTACCATTTGTTGCAGTAACAGCGATAACAGGAGAGTTTACTTTGAAATATTTAAAAATTTCAGGATTCCACTTAAAAGCAATCTTTCCTAAAAAATTACCTCCATGTTTACCACAAATCTTTAGACCAATGTTTAATATTTTCATAATTAATATAATAAAAAAATTCTTCATATTTAATCTCCATATTTAATTTTTTGTTATTATATCATAATGAGAATATTAGGACAATAAAATATTTATTAAATTTTGTTGATATTTTTAATTCTATATAGTAGAATGCTTTTGAGGAGAGAACGATGGAATATATAAAAGAAAGAAGAATAGAAAAAATAAAATTAAGTAATAAAAATATTTGTGTATTATTAGATTTTGATAAAACAATAACAAGCTATAATAGTTTAGACTCTTGGGACGTTGCAGGAATGGCAGCAGATAAAGGTTGTGAACAAGAAGTAGATAAATTATATAATAAATATAGACCAATCGAGATGGAGTATAATATTTCTTATGAAGAAAAGTATAAGAAGATGGAAGAATGGTATAATTCTTGCATGGATTTATATTATAAATATCATTTAAATAAACATAAATTAAAAGAAGCTGTAAAAAATGCTGGTTTAATATTTAGAGAAGGTGCAAAGGAGTTTTTGGAATATACCTATAAAAACAATATACCAGTAATAATATTATCAGCAGGAGTGGGAAGTGTAATAAAAGAGTTTTTAGAAGAAAAAAACTGTTATTTTGATAATATTTTCCTAATTAGTAATACTTTTATTTATGATGAAAATGGAAATGCTTTTAAATTAGAGAATTCATTAATACACACAATGAATAAAACAGTAGAAGGCCATTTAAAAGGGAAAATAAAAGAAGACTTTAATAAAAGACCATATAAATTATTATTTGGAGATACTTTAGAAGATATAGATATGACGCCTAAAAAGAATTTAGAGGAAACTATTAAAATAGGTTTTTTAGATGAAGCTTTTGAGAATTTATCTATATATAAGGAAAATTTTGATATAGTATTAACAAAAGAAGATGCAACTTTTAGTAAAGCAAGAAAAATAATTCAAATTTAAAGTAAAAAAGAAGTCATAAGGAATTCCCTATGGCTTTTCTATCAGGTCTTTCCAGTATTTTTTAGGCATATATTGCATCTGACATCTAGGGTTTCCACGCTCACGAATTGCAATAGTGTTAAAAAATAATTTCCATAATTCTTGATATTTAATTTCATCTGTTGAAAAAGATGGAATTGTTATATTTTTACTATTTATTATTCTATATTCTTTACCATTATATACAAAACATAAGTCCCTATTTTTATCATGAATTATAAATTGCATAGAAGAAAGACGATTAATAAAGTGTTTTCCGAGAGGTTCTAATATATTATTATCTGGATGAATAGAAGCATAACATAAGTTATCTCTAACTTCTTTAAAACGTAGTAAACCTTTTAGTTTATGACATTCAGATAAAGCTTTTCTTTTCAAATTGATTACTTTAAAAACATAGGAGATAGTAATTTTATTATTAATTTCAGATCCTATGTCAAAACCATCACATAAGTATTTTAAGATATTTATTTCTTTATCTCTATCATTTGATAAAAACGCATAATAAGAATTATATAGAGCATCTTTGCAAATATTTTTTACTATTCCATCAAATATTCTTTGTGATTTTTCATAATCTGTATTAATAAAAGTAGTCTTATCTAAAAAGTTTTCTGTATAATTATTTTCTGATACTATTTTTTGAGGCAAGGTTTTATCTATGTAACTATCGAAGACAATTGTTAGTAACCCTTCGAAAGTTCCATCATAAATATATGTTCTATTTATAAGTTTCCAGTTAGACATTTTATCTTATCCTCCTTTGTAGGTTGTAATTTATCAAAAATTGATAATTGTTTAAAATCAGGTGTTGGCAAGGAATTTCTCTCTTGATATATAAGGTTTGTTTCTATAAAATTTTCATTAAATTTATAAACCTTTTCAAAATATTTGCCTTTGCAAGTTATAAAATATTTTGCTCTTTTTAACGTGATTCCTAGTTTTTTTAAAGCTTCAAAATCAAGCATAGTATTTCTTCTAGCTTTAATTATTTTTTTTGCAGAAATGACACCAATACCAGGTATCTTTAGTAATGTAAAATAATCTGCTTTGTTTATTTCAACAGGAAACTTGTCAAGGTTACGTAAAGCCCAGTCACATTTAGGATCTAAAATAGTATTAAAATTAGGATGAGTATCATCTAATAATTCATCAACTTTAAAACCATAAAATCTAAGTAGCCAATCTGCTTGATATAGTCTATTTTCACGAAGTAGAGGAGGTGATTTTAAAGAAGGTAAGTTTTTATCATTATTGATACTTATATAAGCAGAATAATAAACTCTTTTTAAACTTAATTTGTTATATAAACTTTCAGATAATTTTAATATTTTTAAATCACTTTCTGGTGTTGCACCAATAATTAATTGTGTTGTCTGACCTGCTGGAACAAAATCTTTTTTATATCTATTTTTATCTAATTTGTTTAGTTTAATATTATTTGAAACATATGTCATAGGAGTGAGTATTTCGTTTTTTTGTTTTTGTGGAGCTAAAAGTTTTAAACTATTATTAGAAGGGAGTTCAATATTAATGCTCATTCTATCAACTAATTTTCCGAAGATTATCAATTAGTTCTTTACTACATCCAGGAATAGTTTTACAGTGAATATAACCATTAAAATTATATTCTTTTCTTAAAATAGTAACAGTTCGAACTAATAATTCCATAGTGTAGTCAGGATTTTTTATTACAGCAGAACTTAAAAATAAACCTTCTATATAATTTCTTTTATAAAAATTAATAGTTAAATCTGCAACTTCACGTGGAGTAAAAGTAGCACGTCTTACATCATTAGATTTACGATTAATACAATATTTACAATCATATACACATGCATTTGTAAATAATATTTTTAACAAAGAAATACATCTTCCGTCAGCACCCCAACTATGGCATATTCCAGAAACGTGACCATTTCCGATTCCATTAGTAGTGTTTTTTCTATCACTTCCACTTGAACTACAAGATGCATCATATTTTGCAGCATCTGATAGTATTTCTAGTTTTTCAAATATATCCAAAACAATCACCCTTTACGAATATTTGTTCTTATTTTATCATAAAAAAATAAAAAGTCAAACATTTATTTGACTTTTTTAAATCTAAGAAAGCATTTTTTACTTATAAACCTTGAAAAATCAGAGGATTTACCAATCAAGAAATTTTTCTTACTTATTATAAAAGCATGGTTTTTATCAATATAAAGATAAAAGAAATCTTTTGTTTCAAAAACTCTACGCAGTTTGTAATATTTAACAGTATCAAAATTTAGGGTATCATATACCTTAAAATATTTTTCGTAAAATTTAAATGTAAAACATTTTTCTTCTCTTATAGTTTTTCCATTTAACTCTTTTTGAACAACAGAAATAGGATGAAAATATCTATATAAACAAAAGCCAGTAAAAATAGTACAGGTAAAAATTGCAAGTGAATAATATTTGTAAGACACTTGTAATATTATACAAAATAAAACAAGTGCAATAATAATTATATTAAATAACGTATATTGAAAACTATATTTATTACTATGAAATTCTACAAATTTTTTATAAGTTTCTTTAGAGTATTTAGTTTTATTTTTAAATAATATTTTCAATTTCATCACCACTAAAAGTATATCAATAAATCAAAAAAAAGAAAAGGTTTATTTTTAATAAATATATTTTTATTGAGAGTTGTAAATGATACTTGTTTATGAAATTCTTGATTAAAAATAGTAACAATTTAAATTGTTATTAATATAATTAAATAGGTGATATAAAATGGCATATTCAGATAGAGAACTGTTAGCGAGAATAATACAATGTGAATCTGGAGGTGAAGGAGATAATCGGAATGAAAGCAGTTGCAAGTATTGTAATGAACAGGGTTAATGTATCTGAAGGAGAGTATGCAAGAATTTCACAAGGTGGGAATATTAGAAATATAATATTTCAAGAAAGACAATTTGATTGTGCTACAGACACTCTTTTAGGTAACTATAATCCTCAAAATATATATAATATGAACCCAACAGAAGAACATTATTATATAGCAGACTGGGCATTATCTGGAAATAGATTAAACGAAATTGGGGATTGTCTATGGTACTTAAATCCATTTAAACCAACATGTTCAAGTACTTTTCCTAATAATGGATCAGGAACATTTCATACGAGATTAGGTAAACATTGTTTTTATAGACCGACAGAAAGATATAAAGAAACTTAGAATAGAAAGGAGTTTTTAATGGTTGATGATAAAAAAGACAACAACGAAAGAGAAACAAGGCAAAATGAGATAAATCAAAATTCACCAGAGATTTTAACAAATTCTATTTATACACCAGCTTTCCTAAGAGGTCAAATAGGAAAATTAATGAGGGTGGAGTTTTTAATAGGTACTAACAATTTAGTGGATAGAATAGGGTATCTTCAAGATGTAGGAGCAAGTTACATATTACTTCGTTCAGTTGAAAGTGATACGGTTACTTTTTGTGATATCTATTCAATTAAATTTATTACTATTTCAAATGGTGGTATGTATGGAGGAGTAAATAACAGATATCATTACTATTAATAGGTCTTATGGCCTATTTTTTATTTAAATTATATAAATTGTATTTTTAAAAGATTTGTGATATAAATAAGAAAATAGAAAAAGGACTACAAAAGGATGAAAATATGAAATATATTAAATATGTAGAAACTAAGTTAGGAAAAATAGGAATAGTAGAAGAAGATAATAAAATAGTTAAAATCATAATAGAAAATAAAAATGAAGATAAAGAGAAAAGTAAAAAGAATAAAAATAATAACTATAATAATGAAGACAATTATCAAGAAAAAAATACTAAATTATTATTAAAAGCTGAAAAAGAATTAGAAGAATATTTTGAAGGAAAAAGAAAGAAATTTAATTTACCATTGAAACAGGAAGGAACAGAGTTTCAAAAAAAGGTATGGAATGCTTTAGAAAAAATTCCTTATGGAGAGATAAGAACATATAAAGAGATTGCAAACATGGTGGGAAATGAAAAAGCATCAAGAGCAGTAGGTATGGCAAATAATAAAAATAATATACCAATTATTATTCCCTGTCATAGAGTAATAGGAAGTAATGGTAAACTAGTAGGATATGCTCTAGGATTAGACATGAAAAGATATCTTTTAGATTTAGAAAGTAAAAATAAATAAGCTATTTTTGGGACGATATCAAAAAAGTATAGAAAGGAAGATAAGATATGGAATATGATGTAATTATAATAGGTGCAGGACCAGCTGGAATTTCATCAAGTTTATATACTGTAAGAGCAAATAAGAAAACTTTAGTGTTATATAAAGATATGTCTAGTCTAGAAAAAACACATAAAATAGGGAATTACTATGGTTTTGAACATGGTATAGATGGAAAAGATTTATATAAGGCAGGAATAGAACAAGCAAGAAACTTAGGTGTAGATTTAAAAAAAGAAGAAGTTATTAAAATAGAAATGAATATTGGAAATGTAAATGATAAAGATAATAAGAATGATTTTATAGTTACAACTTCTAATAACAAATATAAATCAAAAGTAGTAATACTTGCAACTGGAAATAAAAAGAATAAACCTAAAATTACTGGGATTGAAAAATTTGAAGGAAAAGGTGTTAGTTATTGTGCTATTTGTGATGGTTTCTTTTACAAGAATAAAGATGTTGCAGTAATAGGAAGCGGAGATTATGCAATTTCAGAGACTAATGACTTAATTAATGTTGTAAAAGATGTTACAATTCTAACTAATGGAGAAAAAGCTCCAGAATTTAGAGCTAATAATGTTAAAATAGAAACAAGAGGAATTAAAGAGATTATTGGTAATGATAAAGTAGAAGAAATAGAGTTAGATGACGGAACAAAAATAAAAGCAGATGGTATATTTGTAGCACAAGGAGTAGCAGGAAGTACAGATTTTGCAAGAAAATTAGGAGCTTTAACTAATAAAGAGAAAATAATTGTAAATGAAAAAATGGAAACAAATATAGAAGGTTTATATGCTTGTGGAGATTGCACAGGTGGATTACTTCAAGTATCAAAAGCGGTATATGAAGGAGCAATAGCAGGATTAGAAGCGATTAGAAAGTGTTAGTATAAAAAATGAGTAAGTGAAACAAATAAGACGTTGCTTAAGGCGACGTCTTTAATTATAAAAAATATCTTTTATATCTTTTGGTAATTCTGATATTACTTCTAATTCTTTTTTTGTTATTGGATGTGTAAATTTGATTTTATAACTATGGAGTGCTTGTCTAGAAATTAAATCAGAAGCCTTATTACCATATAGAGTATCTCCAAGTAATGGATGGTCAATATATGCCATATGCAATCTTATTTGATGTGTCCTTCCGGTCTCTAACGAACAATTAACTAAGCTACAATCTTTAAATTCTTTTAATACTTTATAATGAGTAATAGCTTTTTTTCCACTTTCATCTATGCATCTTTCTATTATACTTCCTTCTTTTCTGGCTATTGGAAGATTTATAGTTCCTGATTTTTTATCAAATAAACCAGAACATAAACATAGATATTCTTTTTTAAATATGCCATCTTTCATTTGAAGACTTAAGCACTCTTGTATATATTCACATTTTGCAAATATAACTAATCCAGATGTATCTTTATCTAATCTATTTACAGGTCTTATTTTTTTCTTTAAACCTATTTTATCAAAATAGTAACGAACGCCATTTGATAAGGAGTTATCAAAATGAAGTATCGATGGATGTATTGCAATTCCTGAGGGTTTGTTTACAATAAGAAACCATTCATCCTCATAAATTATATCTAATGTCATCTCTTTTCTAGGTTTTATATTTGAATTATCTTCGCTATAACTTAAATCTATAACTAATTTATCTCCAATAGCCACATTATTTCTTGTATCGCAAATACTATCATTTAAAAGTATCACATTTTTTTTTATTAATTTATTTTTTAGCCTTGCTGATATTTTGAATTCTAAAGATAGTATTTCATTTATATTTTTATATTTATTGTTTTTTACTAAATATTCTAATTGCATTCAATTTTCCCTCAATCTTTTATTATGTTTTTTGTTTATTATACTATAGAATAGTTAAAGAAGCAAAGTAAATGACTATATTTAAATAATATTAAATTATAAACTTTCATAGATTATTACTTGAATTATTTGTAATAATTTGTTAGAATTACTAAAGATGTGTCCCGGATTGCTTATTTTTGTGCAATTGGAAACGTCCCAGATGTGACATTGGAGGTTTTGAGGTGAGAATACGTTATAAAAAATGGGCAAGACCTGAATTAGAAGCGAGTGAATTTTATGAGGATGAGCCTGAAAAATGGAAGGGTAAATGGAAGGAACATTTTGAGAATAGTAATTTACCTTTTATGTTAGAATTGGGTTGTGGAAAAGGTACTTTTATATCTCAGCTTGCAGTTGAGAATTTAAATACTAACTATTTAGCAATAGATTTAATAGATGCAATGCTGGGTTTAGCTAAAAGAAATATAGAGACAAGTTATAAAGAATCTAATTTAGAACCTAAAAATGTACTTTTAACTAGATTTGATATAGAAAGAATAAATTTAATACTAGATAAGTCTGATAAAGTACAAAGAATATATATAAACTTTTGTAATCCTTGGCCAAGAGGTAAACATAGAAAGAAAAGATTGACACATACAAGGCAATTAGAAAAATATAAAGAGTTTTTAGTAGATGGTGGTGAGATTTTCTTTAAAACAGATGATGATGAACTATTTGAAAGTAGTTTATATTATTTTGATGAATGTGGTTTCGAAGTACTTAGACAAACATACGATTTACATAATGAACCAATTTTTGAAAGAAATATAGAAACAGAACATGAGGAGATGTTTTCAGAGCAAGGAATAAAAATAAAAGCTTTAATTGCTAAATTGAAATAGATTGTTGGTTTATTATTTTTTGGGAGGTTTCTATATGACAGAGGAAGAGGTAGTAAAACATAAAAGCGATAAAGAATTTGTTTTAAAAGCGGTAGCAGAAAATGGAAAATTTTTAGATTTAGTTTCACCAGAATTACAAAATGATAAAGAAGTGGTAATAACAGCATTAGAACAAGATCCAGAAAGTTTAGAATTTGCAAGTAGCATACTTAAAAATGACAAAGAAGTGATATTAAAAGGAATAAAAGGAGCACCTTGGACTATTTGTTATGCTTCAGAAAAATTAAGAGCAGATAGAGAAGTGATTCTAGATAGCTGTAAAACATATGGACAAGCATTATATTTTGCAAGTGAAGAACTTCGAGATGATAGAGAAGTTGTAAAATCAGCAATAGAAAATAAAGGAATAATGATAAAATATGCTTCAGATAGATTAAGAAATGATAAAGAACTTGCATTAATTGCAGTAAAGCAAAATAAGCAAAGCTATTATTTTATATCAGAAGAATTAAAACAAGACAAAGATATAAAGTCTTTAATCTAGGGTTATATGAATTTTTTGTCTATTTTGATGTTATTTAATATTTAAGCATCAGATTATAAAAAAAACTTGTGATTTTTAATTTTTACTTATATAATGTGGATAGAAAATTTTGTTTAAAAATTAATTATAAAAAGATTGGAGGAAATTTAATGTCATTTATAGAAGAAATAAAAGATAGAGCAAGAAGGGATATAAAAACCATAGTATTACCAGAAGCAGAAGATGCAAGAACACTGGAAGCAACAAGAATGGTTTTAGATGAAAAATACGCAAAAGTAATATTAATAGGAAATAAAGAAAAAGTTTTTAAAAAAGCAAAAGAAAATAATATAGATATTTCAGGAGTAGAAATAATAGATCCTATTAATTCTGAAAAATATGATGAATATGTAAATTTACTATATGATTTAAGAAAACATAAAGGTATGACAATTGATAAAGCAAAAGAATTAGTTAAAGATTCTACATATTTTGGAATGCTTATGTTAAAAGATAAGGATAGTGAAGCTGATGGACTAGTGTCAGGTGCAGTACATTCAACATCTGATACATTAAGACCAGCACTTCAAATTTTAAAGACAGCACCAAATACAAAATTAGTATCAGCATTTTTTGTAATGGTAGTTCCAGACTGTGATTATGGAGAAAATGGAACATTTATATTTGGAGATAGTGGACTAAATGAAAATCCAGATGCAGAGCAATTATCTGAAATAGCAATTTCATCAAGTAAGAGCTTTCGCCAGTTAGTTGATAAAGAACCAAAAGTTGCAATGCTTTCTTATTCAACACATGGAAGTGCTAAATCAGATCTTACTGAAAAAGTAATAAATGCAACAAAGTTAGTAAAAGAGAAAGCACAAGATTTAATAGTAGATGGTGAATTACAATTGGATGCTGCAATTATACCAGAAGTTGCTAAATTTAAAGCACCTGATAGCCCAGTAAAAGGAGAAGCAAATGTTTTAATATTTCCAGATTTAGATGCTGGAAATATTGGTTATAAATTAGTACAAAGATTAGGCAAAGCAGAGGCATATGGACCACTTTGCCAAGGAATAGCAAAGCCAGTAAACGACTTATCAAGAGGATGCAGTAGTAAAGATATAGCAGGAGTAATTGCAATTACAGCAGTACAAGCACAAGATGAGACATAGTGTACAAGTTCTATTTGTCTCAAGAAGGGAGTGAATATGAAAGTTCTAGTTTTAAATTTGGGAAGTTCATCTCTTAAATACCAAGTGATTGATATGGAAACAGAAGAGACTTTGGTAAAAGGAAATTTTGAGAGAATAGGACAGCCAAAATCGTTTGTGACTCATAAAGTAAATGGGGTTAAACATAAATTTGAACGTGAAGCAAGAAATCACGAAGAAGCAATTGAGTTTGTTTTAGATAGATTAACAAATGAACATTATGGCGTTTTAAAAAGTTTAGATGAGCTTATAGGAATTGGACATAGAGTAGTTCATGGAGGAGAGAAATTTTCAAAACCAGTTTTAATTACAGATGAAGTAATAGAAGAAATAAGAAAGTGTAGTGACTTAGCACCATTGCATAATCCAGCAGCAGTGCTTGGAATGGAAGCTTGTAAAAAAGTAGTTCCTAATATGAAAATGGTAGCGGTTTTTGATACAGCATTTCACCAAACATTACCTAAAGAAAGATATATTTATCCAATACCATATGAGTATTATAAAAAATATAGTGTTAGAAAATATGGATTTCATGGAACATCACATCAATATGTAGCACAAAGAGTAGCTTATTTACTTAAAAAAGATGAAAAAGATTTAAAAATAGTAAATTGTCATTTAGGACAAGGAGCAAGTGTGTGTGCAATTCAAAATGGAGAGTCAGTTGAAACAAGTATGGGATTAACACCACTTGGAGGAATTGTGATGGGAACGAGAAGTGGTGACTTAGATCCATCTGTTGTTACATATATGATGAATAAATTAAATTTAACACCAGAAGAGGCAGAAAAAATTCTAAATAAAGAATCAGGGGTATATGGAGTATCCAGAGTATCTATGGATTTTAGAGATATAGAAACAGAGGCAAATGCAGGTGGGCGTCATGCAAAACTTGCTTTAAAAATATTCCATAATACAGTGGCTGCGTATGTTACTAAATGTATAGTTGCTATGGGAGGAATAGATGTTTTAACATTTACAGCTGGAGTTGGAGAAAAAGGACAAGATTCAAGAGAAGCTATATGTGAAGACTTAAAAATTTTTGGTGTAAAGTTAGATAAAGAAAAAAATCAAAAAATTAAAGGAATTGAATCAAAAGTATCTTCAGAAGATTCAAAAGTTATAGTTTATGTAATTCCGACGAATGAAGAATTAATGATAGCAAAAGAGACAATGAAACTATTAAGAAAATAATTTGTTATTAATGTTCTAAATATATATAAATACACTAAGGAAAAGCAAGCTAAAAAGTAAAAATAAGAAAGAAAGGAAGATTAGATTGAAAATATTAGTATTAAACTGTGGTAGCTCATCATTAAAATATCAATTAATTAATATGGAAACAGAAGAAGTTTTAGCATCAGGAAAATATGAAAGAATAGGAGAGGAAGAAGCTTTTATTACACATAAAGCATTAGGAAAGAAAGTAGAAATTAAAAAGCCTGCTTATGACCATAAAGAAGCAATTGAATTCACTTTAGCACAACTTACAAATCCAGAATATAAAGTAATTGATAGTTTAGATGAAATTGAAGCAATAGGACATAGAGTAGTTCATGGTGGAGAAATATTTAAAGAATCAGCAGTAGTAGATGATAAAGTAATTGAACAAATAAAAGAATGTGGAGAATTTGCACCATTACATAATCCAGCAGCAGTTCTTGGTATGGAGGCTTGTAAAAAGGTTATGCCTGAAAAATCAATGGTAGCAGTGTTTGATACAACATTCCACCAAACAATGCCAAAAGAAAATTATATATATCCAATACCATATGAATATTATAAAAAATATGGGATTAGAAAATATGGAGCACATGGTACATCTCATATGTATGTATCACAAAGACTAGCAGAAATAGAAGGTAAAGATATAACAAAGTTAAAAATAATTTCTTGCCACTTAGGACAAGGTTCAAGTATATGTGCTGTTAAATACGGAAAATCATTTGATACAAGTATGGGATTAACTCCTCTTGGTGGTATTCCAATGGTTACTAGA
This sequence comes from uncultured Clostridium sp., assembly GCA_964596175.1. Lineage (GTDB taxonomy): Bacteria > Bacillota > Clostridia > TANB77 > CAG-508 > CAG-269. The sequence goes on along the minus strand of CAZQTH010000026.1, from coordinate 7,582 downwards.
AGTGGTGATTTAGATCCTTCTGTTTTGACATATATTATGAAAAAAGAAAATATTTCAGCTGGAGAAATGGAAGATATTCTAAATAAAAAATCAGGAGTAGTGGGAATTTCAGGATTAGCTCCAGATTTTAGAGTTATAGAAGAAGCTTCTAATAAAGGAGATGAAAGAGCGAAAATCGCAATCGAAAGTTTTGAATACTCTATAGCAAGTTATATAGCTAAATATGCAGCTGCTATGAATGGTGTTGATTACATTATATTTACAGGTGGAATTGGAGAAAACCAAATAAATATAAGAAAAGGTGTTTGTGAAAAACTTTATTTTATGGGAGTAGAAATAGATGTAGATGAAAATAACATGAGAGGAGAAGAAAAAGTTATATCTAAAACAACGTCAAAAGTTACAGTATATGTAGTTCCAACAAATGAAGAATTGATGATAGCAAAAGAAACAAAAAGATTAGTATAAATACAAAAAGATAATGTAAAATTTGAAAAAACACTTGCAAAATGTAAAAAGCATGGTATAATAGTTACATAAATATGAAAAAACCTTAACAAGGACAAGATAAATAATGTAATATCTTTAAGAGAGCCAATGAAAGGTGCGAGTTTGGTAAGTAAAGATTATTTGTTATCACCTTAGTTGTTGCTAGACTGAAACAAAAGTAAGTTTAGCCGTAAATCTGCGTTAAAGATAATTGAGAGAGTGAATTGTATTTTTATATAGATTTGCTAACTTAGGTGGTACCGCGGAGTTTTTTCGTCCTAAAATGGATTGAAAAGACTTCTTTTTTATTTTTAATAATTTGTTATTAATTTTTTATTTTTAATTTTATATATTTTAAAAAGGAGGAGTATTATGTATAAAAAAGTAGAACTTAAAGACGGTTTTGTTGGAATGGAAAGAAAAGTAGCTGAAGGTTGGAAGAAAAATGATATTGTAAAGAAAAACTTTGCAATGAATGAAGGAAAAGAATACTTTACGTTTTTTGATGGACCACCAACAGCAAATGGTGTACCTCATGTTGGACATATCGAAACAAGGGTAATAAAAGATATTATACCAAGATATAAGGTTATGAAAGGATATAAGGTAATTAGAAAAGCTGGTTGGGATACACATGGACTTCCAGTTGAGTTAGAAATAGAAAAGTCATTAGGAATATCAGGAAAAGAACAAATAGAAGAATATGGAGTAGAAAACTTTATTAAAAAATGTAGAGAAAGTGTATTTACTTATGTTCATATGTGGGAAGAAATGACTGATAAAGTTGGTTTTTGGGTTGATATGGAGAATCCATATGTAACATATCATAATGAATATATAGAATCAGTATGGTGGGCATTAAAACAAATGTGGGAAAAAGGACTTCTATATGAAGGTCATAGAGTTATGCCATATTGTCCAAGATGTGGAACAGCACTTTCTTCACATGAAGTTGCACAAGGTTATAAAGATGTAAATGATTTAACATGTATTGCTAAATTTAAAGTATTAGATAAAGAAAATACTTATATATTAGCTTGGACAACAACACCTTGGACATTACCATCAAACTTAGCTTTGGCAATAAATAAATCATATGAATACGCAGAAGTAAAAGCAAATGTAGGGACAGATGATGAGCCTAAGTATGAAAATTATATTTTAGCAAAAGACTTAATTGATGAAGTTTTAAGAGAGACACCTTATGAATTAGTTACAACATTCAAGGGAGAAGAACTACTTGGAACAAAATATGAGCAATTAATGCCATTTGCACAAGTAGAAGGTAAAGCCTTTGTTGTAATTCATGGAGATTTTGTAACATTAACAGAAGGTACTGGAATAGTTCATACTGCTCCAGCTTATGGTGAAGATGATAGTGTTGTTTGTAAACAAAATGACATAACATTTGTAAATTTAGTAGATAAATCAGGGAACTTTGTACCAGAAGTAGAACCATGGGCAGGAAAATTTGTTAGAAATTGTAATGAGGATATTTGTAAGTGGTTAAAAGAAAGAAATAAATTATTTAATAAAGAAAAACATGTTCACTCTTATCCACATTGTTGGAGATGTGATACACCACTTCTTTATTATCCAAAAGAGAGCTGGTTTGTTGCAATGAGCAAACTAAGAGATGAATTAGTAGAAAATAACAGTAAAGTAAATTGGTATCCAGAAACAATAAAAACAGGAAGATTTGGAAAATTCTTAGAAAATGTAATAGACTGGGGAATTTCAAGAGATAGATATTGGGGAACACCTCTTCCAATTTGGACTTGTGAAGATGAAGATTGTGGACATAGAGAATGTATTGGTTCAATTGAAGAATTAAAAGAAAAAGCAATAGACTGTCCAGATGATATAGAACTTCATAAACCATATATAGATGATGTATATTTAAAATGTCCAAAATGTGGTAAGAAGATGAAAAGAGCAAAAGAAGTTATAGACTGTTGGTTTGATTCTGGTTCAATGCCTTTTGCACAATGGCATTATCCATTTGAAAATAAAGAAATGTTTGATAATAATTTCCCAGCAGATTTCATTTCAGAAGCAGTAGACCAAACAAGAGGATGGTTCTATACATTAATGGCAGTAGGAACATGTTTATTTAAAACATCACCATTTAAAAACTGTATAGTATTAGGACATGTATTAGATGAACATGGACAAAAAATGTCTAAGTCAAAGAAAAACGGTGTAGACCCAATAGTATTGTTAGATACAGTAGGAGCAGATGCAACAAGATGGCATTTCTATACAAGTAGTGCACCATGGCTTCCAAAAAGATTGGGAATAAAAAATGTACAAGAAACGCAAAGAGGTTTCTTAAGTACATTATGGAATGTATATTCATTCTACGTTTTATATGCAGAAATAGATAAGTTTAATCCATTAGAATATAAAGATTTTAAACTATCAAATGTAATGGATAAATGGATAATATCTAAATTAAATACATTAGTAAAAGAAGTAGCAGAAAAACTAGATGGTTATGATATAACAGGGGCAGCACTATTAATAGAAGACTTTACAGATCAATTATCTAATTGGTATGTACGTAGAAATAGAGAAAGATTCTGGTCTCAGGAACTAAACGATGAAAAAATAGGAGCTTATATAACTTTATATAGAGTATTAACAACATTAATAAAAATTGCAGCACCATTTACACCATTTATAACAGATGAAATTTATCAAAATTTAGTAGTAGGTCTAGATAAAGATGCTCCAGAAAGTGTTCATTTATGCTTATGGCCAGAAGTAAATCAAAATGAGATAGACAAGAAGCTAGAAAATGAAATGAGTTTAGCATATAAAGTTGTGAAATTAGGAAGAAGTGCAAGAAATAGTGCAAATATCAAAAATAGACAACCACTATCAGAAATGCTAATTTCAATAAATACTTTACCAAAATATTATGAAGACATTGTAAAAGATGAATTAAATGTTAAGACAATAAAATTTGGTGCAGAAATGAGTAAGTATGTTGATTTTGAAATAAAGCCAAATTTACCAGTACTTGGTAAAAAATATGGAAAATTAATTCCTAGAATAAGAGAAGAGATAAGCAAGTTAAATCAAATGGATTTAGCAAACAAAGTAAAAAATGGAGAAATAGAATATATTGAAATTGATGACACTCAAATTGAATTAGATTCAGAAAACTTACTTGTAACAATGCAAGGAAAAGAAGGATTCGCGTTTAGTGGAGAAGGAGAAATAGGTGTTGTACTAGATACAAATATTACTAAAGAGCTTAAAGAAGAAGGTTATGTACGTGAAGTTCTATCTAAAGTACAAAATATGAGAAAAGAAAAAGGATTTGAAGTATTAGATAGAATAAACTTATATGTAGCGGGAAACAGTGACTTAGAAGAAATTATAAAGAAAAATGAAAAAATAATAAAACATGATACATTAGCAGAAAAAATACTATATCATGAAGACAGAGAACAATATACTACAACAAATATAAATGGTGAAAAGCTAGATATAGATGTAGAAGTAATAAAATAATGTTTTTAAGACGGGAAAAATATCTCATTTAATCCCGTCTTTTTATTTGCTTTTTTTCTAGATTTGTGATATTAAAAAGTTGTACAAAGGTGAAGAAAGGAGTTTATATGGAAATTTTTGAAAATCTGGGAGAAGTAATTAAAGAAACCATAGAAAATGTGATTGAAAAGAACAAACTAAATGTAGATACTACAGAAAGTAATTTATCTAATGATGAAATAGAATTGGCTACAAAATTAGATGCAATAGAAGAATTTACAATAGATAGATTTGAAGGGGATATTGCAGTTCTAGAAAATAGAAACACGGGAAAAATGGTAGATGTAAAAAAAGAAGATTTACCAAAAGATATAAAAGAAGGAGATATTTTGGATAAAATAAATGGTAAATATACTTTAAATTCAGAAAAAACATTACAAGAAAAAGAAAGAATAAAAGATAAAATGAATAAATTATGGAATAATTAATTTTAGTAAAGTAAAAGTATGAAATGAAAATTAGGGGGAAAAACAAATGAGTAAAAGAAAAAAAGAAAAACAAAAGTTAATAGGTAGTATTTTTGGAATTATAGTAATAGCAGTTTTATCAATATTTGGATTAAACAATGAAGATATAAATGACTTTTTAGAAATAAACAACAATAATATTAATAATAGTACTAATTTAGAACAAGAAAATGAAGTTCAAGTAAGTACATTGCCAGTGGATGGTAACCTAAATATATATTTTATAGATGTAGGACAAGCAGATAGTATATTAATTATAAATAATGATTCATCAATGCTTATAGATGCTGGAAATAATGAAGATGGAGAAGATGTTGTAAATTTTATTAAAGAAAAAGGTATAACAAAACTTGATTATGTTATAGGAACCCATCCACATGAAGACCATATTGGTGGCTTAGATGATGTAATAAACAGTGATATAGAAATAGATAATATTTATATGCCTCAAATTGAAACAACAACGAAAACTTTTGAAGCTGTAATAGATGCAATAGAAAATAAAGGATTAACAATTACATCACCAAGCAAAGGAGATACATTTACTCTTGGAAATGCTAGTTTAGAAGTTATGACAGATAGTATATTAGATGAAGATAATTTGAATTTATCCTCAATAACTCTTTATATGCAGTATGGAAGTAATACTTTCTTATTTATGGGTGATGCTGAAGAAGAAAATGAAGAAACAAGGTCTTGGCCTAAAGTAGATTTATTAAAAGTAGGGCATCATGGTTCAAATACCAGTAGTTCTGATAGTTTCTTGAATGAAACAAGGCCAACATATAGTATAATAATGGCAGGAGAAGGAAACTCCTATGGACTTCCTACAGAGAATACCTTAAATAAGCTAACTTCTATTGGAAGTACAATTTATAGAACAGATTTAAATGGAACAATTACAGTAGTTTCTGATGGAGAAGAATTACAGATACAAACAGAAAAGTAATTATGAAAAAAATTTAAAAATAAAGGTAAAAAAGTTGTAAAAAAGAGTTGTTATGATATAATAATAAAAGAAGTGACATTCTTATAAAAAATATAATGAAACAAAATTCATAAATATAGAGGAGAATAATATATATGAATGATTTTACTTTTTTAACAGTAGAACAATGTTTTGGAAGTAATAAATTAGACATATTGAAAAAAAGAGGAACAGAAGCAGCAATAACAGATTTTTCTATTCTTTTAGGTGGGTATGTTTCTAGGAGTTATCATATAAATAATGATAGTTCTTTGGAGGGAAGAACAGGAGTTTATTGGACAAAATCAGCTAGCGGATATCAGAATGGCTATGTATATGAGATTTCCGATCATGAGATGAGAGATGATTTAGGTGTTAGTGCTGGTAATATCAAGATTAGTAGCCACCGGGGCTCGCCCAGCTTTACCGTTCTTGGTGGTAAATCCAATTCCCACGAACGGAAAGAGAGGGAAAAGAGCAAAAGATGGTGTGCTTGAAGTAGAATATGGATATTATCCACAAAAAGCAGTATCAAGAGATATGCAAGAAAGACTAGAAAGAGCATATAGAAGTGGAAATATGTTAAGAACGGGAAATAGTTATACAACAGATTCAAGAGAATATTGGGCTAATGATAAAAAATTTACTCCAAAACAACACGAAGAATATGAATATAATGGGGAGAGATATGTAAGGATTAAAGCTAATTCGTGTTATTATGGTTGCGATTTTACACTTTCAAATGGAGAGAGTTATAGAGATGGCGATCCTGTATGGGTAGAAGTTGCTCCAGTAAAATGGTTAGTGGATAAAAAAGCACAAGTTATGATAACAGACAAATTGATTTTTTCTGGAGTACAATTCGATAATACAGAAAACTATAACACAAAAGATTTTGACAAAACAAATATAAAAAGATTTATGGATGAATACTTGTCAAGAGATTTAGTTCAGTCAAGAGGTATAGCAGAACAAACAAGAGCAAGTTCAAATGCAACAAAGAAAAACAAAAATCCATACAATTTAGACTTTTCTGAAGCAAGTGAAGAAGAAATAATAAGAGGAGCAATACAAAGTAATGTATCAATATTCTTACATGGAAAACCTGGATGTGGAAAAAGTGATAGAGTAAAACAATTAGATCCAGATTTTATAGAATTAAACTTAAGCCATTTAGATCCAGAGTTATTAGATGGATTAGCAGGAGAAAAAGATGGAAAAGCAGTACATATAAAACCACCATGGCTAGAAGAATTAGAAGCAAAATGCGAAGAAGAAGCAGATAAAATACATATATTATTTTTAGAAGAATTAACAAATGCATCACCAATGATGCAATCAAAGGCTTATGGAATAGCACTAGATAAAAAAGTAGCAGGAAAATGGAAATTACCAGAGAATGCAAGAGTAGTAGCAGCAGGAAATGAGTTAGAAGATTCATTAGTAGCAAATGAAATGGCAGAGCCATTATATGATAGATTCGCACATATAAATATAGAAACTAATGCAGAAAATTGGCTAGAATGGGCGGTAACACCAGAAAGTTATTATGAAAGATTAGATTATAAAGAAGAGAGTGGGTCAAAGCCAAAGATACACCCAGCAATATATGCATATATAAGTTGTAGAGGAGATGAAGTATTAAGAACACCATATAATAAAGAACATCCAGAGCCACATGCAGACCCAAGAAGATGGAAGATGGCATCAGATATGTTGTATGCAACAAGTAATCCAAGTACATTAAGAGCAATAGTAGGAGAAGAAATAACAAGAGATTTTATGTATTTTTGTAAATTGCCAACAATAACTATTGAAGATGTATTAAAAGGAAATTATACACAAGAAGAACTAGAAGAAATGGATTTGGGAAGAAAGTTAGCAACTATATCAAGCTTAGTAGCAGTAGGAAGTAAAGATATGCCAAAGGTAAGAGAATTTACGAAGAAATTAGGAGCAGAGATGTGCAGAAAGTTTGAAGTACAATGGACACATGGAGATGAAGAAAGATTAGAACAATTGCAAGAAATAATAATGCAAGAAGAAGAGGAAGAGAAGAAAAAGGTTTCAAGAGGACATAGTGGGGAAGAAGCAAAAG
>CAZQTH010000025.1:0-20869 GCA_964596175.1 uncultured Clostridium sp. | reverse complement strand
TTTCTCCACTTCTATATATTTTTCTTGTAACAGTTACTTCTGTATATTCAATAGGCAAACTCCCATCAGTATTATCAAACACTAATGAACCTTCTGCAAAACCTAATGATTTTCTATTTTGAGTTCCTGAGAAAATAATATCTAAAGATTTGCTTCCTCTTAAAGACTTTATACTTTGTTCACCTAAAATCCAACGAATCGCATCTGATATATTACTTTTCCCTGATCCGTTTGGTCCTATTACTGCTGTTATTCCAGGCATAAATTCTAATACTGTTTTATCTGCAAAAGATTTAAAACCTTGTAACTCTAACCTTTTTAAATACATTTCTTATCACCTAGGAGTAGTTTATACTATTTTTTATGTTTTGTAAAGATTTTTTCTACACGAATTTTACTCCTGCAACTATTCTGGCTATATTATAAATTAATCTTTGTTTATCTTTTGAACACTGTTTTAATAACTCATCAAATTCTTTATTTAAATATCTATAATCTTCTTTAACAACTCCTGTTATTAACTCTTCCATAGGAACATTTAAAGCTATTGATATTTGTCCTAATCTCTTTAAATTTATAGTTGTTCCTCCACGCTCTACTCTGCTTAAATATGCTGTTGCTATATCTATAGTTTCTGCTAACTTTTCTTGTGACCATCCTTTTTTAGCTCTTGCTTTTTTTATCCTTTGTCCTATTAATTTTAAATCTATATTTGCATCAATTATTTCCATCTCTACTCCTCCTTCTTGGTAAATTTAACATGATAAGTTCTACATGTCAAAACCTTATTTTTCTTTATTTGTAAAATTTTATTTATAAATACTCTCTTTTCCTCCTTTTTTTATCATTTTTCTAAGTTTTATAAATCATTGAATATAATATTTACATATCAGTTTATATCTGTTTTTGATAAAAGCATTATTTATTTACTAACAATTCTTTTTTATATTCTTCTAACTCACTTTTGCTTATATTTGTGACTTTTAAGATAAATTCATCTGAACTATTATTATTAATTAAGTTTTTTATAATTTCTTTTACTATTTTATTTTTTTCATTTTCTGTATATTTTTTTATACATTCTCTTATATCTTTCTTAAATCTTTCAACTTGCTTTTCATATAAATTTGCCATAGCTTCCACTCCTCCTTCTATTTTAAAATAAATTTCATCTGAAAACAGCCCTTCATAGCTATCTTCAATTAGATTCTCAAGTAAAAATGAAGAAATACTATATAACTCATCTTGAATGTCCTTATTTTTCTTGCTTACTAATAATATTTGACTTAAAATACTTTTAAAATTTTCATAATCTTCTGTTTTTTCTAAAGCCATTGTATATGAAAATAAAGTATTTTTTTGTATTAATGATTTTATTGCTATTTTATTTATTTCTATTAAATTATATTTAAAATCTATTTTATAATTTTTAAATATGTAATCACTAATTTGCATATCAGTAAAATTATCAGATATATTCCATTTATCTGTACCTGTATAAATAACTATTGGTACTACAATTGGATATTTTATTTCTTTTTTTATTTTTACTGAACTATTCCAATCATAAATAATATCTACACAATAATTTAACATTTTAAATAATATATTATTATCATTTGATGATTGATGTTCAATTAAGAAAAATATATCTTTATTTTTTAGTTTATAAATTATATTACCTTCTCTGGCTTTGTATTTTTTAGTTACATAACTATTTGTATATTTTACTAAATCTTCTTCTTTTATTTTTTCTCTTATTCCAATAAAATCATTTATTATATTTACTACTTCACGTTTGTTTTTTAATATTTTTTTCATTATCTTATCTTGTACATTAGTTACTTTTTTCTTTTGTTTACCTATTTCTAGATTATATTTTTCGTCATCTTCTGCAAGACCAAAGACAGCATTAAGACGTAAAGTGTGTATACACTTTATATAATCTCTGTAAGTAAATACTTCCAAAATCTTTCCTCCTTGTTACACTACAATTAAAACTATAATTACTCTTTTAAAGAGTAAATTATATGATAACTACTCACCTTTGTTTTTCTTTTTAACGGATTTATTTTTTAGAATCTTAAAATCTTGACCAAAATTTTTTGAATAAATAATTCTTATGTATTATCTCACAAAAACAGAGAAAAGCCAAGCTTTTCTCTGGATTTTTTTAACTTTTCATCGCAAAATTCGACAAAGTTCTTACTTTTTATTAAAATAACTACTTATTTCCTCTAAATCTTCAAATTTTTTCTGTCTTAGCACTTCATATACAACTATAGAAACAGAATTCGATAGATTTAAAGATCTTAGTGTTTCTCTCATAGGTATTCTTATTGTTTTATTAATATATTTTTGTAAAATATCTTCTGGAAGTCCTTTTGTTTCTTTTCCAAATAATAAAAATACTTCATCCATTTTACTATAATCAAACTCTGAATATACATGTTTTCCTTTTGTTGTGGCAAAAAACATATTATTTTCTTCTGGTTTATACTTTTCTAAAAATTCTTTAAAAGAATCATGTTCTTCTATTTCTAACTTATCCCAATAATCTAATCCTGCTCTTTTTACAGCTTTATCTGATATGCTAAATCCCAATGGATGTACTAAGTGTAATTTAGCCCCTATTGCTGCACATGTTCTTGCAATGTTGCCTGTATTTTGTGGGATCTCTGGTTCAACCATTACTATATTTATTTTCACTTTTAATTCCTCTTTTCTTCTAATACTTTCCTTTCTGTCTTACATACTCATATAAAATTATCCCTGTTGCTACTGATGCATTTAAACTTTCTGTCCTACCAAGCATTGGTATTTTTATCTTTTCATCTGCTAAATTCATTACACTTTCTTTTACACCATTTGCTTCATTACCTATTACTAGCACTTTTTTGTTATATTTCATTTCATAAATATTCTTACTATCTCCTAAAGATGTAACTAATAATTTAAACTTATTCTTTTTTACTTCTTTTAATGTCTTCAATAAATCTTCACATTCTATAATTTTCACTCTATAAATTGCTCCCATACTAGAACGAACTACTTTAGGATTATAACAATCCGCAGTTCCTTTTGATACTAATATTTGTGTTAATCCTACACTATCCACAGTTCTAAGTATAGTTCCTAGATTTCCTGGGTCTTGTATATCATCTAATGCAACAATTATATCTTCATTATAATTAATATCATAATTTACATTGTTTTTCTCTATAACTGCAAGCACCCCTTGAGGAGTTTGTACTTCTGATATATATTTAAAGATTTTATTTGTAACATATGTACAATCATATTTTGCAATTTCATACATCAAATCTTTTGGTATGCTATCAGACTTCTCACAATCATCGCATATTATTATTTGCTTAATAGAAGCTTTCTCTAAAATAGCTTCTTTTACCATCTTTATTCCTTCTACTAGATATGCATTTTCTAAATCTCTATATTTTTTTTCCTTTAACTTTTTAACATTTTTTATTAATTCATTATCTTTACTTGAAATAATATTCATATAAAAATCTCCTTTTGTACTGTTTTTTTGAACAGATTAAAAAACGACAAAAATACAATAGTACTCTTATTATTTACTGTACTACTGTATTTTATAACGCTTTTTAATTTTTATCAAGTTTTTATAGCAGTTTACTATATATATTTTGTCATTTCTATAAATATTATTAAGTAAAGTTATTTCGATGTACTAAAATAACTTTTTATTTTTTATTTTAATTTTGATATAACAAAATATTTATTATTTCTGTTTTTTATTTTCTTCCTTTTCCTCAATTTTTACTGTATCTAAGAACTCTTTTATTTCTTTAACAATCTGTTCTTCTGTTTGGTTTTTAAGAAGTAAAGTAATATAAGGTTCAAGTGCAGTTGAAAACTTAATCTTAGTTCCATATTTCTTTAATAAAACTGCTACAATCCCTGGATCATATTTATCTTTATCAAAATAGAACACAACATTTTGGGAACTTGTTGTCCTATTTTTCTTTTCAGTAATTTTTACAACAGCTGTATTTTTACACAATTGTTTTATTCTTGCTATCTCTAATAAATTATTCAATTCTTTTGGCATGTTACCAAATCTATCAATAATTTCATCAATAACATTTATAATATCTTCTTCTGTCCTGCATAGTGCAATTTTTTGATAAATGTCAATTTTTTCACTACTATCTTCTATATAACTATCTGGTATATAACTTGTAATATCTAAATCTATTTGTATATCTACTTCAGGTTTTGATGCAATTCCTTTCATTTCCTTTACAACTTGGTCTAATAAGTCACAATAAGTATCATAACCAACTTGCTCTAAATGTCCCGATTGAATTTCTCCAAGTAAACTTCCTGCTCCTCTTATTTCCAAGTCTCTCATTGCTATTTTAAATCCTGAGCCGAACTCTGTAAATTCTTTTATTGCCTTTAATCTTTTATCTGCAACTTCTGTAAGAAGTTTGTCTCTTTTATAAGTTATATATGCATATGCCTGTCTTTCTGACCTTCCAACTCTTCCACGTATCTGATAAAGTTGAGCTAACCCCATTCTATCTGCATTTTCTACAATAATAGTATTAGCATTTGGAATATCTATTCCAGATTCTAAAATTGTGGTACACACTAAAACATTGACATTTCCATCTACAAAATCTTGCATAATATCTTCTATTCTACTTCCTGTCATCTGTCCATGTGCATATGCAACATTTGCTTCTGGAACTAACTCTGATATTCTTTGTGCTTTCCTTTCAATTCCTTCCACATTATTGAATATATAAAAAACTTGACCATTTCTTTCAATTTCTTTAATAATAGCCTCTCGTATTACTTCTTCATCATATTCTAATACATAAGTTTGAACTGGTTTTCTATTATATGGTGGCTCATAAATAACAGACATATCACGAATTCCTACAATAGACATATGCATTGTTCTTGGAATTGGTGTTGCTGTCATTGTTAAAACATCTATATTCATTTTCATTTGTTTTATTTTTTCTTTAGCTTTTACACCAAATCTATGCTCTTCATCTATTATTAATAATCCTAAGTTCTTAAATTCTACATCTTTTCCAAGTATTCTATGTGTACCAATTAAAATATCTATTTCACTAAATTTTAGTTTCTTAATAACTTCATTTTGATATTTTCTACTCTTAAATCTATTTAATATTTCTATTCTTATAGGGAAATCTTTCATTCTTTCTTTAAACTCTTGGTATTGTTGCTCTGCTAGAACCGTTGTAGGAGCTAAATATGCAACTTGTTTTCCATCCATTGCTGCTTTAAATGCTGCTCTCATTGCAACTTCTGTTTTGCCATAACCAACATCACCACATAGTAATCTATCCATTGGTTTTGGTTTTTCCATATCTTTTTTTATTTCTTCAATACATCTTAATTGATCATCTGTTTCTTGATATAGGAATTTATCTTCAAACTCTTTTTGCCAAGGAGTATCTTTACTAAAATTAAAACCTGTAGCTTTTTCTCTTTTTGCATAAAGTTCAATCAACTCTTTTGCTACTTCTTTTAAATTATTCTTAACTTTAGTTTTAGTTTTTTCCCAATCTTTGCTACCAAGTTTATTAATCTTTGGTTTTATCTTATCTCCACCAACATATTTTCTTATACTATCTAAATCACTTGTAGGGATATAAAGAACTGCATCATCTGCATATTTTATTTTAATATAATCTTTAACAATTCCGTCAGTTTTTATAGTATTTACCCCTGTGTAGATACCAATTCCATATTTTCTATGTACTACATAATCACCTGTTTTTAAGTCTGCAAAAACTACTTTTTCTCCTTCTTTGAAAACAGTGTTTGTAACTCTTCTTTTTTTCTTCTCTCCACTAATTAGTTCGTCTGCCTCGATTACAATTTGATTTATGTCATAATTTTCAAATCCAGATGAAAGTTTACCAACAGATATTGTAACAATATTTTCCCTTGATTTTACAACTATTGTTTGATTTAATTTTTCCTCTATTTTACAAGTAATTTCTTCTTTTTCTAATAACTCTTTTAACTTTTTTGCTTTTTCTTTTGTCTCTATTAATATATAAGTATTTTTATTTTTCTTTAAATTGTCTTTTAAATCTTTAAATAGATTATTTGTTTCACTTTTATAATAGTTAACATCTCTATAATTAAATTTATATTTTTCACAATCTAATTTTGATATACTATCTTGTTTTTCAATATAGACTATCTGTTTTTTATTTAAGACATTTAAAATATCATCAAAATCCAATTCATTAGAAATTGCTTCTGGTATTTCTTTTTCTTTTAAAATTAAGTTCGATAGTAGATTTTCTCTATCTTTTTTTATGTTTTTGCTTCTTTGCTCTATTTTATTTATTTCATCAATAAGAATTATGTAATTAGAATTTAAATAATCTAATATTGTTTCTTGTTTTTCATAAAAACAGTCAAAATATTTATCTATTTTACTTGTATAATTACCTAATTTTATTTGTTCTATATCTTCTTCTATTATATTTTGATTTTCACAATTTTTATATTTTTCTATTATTTTTTTACAAACTTCATCTACATCTTGTTCTAAGACATATTCGTGTGCCGGATAAATTGTAGTTTCTTGTTTATTTCCAATTGACCTTTGACTCTTTATACTAAATTCACGGATAGAATCGACTTCATCTCCCCAAAACTCAATTCTAATACCTGTTCTATTATTTACTGCAATATCTACAATATCTCCTCTTACACTAAACTGTCCTCTTCCTTCTATTAAATCATATCTAACATAACCTAAACTTACTAAATCTTTTTTTATATCATCTAGATTATATTCTTTTCCAACTTTAAACTTAAGTTCATTTTTAAATAGAATTCCTTTTTTAGGCAATTTTTGTATAGAAGCTTCGATTGTAGTGACTACAATCAAACCTCTTTTTGATTTTACTTTGTTTAAACTTTCTATTCTTTCATATAAATTTTCCTTACTTTCTGCAACATAATCATATGTTACAACATCTTTTTTGGAAAAAAATACTACATTTTCTGTAAAATATTTTATATCTTCATATATTTTTTTTGCTTGTATCTCATTATATGTTAATATACAAATTGGTTTTTTAGTATATTCATGAATTGCTGTTCCAACTTGTATCATTCCAACGTCATTTAAGCCCGATATTGCTATCGGACTTTTTTTATTTTCTATATTATTTACAATGTCAATAAACTTTTTGCTCTTTCCTAGCTCTCCAAGGATTGTATTCATATTATTCTCCCAGTCTATGCACTTTCTTCTTGCTTTTCTTCATGTTTTACTTCTTTTGGTTTTTCTTTTTCTACAACAGTTTCTACTAGCTTAAGATCTTTTAACATACTTGCACAAGAGAAAACAAACCAAATACCTACTATTGTGCTTACAATGTTAAAGTTTAAAATATATACTGCTCCAACTACCATTCCTATAATAGGTCCTGATTTTTTCTTTTTTAAAGAAAGTACTATAAAGATTATAACTAATCCAATCATAACTACTGCTATAAATGATTTTAATAGTTTTTGTAAATATGTATAATAATCAGGTCTTAAACCAACTGCATCAATTAATATTAATGCTTGTAGAATTAAGAAAATTACTCCCCAAATCACTGTAACTGATTTATATTTTTTTTCGTCCATATGTATCTCTCCTCTCTTTTGTATATATATGTTATACCAAAATCTTATCACTTTGTCAATTATTGACTTTATTTTTTATATACTATATTTACATTTTAATAACCAATTTATTAAATTTAGAATTAATATAATTTGTTAATTTCTCCATAAAAATATCTGGTTTTATTTCTTTTTTTGCAACCATATCTAATCCTTTTTCCCAACTTGCTGTTAGTTTTGGATTTAACATATCTGGCATAGATTGATATACAATGTCATATATAGTTTCTCCTTTAAGAGTAGGCGTTATTATTTGGGTTTTTTTGTTAATATCTATATACTTTATCTTCTCTAATTTTTTTATAATTTCAGCCCTTGTTGCACTAGTACCAATCCCTGCTCCTTTTATTTGTTCTCTTAATTCTTCGTCTTCAATTAGCTTTCCTGCATTTTCCATAGCTAAAATTATAGAGCCTGAATTATATCTAGAAGGAGGTGAAGTTTCCGCTTCTTTTAATTCATAATTTTTTACTTCTAAAACCTGTCCTTTTTTTAAGTTCTTTAATATTTCTATATTATTTTCAACATCATTTTCCTCACTAATATTTTTATTTTCTTCTTTCTTTTTGTTATTTGTTCTCTCAGGTTTTAGAATTTCTAAAAAGCCTTGTTTTAGACATACTTTTTCACTTGCATGAAAGTTTTCTTTATTTTTTTCATTTTCTATTTCTAAAGTTATTTGTATTTTTTGATATTCAGCTGGTGGATAAAATATTGCTAAAAATCTATTTACAATTACTTTATATACTTTTTTATGCAATTCAGATAAATTATTAAAGTTTTCAAATCCTTGTCCTGTTGGTATAATTGCATAGTGGTCTGTTATTTTACTGTCATTTACATATTTTGTTTTTACTAAGTTAGTCGGATATTTTTCATCTACCATCTTTTTAATATATCCTTGTACCTCTTCATCCTTATATCCTCTTGCTAGTCCATTTAAATTTTTAGTAATTTCTTTTGCTACTGCCGTTGATAACACTCTTGCATCTGTCCTTGGATATGTGACTAATTTTTTCTCATATAAATTTTGTATTATATCTAATGTTTCATCTGGTTTTATTTTAAATCTTTTCGTACATTGATTTTGTATTTCTGCTAAATTAAATAAAAGTGGTGGATTTTCTTTTTGTTTTGATTTTTTAAGTTCAATTATTTTAGCATTCTTTCCTGCTATTTTCTTTATAAAATCCTTTGCATCATTCTCTTTTTTGAATCCTGACTCATTGTATAATTTAGGAGATTCAAACATTTGTGATTGTTCATTTACTTTCCATTCTGCTTTAATATTTTCTTCATTATTTCCAAATAAACCTTGAATTTTAAAATATTTTGTTTTCTTAAAATTTCTTATTTCTCTTTCTCTTGATACAACCATTCCAAGTACACATGTCATAACCCTTCCAACTGAAATAGAAGCTTTATCCTCATTTATTTTATTTGCTAAATCTTTTCCATATATTATAGAAAGTAACCTTGAAAAATTAATTCCTATTAAATAATCTTCTTTTGCTCTTAAATAAGCACTGTCAGATAAACTATCATATTCTGATAAGTTTTTTGCCTCTTTTATTCCTCTCAATATTTCTTCTTCTGTTTGCGAATCTATCCAAACTCTTTTCATTTTAGCTTTTGGATTAGGTTTTGCCATCATAAATACTAATCTTTGTATATATTCTCCCTCTCTTCCAGAATCACCAGCATTATATATTTCTTCTACATCTTCTCTTTGAAGTAATCCTTGAACTATATTAAATTGCTTTTGTACTTGAGGGATTATTTCATATTTCCACCTTTCTGGAATAAATGGAAGTGTATCTAATCTCCAAAATTTTAATTTTTCATCATATTTTTCTGGATAACTCATCGTTACCAAATGTCCTACACACCAAGTTATTACCCATTTATCTGATTCTAAATATCCATCCTTTCTTTTAGTTGTTATTTTTAATGCTTTTGCAAACTCCATTGCAACAGATGGTTTTTCTGTTATTATTAATTTTTTAACCAATTTTATCATCCTTTTTAACTTCTTCTTAATTTTAGTTTTATATACCTAAGTAATATTTTTCTTAAATTTTCTATTTGTTCTTTTGTTTTTTCTTCTTTGAAATCAAATCTTTTTAATATTCTATCAACATAATTTTCTTTATCCACTATTTGTAATGTTTCTTTAAAGTTTATATCATATATATATGATAATAATATTAATAGCCCATCTACTGTATCATTTCTTTCGCTTCCAAGCTTTTTTACTACCCTTTCTACTTTAAATTGTTGTTCTATCTTTACACTTATTTTACTATTTTCTACACTTTCCTTTTCTCTTTGAGTATTCCAATATATTTCTACTCCTTCATAAAGAATATCTAATTTATCTGCATCTCTTACGATTTTTGCAAATAATAATTCTTCATCATTTAATCCTTCTTCTATTTTATATTTATTATGATTTTTTATTGCTTCATATATTATTGGAATATAATGTTCATTATCTATATATTTTTTTATATAATCATTTTTTTCTAATACTTCTATTCCCAATTTAGCATGATCTAACAACATTTCATTTAAATATCCACTATTTCTATTGTATTGCTCAAATCTTCCTATATCATGAAGAAGACCTATTAAACTTGCTAATTCTATTTCTTCTTTATTTAAATTTAATGCTTCTGCTACTTTTTTACTTTCTTCCATTACTCTTAATGAATGTAATTGCTTTCTTTTAATTGATTCATTTTCTAGATTAAATTGTTCAGTATATTTTAAAAATTCTTCTTTGCAGTTTTCTAAATTGACCATTATTTTCTCAACTCTTTCTTTTTAAATAATTATTAGTTATATTGTATATGTTCTCAAATCTTTTTTTAGTCTTTTCGTCTTTGAAATCAAATCTATTATACAATTTATCATAATATTTATTTTCATAAACATACTTTAAGCCATAATCAAAATTAAAATCAAATACATATGCAAACTGGCAAATTAATGTATCTGCATTTGTTTTTCTATTTTTATATATTATTTTGTGTTCTTTAACAAATTCTCTATATACTTCATCTGAAAACTTTTCTTCTATTAATTTGTCTGTCTCCCATATAGCTTTTTCATCATCAAATGTTAATATATATAATATATCTGTTTTATCACTATCTCTTATTAATTTGATGTGTAAATCTTCTTGTTTATTTAAATCTTTTGGAAGATCATTTTTATCCTTATTATGGTTTACTATTGCAAGTTCTATTATTCTATCATATTTTTCATCTTCTATAAATCTTCTGATTAACCCATCTTTAAATAATATATTTGCCCCAAGTTTTCCGTGA
This sequence comes from uncultured Clostridium sp., assembly GCA_964596175.1. Classification (GTDB taxonomy): domain Bacteria; phylum Bacillota; class Clostridia; order TANB77; family CAG-508; genus CAG-269. The sequence goes on along the minus strand of CAZQTH010000025.1, from coordinate 9,818 downwards.
TCTTCACTTAATTTATCTACAAATGTTCCATACTTTTTTGCTTGTTCAAGCCTTCCTATATCATGAAGTAAACCAATTAGCTCAGCAAGTTTTATATCTTCTTTTGGTAATTCCAAACTTTCAGCCATTTTTCTTGCAATATTAGAAGTTCTTTCCATATGAGCAACCTTTAATTTTATTTTTGGATTGTTTATATCATAATTTTCTGCATATTTTTTAAATTCTTTTTTTGCTTTTGTAATATCTATCATTTTCTCACCTCTACAGATGCAATTCTAACATTTTTTATTCTCCTTTTCAAGTTTTAGAGTTTTCCTTTCTTATATATTAAGATAACATTGTTTAAAATAATTTCTTTAATAGTGGAAAAATATATTAAGAACTTAAAAAATACATTTTGAGTTTTAATTCCATTAGATTTTAAATTATCATGATTATAATAACTCTAATTATAAAAGTCAAGTAAAGAAAAATTTTTGTAACTAAACTGTAATTAATATTTAATACTTATGAAATACTCTTTTCCTTTTTTTATAGTATAATATTGTTAGATTAGACTACAAGGAGATAAAATATGAGTGTAGAATCAGATTTAAGAAAAGATGGAATTGAAGTAACAGAAAAATTAGACACTTTAAGAATTAATTCAATTGCAAGAAATGTTTCTATGAAACTATGTGAAACATTTCCAGAATTTAATTTAAATCAAAATGAATTATTTATTAAATTGTCTAGATTAAATATGTATAAAGCAAAAATGCCTGAAGGTATGGCTGAAGCTAATTACTTTTATAAAAATACTTCTATATATTTTAATGAACATATTCAAGATGAAGATTTAGAAGAATTTGCAATACATGAATGTATTCATTATATACAAGAAGTAAAAGATAAAAGAAATTATTTAGTAAGAATGGGACTTTGTGATTATACAGAATTCAAAATTTACGGATTAGGTTTAAATGAAGCAGCTGTTCAACTTATGGCATCTAAAGTAAATGGTATTCCAAAAGAATATGTTAAATATTTTCGGTATAAGTTTTAAAACAACAAGTCCTTCATACTATCCTTTGGAATGTTGTTTAGCTAATCAACTAGCATATTTAGTTGGTGAAAATGTTTTGTTTGAAAGTACATTAAATAGTAATGATAACTTTAAGTATATTTTTGCAGACTTAACATCTCAAAAAACTTTTATCGCTATTCAAAATTCTTTTGATGAGATTTTAAATAGAGAAGAAGAGATTATTAAGTTAAATAATAAGATAGCTACTATAGATGATAGAAATAAAAAAGTAGACGGAATGCTTGAGAAGATTGATGAATTAAAAAATGAAATTTCTTTAACATTTATGAGAACTCAAAACCTTATAATTTCTAGCTATTTTGATAAAGCTTTTGATTCAATTTCTAACTTAGAAGAACTTGAAAACTATAGAAAGAAATTGTATGCATTTAAAGATTATCTTGGATGTATGGAAGGTTATACTTTCTTTAATGATTACTATGTAAATAAAATGATGGAATTAGAAAAGAAATATACTAGCTTAGAAAATGGAGAAGTTAAAACTGCTATTAAAGTGATTACTAAAAAAGAAAATATATTTGTTTCAATATTTAAAACTATTAAAAGGTTGATTTTAGGTGAAAAAACAGAAGAGAATATTAATGAATAAAGAAGCAAAAACTTAAACTTAAAGAAGCTTAAACTTAAGCTTCTTTTAATTTTTTTATTATTTTTTTTGCTGCTTCTCTTCCAGAATATGCTGCCCATGCTACTGTTCCTCTTACTCCAGCTAAATCTCCTCCTGCATATATTTTAGGTCTTGATGTTTCATAATTTTCACTTACTTCAATATTACCCCATTTTGTTAAATTCAGTTCTAAACTCTTTACAAAAGTTTCAGGAACAGCTCCTAATGCCATAACAACATAATCTGCATCTATTATATAATTACTATCTTCTATATTTACAGGTGATAATCTTGTATCTCCCTCTTTTTGAACTAACTTAGTTTTTATTAATTCCAATTTTTCTACTTTATCTTTTCCTATAATTTTCACTATATTGTTTTGAAATAAGAATTCCACTCCTTCTTCCATTGCTTTTTCTATTTCTTTATCCTCTGCTGGCATCTGTTCTCTTGCTCTTCTATACACTACTTTTACTTCCTTTGCACCAAGTCTTTTTATAGTTCTTGCACAGTCCATTGCTACATTTCCACCACCAGCAACTGCAACTATTTTTCCTTCATAATTTGGATGCATCTTATATTCTAATAATTCATTTCCTCCATATACACCATCTAATTCTTCTCCTTCTATTCCCATTTTAGAAGAACAGTTTGCTCCAAATGCTAAAAACACAGCATCATATTCCTTTTCTAAATCATCTAAGTTTAAGTTTTTTCCAAGCACTTTCCCGTATTCTACTTTAATACCTAAGTCCAAAATGTTTTTTACTGTTTGTTTTACAATTTTTTTATCAAGTCTAAAATCTGGTATGCCATGTATTAAAAGACCACCTAGATAATCATATTTTTCATAGATTGTGACATCTATACCTCCTTTAGCTAAAAATGCTGCAGCTGTTAATCCTGCTGGCCCACCACCTATTACTGCTACTTTTTTTCCTTTATTTTCTTCTATTTCTTCTTTCCAAACTTTTGATAAAGAATTGCCCTCTTCCATTGCTTTATCAAAAACAAGTGCTTCTAAATCTCCTATTTCTACAGGGTTTCCTTTAATTCCTCTTACACATGATCCTTCGCATTGTTTTTTGTGAGGACAAATTCTTCCACAAACTCCTTGTAATACTGTTGTTTTAGACAATATCTGATATGCCTTTTCAAAATTTTCTTCTTTTACTTCTTTTATAAAATCTGGTATTTCATTATGTAAAGGACATCCTTTATTTGAACATGGCTTTACCTTACAATTTAAACAATATTCTGCTTTTTCTTTTATTCCTTCCATCTTTACCTCTCTAAATCATTTTAATATATTTTAATATATAACACTTAGTCAGTCAAACATTTATACTAGTTATTCAATTCCTTTATTACTAATCGCAAATCATTTACAAAATCTATTTTTTTGGTCTCGTCTCTTAAAAGTGCTGCTGGATGCCATGTTGGCATATATTTTATTTCTTTTTTCTCTACCCATTTTCCTCTTGATGCAGTTATACCATACTCTTTTCCTAATATATGTTTTAAAGCAACACTTCCGGAGAAGTACTATAATTTCTGGTTTTACTAATATTACCTGATTTCTTAAATAATCCATACAAGCTTCACATTCATCTTCTTCTGGATTACGATTTCCTGGTGGTCTGCATTTTACAATATTAGCAATATAAACTTCTTCTCTTTTTAATCCTATTGCTTGAAAAGCTAAATTCATAAGTTTCCCTGCTCTTCCTACAAATGGTTCTCCGAAGTCTATCCTCGTCTGCACCAGGTCCTTCTCCTATAAACATTAATCTGGTATTTTTATTTCCTGTTCCAAAGACTATATTTTGTCTTCCACTACATAATTTACATTTATTACATCCTTTTATTGATTCTTCTAAATCATCCCAATTGTCGTACATTTTATTCTCCTTTTATATAACACATTTTTCTTCTAATTTTATTTTTTCTCTTGAATATGTATCTATCTTTGCTTTTGTTCCAATTGGTATTACTATTTTTTCCTCAATATGTCCAAAATTATCTGATTTTATAATTGGAAAATTATATTCATTCCCAATAACATCTACAACTATTTTTTCTAAAGAGATATTACTTTCATGATTATAATTACCTATCCATAATCCTTTTATTTTGTTAAACACTCCATTTTGCTTCATATAATATAAATAATTACTTATCATTGCTGGTCCTGTTTCAAAACCTAATTCTTCTAAAAATAATATTTTATCTTTAAAATCTATTTTATATTTTCCTTCTACTAAACCTCTAGTTAAACTAAGATTACCTCCGATTAATTCTCCTTCTGCTATTCCTTCTTTTAATACTTTATAATCTTTAGCTTTTCCCAGATTAATATCACAATCCACAAAACGTTTTAATACTTCACCATAACTAAAATCTGTTTCATCTGCTGCAATTGTTTTAAAATTTGTCCCACTAAATGTAACAAGTCCAGTTTTTGCAGTTATAATGTTCGTAAGTGATGTTATGTCACTATAACCGCATATGATTTTTGGATTTTTTCTTATTATATCATAATCTAAGTATTCAAAAGTAGAATTTGAATTTTCTCCTCCTTTTGCACACCATATCATTTTTATTTCTTTATTTGCAAACATATCATTTATATCATCTGCTTTTTCTTTAGCAGAACTACTATATCCATTTGTGTTGGAAAAAAGGTTTTTTGAAAACTTTACTCTAAAACCATCTTTTTCCACTTTTTCTTTTGCCATCATTATTTCTTCTATATTATCATCAATTATAGGATTTGATGGTGCAACAACACCTATCTTATCACCTTTTTTTAATCTATTTGGGATTATCATATTATATTTTCTCCTTTAATTCTATTAAAGCTGTATTTAGCCCATAATTTTCTTTTTCTACTCTATATGAATGTAAAATTTCTGGATTACACATTGTACAAATTTTGCTATCTATTATATTTTCTTTTCTTAATCCTCTTTTTTCTAATATTATTTTGTTAATTAAAACAGTATCTATATTCCATTTATTATTAGGTATTTTTTCTTCTATTATCTCTTTTAAGTTTTCTTCACCTAAGTCTTGGAATTCCTTTTCAAATATATCTTTAACATTTTTTTCAACCTCAAAATGACATTTCCTAATTGACGGACAAATACAAACAATTATATCTTCTGATATACAGTTAAAGTCATTTATCATCTTTTCTACTGTTTTTATAGATATTCTTTGAAGAGTTCCTTTCCAACCAGAATGTACATTTGCAATCACTTTTTTTTCTGGATCAAAAAATAATAATGAAATACAATCTGCACTTGTTGTTGAAAGCATTAAATTGGGTCTATTTGTAATTAATCCATCAATATTTTCATATTGTTTTTTACTAAAATCTGGTGCATTTTTATTAATTTTTTCTAATATTACTTTCACATTATCAGTATGTCTTTGAATTGGTTTTACTATATTTAAATAATTACTTCCTATCTTTTCACATAATAATTTATAATTATTTAAAGTTTCTTTATACTCTTTTTCTTCCACATTTTTTTCTAATGTAGATGTCCTATAATTCACATTCACTCCTAGTGAATATGCATGATTTATAATATCACTATATTGTAGTAATTTTCTAAATTGTAAATATTCTACTCCATCTTTTTTTACATGAATAACATCATTATTTGATAAATCCATCTTTCCTCCTAAAATTTATCGTTTTTCATTTTAATTAAAACTTCATCTTTTGATTTTTTATCTATATAATTGTATTTATTGTTTTTTAAATGAGGATTAAATCCACATATTGTTTTATATTCACAATATTCACATGGGGTTTTTCCTGATTTATTATATGGTTTTAAATCTATTTTTCCACTTAGTATTTCTTTTGAAATATCTTTTATTGTTTTATATATATAATCTTGTAATACTTTAAATTCTTCTTGTTTAACACCATTTGTCCATCTTTCATTAATGCTTCCTTTTGCTGTTATTGCAGCTGGTACTAATTTTGAACTTCCTTGTTCTAAAGTATTATCATTCATTTTTATTATTTTTACGTCTGCAATAATTAAGCCTTTCATTCTAAAGTTTTTCCTAATTAGTTCTTCTATTTCATCCTCATCTATCCTTTTATCTGCATTAACGATTTGTTCCAATAATGAAAAGTAGAATATCCCTGCTGGTATTATATCTTCTTGACGGCAAATTGCATCCGTATATGTCAAAAGTTGTATTTGAAGTCCTGCATATACTTCATTTAAGTCTATATTTTTGGCTGATGACTTATAATCTATTATTCTTAAATATTTCCCATCTTCATTAGTTGCTGTATCTATTCTATCAATTTTTCCTGTTATTTCTATTTTCTTACCGTTTTCTAACTCTAGAATAATTGGTTTATATTTTCCCTTTTCATTAAATTCTATTTCTGTCCCTGATATCTTAAAATCACTATATATAATTGTTTCAATTATATATTTCAATGCTTTTGATATTATTTTTTTTAGTCTTCTTACTAATACTTTATATTTAGTTGTTGCTGTAAAAATAAAGTTTTTGTTTAACTTCAAACTTTCATCTATTATTTTAGATACTATTTCTAAAATTTTATTTTCTTCTATTTCAGCTAAATTAAGATTTTCCTGTCTTACATATTCGAAAAAGTTATCTATTGTTTCATGCATAAATGAACCTGTATTAAAGCTTTGTACTTTTAGTTCTTCTTTCTCTTTTAGTTTTAATCCATATTGTAAGTAATATGAAAATGGACATCCCCTATACTTTTCTAATCTTGATACACTTGTCTTCAGTGTATTACCATATAGCTTGTCTATATTCTCTTGCTTTATATTCTCTGGAACATTTGTATATCTTAAGCCTTCTAAATCTTCTTGTAATTTTTTATTCCATCCTTCTTGTGATTTATAATAATTATATATTTGATACCATATTTCATCTATTTCTTCTTTATTCCTTATTTTTGAAATATTTTCTATTAATTCTTCATAAGTAACTTGTTTGTTTACAAGTTCATATTTTTTAGTTATTACATCACTTTCTTCTTTTAACTTTGGATACATTTTTTTAATTTGTGTAATTAGCATTGATGGTCTTAATGATTTTCCGTCTTTATCTGATGAACTATATGATAAATAAATTCTTTCTTCTGCTGTTGTAAATGCTTTATATATATTAAATTTGTCTTCATATAACTGCTCAATTGTATCATTTGCAAGTTCTATTCCATCTTGTTTTAATATTTTCCTATCACTATCATCTAAAAAACCTTCATCTTTATTACTATTTGGAAAACTTCCATCATTTAATCCTAAAATAAATACTACTTTTACCTTATGACTCCTTGACCTATCAACATCTCCCAAAATAACTTGGTCAGCTGTTCCTGGTATTTTTCCAAGTCCACTATTTTTTAATCCTATTTTTAATATCTTTTGGTATTTATCAATAGTCATTTTATCTTCATTAAATATTAAAACTATTTCATCTAATATATTTAGTATTATTTTATAACTTTCTTTATATTCATTCGCTAAATCTATTAAATTATTATCTTCTAGTTCTTTCATTTTAATAGATATTTTTTCTTCTATCCCTTGAGAAATTAAAAATTTATATAATAATTTAGTAATATTTTTAGCAGTTTTTTCTTTTCTTATGTCCTCTTGTAATTTAAGTAACGGATTTATTATTTCTTTTCTTATTTGATTTAGCCTTTCTACTTCATTTTTCTTATTTTCATTATCTATCTCATATGTAAAATCTCTTTTCCATTTATTTAATTTAATACCCCATTTGTCACAATAGTTTTCTAATTTAAAAATCTCTTCTTTATCATAATCTAAAAAACCTAATTTTATATAACTAAATATAGATTCAGAAGAAAAGTTTTTAGTTAAAATCTCCAATATATTAAGCACATATTGAACTATTATATTTTGGTTTAAGTCTCTTTTTTCATCTATAAAAACAGGTATGTCATATTCTCTAAAAATGGCTCTAACTAATGATGAATAACCTTCTATATTATTAGTTATAATTGATATATCATTATAATGCATATTTTCTTTTCTTACTAAATCTTGAATTTTTTTTGCTGTTTCTTCTACTTCTGAATATTCATTTTTAGCTAAGAATAGAGATAAGTTTTCCACATTTTTTACATATTTTGTGGATTTAGGATTATACAAATTGTTACTTAGGAATTTTAATTCTTCTGTTTTAAAACGAGGCTCAATTGATAAGTGTTCTGACTCTTCAATCCCAATATCATTTTCTTTAGCCAAGTCTAATAATTTCTTTACAGTTAGTTTATTTGGATAATAAATATCAATATCTGGATTAGTATTAAAATTCAGATTATCTACACATATTGTTATATTTACCTGCTTTGCCAATGCAAGCATTTCTTTAATAACTTGGTATTCTTGATATGTAAAACCTGCAAATTCATCTATAAATATTATGCTGTTCTTTACTAAATCTACTTTATTTAAGTTCTCTGCTAAAATAGTTAGTAAATCAGTATCTTCTATATAGCTTCCTAAAATTTTTTCTTCAAAGTTTTGATAAATACAAGCCATATCTTGTAATTTATTTTTTAAATATACATCTTCTGTTTTATCTATTTCATCTAACAAACTTTCAACACTTACACCATGTTTCTTAAACTCTGTAATTGCTCTCATACTTAAATCAATATTTTCATCTGTCTTACCCAAAAATTTTAAGTTCTTTTGGTTATTACTAAGTATTGAATAAATTAGCATAGCTTTACCACATTTAGAAAGATGCTCATTATTTCCACCAACTTCTTGAATAACTCTATAAGCCATTCTACTTAAAGTTACAACTTCTGCTGAAATTGCTGCATGGCTTCCTAACTTTTCCATTTCATCCATAAGTTTCCTCTCAGCTGTAAATGAAAATTGTTCTGGTGTTATTATAAAAATTTTCTTTTCATTTTCTTGTTCAATTAATCTTGCAATTTCAGAAAAGCAATAGCTACTTTTACCACTACCAGATTTACCATATATAAGCCTTAAACTCATCTTTACCTCCCATTTTGCAAATAAAATGTCTCAATTGCGAAATTATGCTTCTCTTCTCCAATAAAATAAGTATTGTTGTGCTAGTCCTGCTAAATTTCCAAATTTTTCTTTTGCTATTTTTTCTATTTGTTTTTTATTTACTTTTGTTTCATCTTCATTTTTTATATATAAGTCATTCATAACTCTTCTTACCCATACATCTATTGGAAATACTTCAAATCTTTTTAAATCTGAAAATAGTAATATACAATCTGCAACTTTTGGTCCTACTCCCGATAATGTTAATAGTTTATCCCTTACTTCTATGGTGTTTGGATTATTTCTTAATTCATCTAAGTCTATTTCTCCATTTAGTATCATTTTAGTTGTTTCATAAAGTCTTATGTCTCTAAATCCTAATCCTAATTCTCTATATTTTTCTATACTTACATCTTTTAATTCTTCTGCTAATGGAAGTGTATAATATTTTTTTCCATTATAGTCTATTTCTTTTCCATAGTTTTTAGATAATCTTTCTATTATTCCTTTTATTCTTGGGATATTGTTGTTTGCAGATATTATAAAAGATATTATTGTTTCCCATAAGTCTTGATTAAGTATTCGTATCCCAGCACCGTATTCAACACTCTTTTTCATATTATCATCTATTTTACTTAAGGTATTTTTTATTTTTTTATAATCTCTATTTAAATCAAAATAGTCTTCTACTACTTTTTTTATATTTTCATTACATATTCCTTTAAATATAACTTTATTATTCTCTTCTTTTTTTACATTTAGGACATTTTCTTTAAATACTCCTGTATAGCTTCCATCTTCTTGCTTGTTCCATCTAAAGCATTGTCCACAGTTAAATATATCTTTTAATTCAAATGAATCTATATTTTTTATTTCATATATTTGCTCTTTCATATTACCACCATTTTTATTTTACAACATTTATGCTTTAAGTTCAATAACTCTTGGTTATTCTAAAGTGAATTTTATGCAACAATAAATAAAGAAAAGGAAAAGAACCAGATTATTCTGATTCTTTTCTTAATTCAAATAATAGGTTTAGCTA